>JBJXGK010000153.1:0-25899 GCA_046153705.1 Gemmatimonadaceae bacterium
CTGCCGCCGCAACTTCTCGCGGTGTCGAAAACACTCCACGCCGAGTACGTCGCGGCCGCGAAGTCCGCCGGCCTTCGGTACGTCACTGACGCCCAGCCGGGCATCACTCGGCGACGCGTCGGCACCGGCTGGGCCTACCGGGCCGCGTCAGGCACTCGAGTTTCCGATCGTGAGGAGCGGAAGCGTCTGGCGTCGCTGGCGATCCCCCCAGCTTGGACCGATGTCTGGATCTGTCCCGACGCGCGCGGCCACCTGCAGGTGACCGCGCGAGTCGGGACAGATCCAGACATCGGTCCAGGCCGGGGGGATCGCCAGCGACGCCAGGCGCCGCCGCTCCTCACGATCGGAGACTCGATTGCCTGACGCGGTCCGGTAAGCCCAACCGGTGCCGACGCGTCGCCGAGTGATGCCCGGCTGGGCGTCAGTGACGTACCGAAGGCCGGCGGACTTCGCGGCCGCGACGTACTCGGCTTGGGGTGTTTTCGACACCGCGAGAAGTTGCGGCGGCAGGCGGGAATGCGCCAGACGGATGCCGTCGAGGGGCGGCCGCCTCGTAACTTCCCCCTCAAGCTCGCGCGCGCGAACCTACTCGAGGCTCGGCTCCCACGCCTCCGCATCGCGCGGCTTGACGCTCGGTTCCCTCTGCAGCGTGCGCACACAGGTGTTCCACCGCAGGATCGCCTCGTCATTGCCCGCCGGCCGCAGCGCCTCGGCCTTGGCGTACCAGGCGAGCGCCTGAGCGATGAAGTCGTAGGCCATCTCGCCCGAGAAGGAGCCGGCGCGGTGCAGGATCCCGTTCGCCCAGCGCTCGCAGATCACGCCCTGATAATACGCGACACGGTAGGGATCCTTGAGCGCGGCGACGGCGCCTTCGGCGCGCGCCCGGTCGGCGGCATGACCTGCCGGGAACTGATCGGTGATCGCGAGCACGTGCGTCACGATCGCCTCGACATTCGACGGATCCACCGCAAGGACATCGAGGCAGATGCTCTCCGCGGCGACGGAGTCGTTGAGCACGCGATAGCGATGCGCCTTCTGCAGCGCGGCCGGCACGCCTTCCTTGGAGATGCGCTTGAGTTCTGGCTTGAGTGTCATTGCCGGTTCCCCATGACGAGCCGCACCAGCTTCACCACCGGATCGTAGAACTCGTCGACCACGCGCTCCTTGAGCGGGATGATCGCGTTGTCGGTGATGGTGATGTGCTCGGGGCACACCGTGGTGCAGCATTTGGTGATGTTGCAGAGCCCGATCGCGTGGTCGTCCTTCAGGTCCTTCATGCGGTTCTCGGTGTCGAGCGGATGCATCTCGAGCGCCGCGGTGTGCACGAGGAATCGCGGCCCGATGAACTCATCGTGCATGTGATGGTCGCGAAGCACATGGCATGTGTCCTGACACAAGAAGCACTCGATGCACTTTCGGAATTCCTGGACGCGGTCAACGTCGGCCTGGTCCATTCGCCAGGTCCCGTCCGCCGCGTCCGGCGCGCGCGGCTTGAACGGTTTGATCCGCTTCTTGACTTCGAAGTTCCACGAGACGTCGGTCACGAGATCGCGCACGAGCGGGAAGGCACGCATCGGCTCGACCGTGACCGTCTCGCCCGCCGGGAGCTCGTCCATGCGCGTCATGCACATGAGCCGTGGCTTCCCGTTGATCTCGGCCGAGCACGATCCGCACTTGCCGGCCTTGCAGTTCCAGCGGATCGCGAGGTCGTTCGCATTCTCGGCCTGGATCTGATGCATCGCATCGAGCACCACCATCCCTTCGGTGATCTCGGTGGTGTAGTCCACGAAGGCGGCCTTGCCGGCGTCGCCGCGCCAAATCTTGAAAATCGTCGCAGGCATCAGGTCTTCTGCTCCTCGATGATCGCCTTCAGGTCGGCGGGCATGGGCGGGATGGGGCGCCGTTCGAGCTGCATCTCGCCGCTCGCGCCCTTCCGGATGACGGTGTTGAATGCACCGAACGCTGGATCCTTGTCCGGATAGTCGTCGCGGAAGTGACCACCGCGGCTCTCCTTGCGCTCGATCGCCGCGCGCGTGATCGCTTCGGACACGACCATCAGGTGCTTGAGGTCGAGTGCGGTGTGCCAGCCGGGGTTGTACTCGCGGTTGCCACGCACGCCGACCTTCTTCGCGCGCTCGTTGAGTTTGGCGACGCCGTCGAGTGCACGCTTCATCTCCTCTTCCACACGTACGATGCCGACGAGTTCCTGCATCATGTCCTGCAGTTCGTGCTGGATGGCGTACGGCGAGTCGGGGCCGCTGCGATCGAACGGCGCCAGTGCTGCGCTCACGGCCGCGTCGGCCTCCGGCAGCGCCACGCGCGCGGCGCCCTTGGCCTTCGCGAACGCGGCCGCGTGCTCTCCGGCGCGCTTGCCGAAGACAAGCAGGTCGGAGAGCGAGTTCCCACCCAGGCGGTTGGCTCCGTGCAGTCCCGCCGCACATTCCCCCGCCGCGAAGAGTCCGGGCACGCTCGACATCTGCGTGTCGCCGTCCACACGGATGCCACCCATGATGTAGTGCGTCGTGGGTCCCACTTCCATCGGCACCGCAGTGATGTCGATGTTGGCCAGCTGCATGAACTGGTGGTACATCGACGGCAGCTTCTTCTTGATGTGCTCGGCGCCTCTGGGGATGCGCTCCTTGATCCACGCGATGTCGAGGAACACGCCGCCGTGTGGTGACCCGCGGCCGTCGCGCACCTCGCGCTGGATGCAGCGCGCCACGTGATCGCGCGTGAGCAGTTCGGGTGGGCGGCGCGCGTTCTTGTCACCCTGCGTGTATCGCCAGCCTTCCTCTTCGTTGTCCGCCGTCTGCGGCTTGTAGTTGTCGGGGATGTCGTCGAACATGAAGCGTTTGCCGTCCTTGTTGCGCAGCACGCCACCCTCGCCACGCACACCCTCGGTCACGAGGATCCCGCGCACGCTCGGCGGCCAGACCATCCCGGTGGGATGGACCTGCACGAACTCCATGTCCATGAGCTCGGCGCCGGCCTCGTACGCGAGCGACTGTCCGTCGCCGGTGTACTCCCAGCTGTTGCTCGTGACGTTGAACGCACGGCCGATGCCGCCGGTCGCGAGCACGATCGCACCGCAGGCGAAGAGCTTGAAGCGTCCTTTCTCGCGGTCGTAAGCCAGCGCGCCGGCGACGCGGTCGCCGTCCTTGAGGAATGCACTGACCGTCACTTCCATATGGACGTTGATCCCCAGATGGATCGCATGGTCCTGGAGCGTGCGGATCATCTCGAGGCCGGTGCGGTCACCGACGTGCGCGAGCCGCGGATACCGATGCCCCCCGAAGTTGCGCTGGAGGATCCGGCCATCGGTGGTGCGATCGAAGACCGCGCCCCACTTCTCGAGCTCACGGACGCGGTCGGGCGCTTCCTGTGCGTGCAGCTGCGCCATCCGCCAGTTGTTCATGTACTGGCCGCCGCGCATGGTGTCGGCGAAGTGAACGCGCCAGTTGTCGCGGTCGTCCACGTGTCCCATCGCCGCCGCCACGCCACCTTCAGCCATCACGGTGTGCGCCTTGCCGAGCAGCGACTTGCACACGAGGCCGACCTTCGCGCCGGTCGCGGCCGCGGCGATCGCGGCACGCAGCCCCGCACCGCCCGCGCCGATGATGAGCACGTCATGCTCGATCCGTTCGTATTCTGCCATCTAGATGATCCTCAGGTCAGTGAGGATGCCCATGGAGCAGAGGCGGATATAGACGTCGGTGAGCGCGACGCCGAAGAGGCTGAACCAGGCCCAGTTCATGTGGCCGCGATTGCAGGCGCTCGAGCAGTCGTACGCGAACTTCGGGACGGGTGACTTCCACATCTTGTCGCGCAGCCCGCCGATGATGTGCCGCATGGAGTGGCAGCCGAGCGTGTAGCCGGAGAGGAGCGCACAGTTCACGATCATCACGAGTGACCCGACTCCCATGCCGAATCGCGTGCCGCCGACGCCATCATCCCACCAGAGTCCGAGCCACGCGTCGTGCCAGAGGAAGATCAGGAAGATGAACGAGAGGAGCAGCCCGTACCGGTGGAGGTTCTGCATGACGAGCGGGAAGGAGCGCTCGCCCCAGTACGTCTTGCGCGGCTCACCGACGGAGCAGGCTGGCGGGTCGGCCCAAAACGCCTTGTAGTAAGCGCCGCGATAGTAGTAGCAGGTGAAGCGGAAGAGCGCCGGGACGGGGAGGATGATCAGTGCCGGCGAGAACGGCACGAAGGCCGGCCACCAAGCGGGCTTGGGCCCGAACCAGGCGTGCGGCGATGCGCCCCAGAGTTCGGGCGAGTAGAACGGCGAGAGGTATGGGCCGAAGGTGTAGTGCGCGTTCTGGAACGCGGCCCAGGTGGCGTAGGCGATGAAACTCGAGAGCACCGCGACCACGAAGATGTTCGGGAGCCACCAGGCATCTCGGCGCATCGTCTCGCCGAATCCGCGCTGGTCCATCACCGGCAACGATCTCTGCATGCGTGGCGTCCTGGGCTAGCGGGGGGCGCAGCGCCGGCGTGCGCGTGCGCGCCGGGTTCAGGGCCCGGCTAACATGCAGCCTGCGGCTGCGGACGGCAACGCACTGTCGCCCGGATCGCGGGCTGCGGCGTCGGGCCTGCCCTGCGCCCCGCACGCGTTAGGACACTCGATAGATGCGCACGACGGGGTAGCCCTCGTCGGTCTCGGAAGCAACGGCGAGCCACGAACCGGCGAACGCGAACGCAGCAACGACTCCACTGAGGCGCACCTCGCCGAGGAAGGCACCACCAGCGCTGAAGACATCGAAGACGGTGCCCGCATGGTCCCCGCGCATCGTGCGCACCCACAGTCCCCCCACGTCGTCGTACTGCAGACCGTCGATGGCGATGTGCGGCTTGAGGTCGGGATCGCCTCCCGGCCGCGGGACGGGAGGTGCCGCGCCCGGACGAGGCGCACCGTGCTCCGCCGCGACACGCGCCGACCACCTGGATTCGGTATTCGTTGATGTCTTGGGCGGGCGCGATGGTTCCGTCGGTCGCGACCGCCATCGCGGTGAAGACGATCGTCTCCGGTGGACGGGGCTCCGTCGCTGGCAGCGCGACATGCGGCCGACCGGAGTCGCCGGGCGCCCAGCGCTCCAGGCGATACCTGCCGCTGAAGTCGTCGACGAGGATGACGAAAGCTCCGCTGCGCCCCTGCGATGCGATGGTCGCGGGAAAGCCACGAAAGGTCGCGCTGGATGAGAGAGCCCCTGTTGCATCGAGTCGGGTGACGCGGTGCGCACTCATGTCCACCACCTGCACCCGGTGGCGGCGCCCGAACGACGGTGGGTGACGGATGTCCGGCTAGGGTAGCGGGAGGGCGGGCCCGCCTTATCGTTCTACTCTTGTCGGTGCGGCCGCCGCCCCGAAGCGATGTGTACGACCACGCCACAACTTGACGTCAGGTCAGCATGAACCGCTGGCGCGTATCCGGGATCGTCGTATTCTGTTCCGCGTTGGCCGGCTGTGATCCGGTCCCCTATGGCCGTGTGAGACTCGCGCCCGTGCCTCCGGAACACGCGGTTCGCGCAGCCGATACGTCGGTGATCGCGGCACGCGTCTTGGAGCGCCGGGGGTTCGTCGCGCAACCGGAACCGTGCTTCGGCTCAGGGCGCGCATTCAAGGGACAGGTAGGCGACAGCGTGCGACGTCGGTGGGGCCCAACCGGGTGGCTCGTGTGCGTGGAGACACGGTGAGCGGCCGCCCTCACGACGGTTTCCGACCGATCAGCGCGTCGCGGGCGCAGGTGCGCGGCCATGGCACGACCGGACGTTTGCCACACCATCAGGAGGAGAACTTCACCATATGATCGACTACCTACAGAGACTCGGCACGCACGGGGCGTGGGCGGACGCGCGGCTGCTAGCGGCCGCTAGGAACGCGTCGGCGGAAATCAGCACCGTTCTGGCGGAACTTGCGCACATCCGCGGTGCACAAGAGACCTGGATCGCGCGCGTCGAGGGAAGAAGCGCGACACTTCCCGTCTGGCCCGTGATGACGCTGGCGGAACTCGCGCAGGCGGGGCTGAGGCTCGACGCGCACCTCCACCGACTTCTCGGCGCGCTGACGACCGCAGACCTCGAGCGCCATGTCACATACACGAATACCAGCGGTCGAGAGTTCCGGACACCACTCGGTGACATCCTGATTCACTTGCTGACTCACGGTCAGTATCACCGTGGAAAGGCGAACGCTGCACTCCGCGCGATCGGCGCCGCTGGCATCGATGTGGACTTCATCACCTGGCAACGCGAGTCGCCGGGCCTTCGCTAACGTATTCCTCGATCATGGTCTTCGACTTCTTCCGCCGCCGCCGCCGGGACCGATGGCGCGCTCAGCCGTTCCCGCCCACGTGGCGGGCCTACGTCGATCGCAACATCCCGCTGTTCGCACGACTGAGCGCCGCTGAGCAGGCCGAGGTGCTGGGACATGCCCACGTGCTCCTCGCGGAGAAACACTTTGAAGGCTGCGGCGGACTCGAGATGACGGACGAGATCCGCGTGACGATCGCCGTG
Organism: Gemmatimonadaceae bacterium; assembly: GCA_046153705.1. Taxonomy (GTDB): domain Bacteria; phylum Gemmatimonadota; class Gemmatimonadetes; order Gemmatimonadales; family Gemmatimonadaceae; genus Pseudogemmatithrix. Next base: position 6,513 of record JBJXGK010000153.1, read on the forward strand.
CAAGCGGCGCGACTACTCCTGCACCGCGACGAGGACTACTTCCCGACCGTGAAGTCGGTTCTGGTCTATCCCGCAGCCGTTGCGCACGAGCGTGTCGAACACCTCGGCGGCGGGATCGTGGAGGAGTCCGAGACGGCCGCAGCGGGACTCGCGACCGGTCGCATGAGTGCGATCGTGCTGGCCTGGGACAGCGTGACGCACGGCCTCACCGAGCATGATGACGCGCGCGATGTGATCCTGCATGAGTTCGCCCACGAACTGGACTATCAGGATCGCTCGTTCGACGGCACACCGCTGCTCTCGTCGCTCGTGGCGTACGGTGCATGGGCACGCACGATGCAGTCCGAGTTCGAGACGCTTCAGGCCGCCGTGGCGAAGGGACGACGGACCGTGATCGACGAATACGGCGCGACGAACCCTGCGGAGTTCTTCGCAGTGCTGACGGAGCATTTCTTCGAACGACCGGACGAGTTGCGCTCGCGTCACTCGGAGCTGTACGACTTGCTCCGCGAGTTCTATCTGCAGGATCCGGCTACCGCCGCCGCCGAACCGCCTCCCCCGCCCCGCGCCCCTTGAACTGCACCTGCACTACGGGCGCCTCGTCCCCCACGAACTCCGAATCCATCACCACGTCATGCGCACCCGGCGCCAACCGCGGTGGAGCTGCCGTGAGCGTGTGCCGCTCCTTGGGTTTCCCCAACGCGTCGTAGACCCGCAGTTCTGCAGTGCCGTCGTAGACCACACTCTCTCCGGCGGCGAGTTCACCCGGGATCGTGATCGGCGCGAACCGATCGACCTGCACGACGATCTTCCGCACCGCACCGCTCTTCCCGCTCACGGTCAACCGGAACTGCAGCGGCTGCTCGGCCCAGGTCTGCTCCATGCGCCAGGTCGTGGACGTCGGCTCACCCGGCTGCCGTTCCACGCGCGTGCGCGTGAACAGCGGCGAGAGCAGCATACGAGAGAGTTCCCACGCGCCGTCGCCGGTCTTCTCAAGATGGAATTCGTTGGCTGGGTCCTTCAACAGCGCCCGCTGCGCCTCGCTGAACGCGCCACTCATGCGCGCGTCCTCCCACTCGCGGATCGCGTCGAGCAACACGCCGCTGTTCTGATTGGCCCGCAACGCCTTCGGCCGCGCGACCATCGCGAAGCCCGCGGCGTACCCCGCCGCGCGCGCCAGCATCCACTCCATCTCCGCAAGCGTGGTCTGCTCGGTCAGCAGGTACCAGCCGAGCATGTGCGGCATGTAGTTGCGATCGAACAACGCCTGATTGTCGATTCGGTACTGCTGCATGCTCTCCTTGAATCCACCGTACCACGGCTCGCCCCAATTGTAGTACGAGCCGATGTGCCAGTAGAACGTCTTGCTGATGCTCGTGCCGTTGATCAGGTCGTGTTTGGTCTGTCGCAGCACATCTTCGGCGAACACCGCGACCGCGTAGTCGCCCTGCCCCGACGCGAGGGCACCTTCGTGCCCGTCGAAGTCGATGTGGTCGACGCCGGTCTCGTTGAGGAAGTTCGCGAGGTTGGTCGCGACCTCGCGCTGCATGGCGAAATCAGGGAAGAACACCTTGTAGGGGTGGTCGAACAACTTGCCGACCTTCGCCCCGGCGCCATGCGCAGCGGCAGTCGTGCCGAACGCTCCGCGTTGCACATCGAGCAGCAGATACGGCGCCGACTCGCTCACGGCGCGGTACTGGATCAACTCCTTGCCGATCTTCACCGTGAACAGTGTGTTGTCCTTGACCGGTGCGAAGTACTCGGGCGACGCGACCTCGATACTGGTCTGGGTCGTTGAGACGTCACGCACGAGCGTGGACGACCCCGTCTCACTCAGTCGGTCATCCGGGACCGGCGTGACGTAGGGATCGTTGGTGTTGATGAAGTTGGTGAGCGTGTGGACACCGAGGTGCAGTCCGGCGGCCTTCGCCTTGGCGACGATCTGGCGAAGCGCGGCCCTGCCATTGGGGAACTGCGCCTCGTCCAACACGAAATGCCCCCAGCTCTTGAACGGCCCTTCGTGATAGAGCGAATAGAGTCCGGAGCGTTTCGCATGGGCCAACATCTCGTCGGCGTCAGCCTCACCAAACGAGGAGATCATGTACGAGCGCTCGTAGAGCCGGGTCTTCGGGAACCAGACCCCGTCGATCGTCGGGCGCGGCAACATCTCCGCGATCGCGATACGCTCGAGTCGGGCGAATGTGTCGGATTCCTTGCTCGCGAAGAGCGCGATGGCGCTGCCAACGACCGTCTCCCCCGGGATCCGTGCCACCGGCATGTTCTTGTAGACGCCGCCCCACGCGTCCACCCGCCGCTCGCGGTCGCGGTTGATGGCATACGCCTGGATGGTGCTCCCGAGTTCGGTAGTCGCAGCCGCGATGCCGCGCGCCCACGTGCTGCCCTCGTCGTTGGGCAGCGCGCCACCTAGCGTCTTGGCGTTCAGGACTTGGAGTCCGATCGCGGTCTCGCCGTCGCGAACGACGCCGATGACTTCGCCGACGGTCTTCCCGATGTTTGTCGGATACGGGCCCCAGATGATCGCGTGCACGGCCGAGGCGGGTTCGGCGCGGACCACCGTCAGAACGAGGTGCGTCGGCTTCTCCGTGATCGCAACATCTACTTGTGCATTGAGGCCGGCGAACGCGAGCGCGAGGATCGCCGAGTCGCGACTGCGCCGCACCGTCATGCGCGTGGGCGCGACCCGCTGTGTCCCGTTCACGACGCTCAACAACGGCGCCGGCTGCCCTTGCGCCAGATACTCGCGCTTGGTCAACGGATGTTGCCACGATGACAGTTGGCCCACGCTGTCGACGCGCAGCTGCAGTTCGCCGGTGCGCAGCGTGGCCTGCGCGGCGAGTGCCGGCGCCGTGATGGCGCAAAGGACGGAAAAGACGAGTCTCATTGCGAATACACGATCTATCTTCATGAGCGCATGGAGTCGGAGGAGTGCGCTGGAAGATCGCCCGTCCGAGCGAGTCGCGCCAATCGCATCCGGGGAGCGTCGCCACTTCCGCTCAGGGCTCGGCCTCGCACATCTTCACTCGGCGGCTCGCCGTACGCGACGAGCCCCGTGCGCACGACTTGACTCCTCCTGCCCGCCCCACCCGATGCCTGGCCGCCCATCCCAGTCGATCCGCGCTCCGCGCACCTCTCGCCGCTCGCAGAAGGTCGTGCAGGTCAAGCCGGTCATCGTGAGCGTCGGCGAGATCCTCTGGGACCGGTTCCCCAAGGAAGCCCAGCTGAGCGGAGCGCCGACCAACGTCGCCATTCACTGCGCGGCCCTCGGCGCGGAATCCTGGTTGGTGAGCGCGGTCGGCAACGACTCGCTCGGCAACATGGCGTACAACAAGCTCGATGAGGCCGGCGTGCACCGAGACACCGTGCCGCAGATCCGCTCCTACAACACCGGTACGGTATTGATGAAGCTCGACGCGAAGGGCACGATGAAGTACGACTTCGCCGAGAACGTGGCGTGGGACCACATGGACTGGTCGCCGAAGATCGAGCGTGTGGTGAAGCGGGCCGAGGCACTCACGTTCGGGACGCTGGCGCAGCGCAACCTGCAGTCGCGGAACACCGTGCGGCACGCCGCCGGCGCGACGTCGCCCAGGGCGTGGCGGCTGTTCGACGTGAACCTCCGTCAGGACTTCTATGACTCGGAGACCATTCGTACCTCGCTCACGCTGGCGAACGCCGTGAAAGTGAACGAGCGCGAGCTCCCCGAGGTCGCGCGGCGCTGTGGTGTGCGGGGCAGCACCGAGAGCGACATCCTGCTCGCGCTGTGCGACAAGTTCGCGTTGCGGCTCGCTGTCCTCACGCGCGGCACGCGGGGAGCACTGCTGCGCTCGCACACGCTCTCGGTTGAGGTTTTGGCACCGCAGTTGCCTGTGGTGGATTTCGTCGGCTCGGGCGAGGCCTTCACCGCGGCACTCTTGATGGGCCTGCTCGAAGGTCTCTCGCTCGACCAAGTGGGGACCAAGGCCTGTGCACTCGCGGCCTACGTGAGGTCGCAGCCGCAGGCGACACCGGTGATCCCGCCGGAGTATCGCTAGCGCCTTCCATGGCGCCACATGCTCCGGGGCGTCACATGCCCCTGGACGCGCCGCCATGATCAGACGTCGCTCTACGCGGTGGGCTAGATTTCACGGAGCCAATGCTTCCCCTTCTGCTCGCCCTCTTCCAACAGACGACCGAATCCGTCGGCACGCCGCAAGTGGCGGTGCCTCCGCAGCCGGTGGTCGAGTCGCGCACGTATTCGGGACGCGCGCGGGCGATCTCGGCCTCCGCGCCACGCTTGCGGGACACGGTCACCATCGACGGTGTTCTGTCCGAACCCGCATGGCGGCAGGCCACGCTGTTCACGGAGTTCACATCGTACAGTCCGGTCGACGGGCGCCCGGCGGAGGACGACACCGAAGTGCGCATCTGGTATGCCGAAGATGCGCTGTACGTCGGGATTCGCGCCTACGCGCCGCCAGGAACGGTGCAAGCCACATTGGCCGAACGCGATCGGATCAGCAGTGATGATTGGGTCGCTCTGCATCTCGACACGTTCAACGATCGACGTCGCTCGTTCGTGTTCGCGGTGAACGCCTTCGGTGTGCAGGCCGATGGGATGCGGACCGATATCTCCGCCGGACCCGGCGTCTCGCGTGCCTCACTGCAGGCCGTCGACCTCTCACAGGACTATGTGTGGCAGTCGAAGGGCCAACTCCTCGACGACGGGTTTTCGGTGGAGATGCGGATCCCATTCAAGTCCATCCGCTATCAGGCGGCATCGACGCAGGACTGGGGGCTGCAGATCGTCCGCCAGACGCAGCGCTCCGGCTACCAGGACACCTGGGCGCCTACTTCGCGTGCCAATCAGGGATTCATCCCCCAAGCCGGGTACCTTCGCGGCATGACCGGCATGAAGCGCGGACTCGTCCTCGACCTCACGCCGACCTCGATCACCTCGACGACCGGGACGCCGTCGTCGGACGGCTGGCGCTACGGCACACGTGGCGAGGCGGGCGGTGACGTGCGATGGGGCGTCACGTCCAACTTCACGCTCAACGCCACCGCCAATCCCGACTTCAGTCAGGTCGAGACGGACGTGGGACAGATCCCCGGCGACGTGCGCTTCGCCCTCTTCTTCCCTGAGTTGCGTCCGTTCTTCGTCGAGGGCAGCGAGCAGTTCGATGCGCCGAACCGCTTGGTGAACACCCGCGCGATCGTGCAGCCGCTGGGGGCGCTCAAGCTCACGGGCAAGATACCACGCACCGACATCGGCCTGCTCTCGGCCATCGATGCGCCGAGTAGTGGCCGCGACGGGCGGACCAGCCCGCGATTCAACATCGTGCGCATTCGTCGCGATCTCGGGGAGCAGAGCACGGCCGGCCTGGTCTTCACCGATCGCAGCGAAGGCCGGATGTTCAATCGAGTCGCCGGGTTCGACTCGCGCTTGCAGTTCGCCCGGGTGTACAGCATCGAGTTGCGCTATGCCGCCAGCATGACGCGCGACAGCGTCACGCGCAGCGGGTCGCTCTGGGAGGCGAACACCGGGCGGTCCGGACGGAGCTTCGGGTATCGCTACGCCATCACCGGGTTCAGCCCCCAGTTCGAGACGCAAACCGGATTCGTCAACCGTGTGGACTACGTCCGCGCGCAGGTCAACAAGCGATTGACGTGGTTCGGTGCCAGCGGTGGCTGGTGGGATCAGCGTCAGCACTTCCTGACCGCGAGCACGCTGTGGACGTACAACGGATTCGAGCGCCGCGAGTCGCCGCTCGAGTCGCGCGCGTCGTTGGACAACTCGATGACGCTGCGTGGTGGCTGGCGTGTGAGTGTGTCTCCGGAGCTCCTCCGCATCAACTTCGACCCGCGGCGGTACGCCAACTTCGCGGTACTCTCGCCGACCGGGACTGATACCGTCGGCTTCGTCCCGAACGTCGCGCAAGTCGCGAGCAACGTGGCGCTCGCGGTGAACACGCCGCAATGGCGCCTCGCGAGTGCGACGCTCACCGCGACCGCTGGTACCGAGCCGGAGTTCTTCGAGACTGCCACCGTGCGGCGCACCGAGGTCGAGGCCCAGGTCAACCTGCGTCCCTCGTCGCAGCTTCGCATCGGCACGCTGCTCCGCTATCAGCGGTTCGTCCGCTCGCGTGATGGGACGGAGTTCAGCACACAGGTCGTCCCGCGACTGCGGTTGGAGTACCAGTTCTCACGCGCGCTATTCTTGCGATTCGTCGGGCAGGTCGAGTCCCGCGACCGCAGTGCGCTGCGTGACCCACGCACGGAGCAGCCGCTCTTTCGCCGGTCGTCCTCCGGCACGCTCTCCGTGCAAGGTGCGCGGCGCTCGCTCCTGGGGCGTGCCGACTGGCTGATCAGCTACCTGCCGAGTCCTGGCACGGTGGTGTTCGTCGGCTACGGCACGGGAGTCGATGCCTCGGCGACCATGCGTCCGACGGATCTTGAGCGCACCAGTGACGGAGCGTTCGTGAAGTTCAGCTACCTGTTCCGGGTACGCAACGGGAACTGACAGCGCCGCGGATCGGCACTACGGCGCCGGCTGGATCGCTGCCTCGGCCATCGCGACGTTGAACGGGTCGCACCAGATGATGACGTACGCGTACCGCCTGCCGGCGGGAACCACGAAGTCATAGGTCTGCGTGCCGTTGCGGCTCTTCAGCGCGCCTACGCGCAGCGGCTGGCCCGTATTCGGGTTGTTGGTCGTGTTGAGGTACACCGCGGGGCCAGGGGCTTGGCCGATGGAGAAGTCGCTCGAGAACGTGAGCCGGGCATTCGTGTTCTCGATGACCAAAGTGGCGCTCCCAGTGACGGCGTAACCTGTCCGCCGCCATTGGCCGACGAAGCTCGGCCCGACCGGTCCGCCCCCGTCGAACATCGTCATCTCCGCATCGGGGGCAGTGGGCGGGACAGCCTCACGACAGCCCGACGACGCACCCACGACCAGCACCGACACGAGCAGGATCCTTCGAATTCCACGGAGCATGACGATGAGCCTCTGCGAGGGTTCAGGCGATGCGGTACGCCGAGGCTAGTCCGCTCTCCGGCGAGAAGTTCCCCCAACATCATCCCGATGGGAGAACGCTACGCATGCGCCGCGCTCGGGGGAACGAGCGCACGATGAGAATCCTCTAATGCAGGGCCGAACGCTGGTGCCGATTGCGATTCACTGCGGCACCGCGACAGCTACCGCCAGACGAATTCCGGATTCGCGCCCTCGCGCACACGCGACGCCTCGAGCAGGTCGCGCTTGTACTCGAGCTGCGCCACCTCCAGCTTCGCGGCGGCGACCGACTCCTCCGCCGCGACCAACAAGGTCGCATCGCTGCGTGGCATCACGTTCGAAAGGCGCCACTCCGCCGCATGAACCCGCGCGCGCGCGATCGGCAGGCGTACGTTCACACGCTCGGCGTGCCACGGCGACCACATGTCGAGGATCACGCGTTCGTCGTCGAAAACGACACCTTCGATCCCTTCGTACTGGGAGAAGGGCGGGATGGTCCAGGCGTCGATGTCGGGGGGGATCTTGTTCATGGGGTTTTAACGCGCGGCGACGCGGAGCTGTTCCCGCCTCGCTTCGCGCGGCAGCGGTCGCTGCAGTAGCGCACCTGTTCCCAATCGCGTTCCCACTTCTTGCGCCACGTGAAAGGGCGTCCGCACGTGGCGCAGAGTCTCGTCGGGAGGTGGTCTTTCTTTACGCCCTTCATGGAGGATCGGGTGTAGGCAGAGGCCGCAACATCCGGAATGCGCGCCAGCAGTCTGGGAGGAACGGGGGCACGGACGCCGAGGTTCCTGCTCGCCCCGGTGCTGACACGATGTCAGGGCGAGTCCGACAGCGCCCCAGCTATCTGCGGCGTACCATCTGAGTATCCGAACGCTCGCACCCGCCACCACCACATGACACTCTCGCGTCGCGAACTCCTCGCCCTCGGCCTCACCGGCCTTTTCGGCGCCGCCGCGAGCGCCCGATCGCTCCATGCCTTCGGCTGGCCCGCAGGGCGGTCGACTCCTCATGCGCTGCCCGACTTCGACCCCGACGTCGACATCGTCCTCACCGCCGCACCGGCCGAGGTCCAGCTGCGCCCAGGTCGCGCGACCGCAGTGTGGCAGTTCTCCGGGACGCTGCTCAAGGGCCCCGCTTCTGCGCTCACGACGTACGCCGATTCGTACCTCGGCCCGACCCTGCGATTCACTCGCGGTCAGAAGGTCCGGATCCGGTTCCGCAATGCGTTGGCCGAACCTTCGATCGTGCATTGGCACGGACTCGACGTGCCGGAAGTGGCCGATGGACATCCGCACCGAGCGATCGCAGTCGGGGCGGAGTACCTCTACGAGTTCACCGTTGAGAATCGCGCGGGAACGTATTGGTATCATCCGCACCCGCATGAACGTACGGGGCCGCAGGTGAACATGGGGCTCGTCGGCCTTCTCATCGTGAGCGACCCGGACGAGCGCGCGCTCGCACTTCCCTCCGGCGACGACGAGCTACTCTGCGTGTTGCAGGACCGTGCGTTCGATGACGCGAATCAGTTCTTGTACGCCGCCAACATGATGGAACGCGAGATGGGTTTCACTGGGGACGTGATGCTGGTGAACGGGAGGCCCGACGCACAGTGGTCGCTCGCAACGCGCGCGTACCGGGTGCGTGTGCTCAACGGATCGAATGCGCGCATCTACAAACTCGCGTGGAGCGACGGGACGCCGATGACGCTGCTCGGGAGCGATGGTGGGCTGCTGGAACGGCCGGTGGAGCAGCGAGCCGTCACGCTCGCGCCGGGTCAGCGTGTGGAGCTCTGGCTCGATCTCAGCGCCCGTGCCGTCGGCAGCACGCTCGCGCTGCGCAGTGAAGCGTTCCCGATCGCCGACGCCGGACTCGACATGGGTGGCGGGGGGATGGGCATGGGCGGCATGGGCGGCATGGGTGGCATGCGCGCGCGCGACGGCGCGGTGCCGCTGGGTGCGGCGCTCACGCTGCTTCGACTCACCGTCGCACGACGCGAGGAGTCCACAGCGCGATTGCCCGCACGGCTTGCGACGTACGACCGCACGTGGCAGCACGTGGCCGACGCGCCGGTCCGCCCCGTGCCGCTCACGTTCCGCCGCATGGTGTGGTTCATGGGTGGTCGCGCGTTCGACATGCACGAGGTGGCGGAGGACGAGACGGTGCAGGCGGACTCCACTCATGTGTGGGAGTTCACGAACGCCGGCGGTCCGATGGGGATGCAGATGGCACATCCGATCCACCTGCATGGGCGGCAGTTCCGCGTGCTCGGTCGTACCGGCGGCGCGGCGAGCAACGCGCTACGCGAAGGACTCGTGGACGCCGGGTGGATGGACACGGTGCTGGTGCTTCCGGGTGAGACCGTGCGCATCCAGGTGCGGTTCACGTCGCACGCTGGGACGTACCTCTATCATTGCCACATCCTCGAGCATGAGGACATGGGGATGATGCGGAACTTCAAGGTCGTGTAGCGCATCCGGACGCCTGCCGGGTTTCACTGGATGATCATGACGCCCCACGTGGGGGCGGCGGGGAATCGTAGTAACCCGCGGGTGTGTGGTGCGAGTCCAGCACCTTGATGTAGTTGAGCCGCCCCCACAGGTGGGTCTCCGGCGCTGAGCCCATCGCCAGCACCCCGCGCGCCTCGTCGCTCGACGCATACCCGGTATCAGCCAGCCAGCCCCGCAACTGGTCAACCATGGTCCCGACGTACTTTGGGCCGTGCGCGAGCACCGCAGACGTCACTTGGAGCACGTCGGCGCCGCACAGCAGCGCCTTCGCGGCGTCACGACCCGAGTGCACGCCGCCCGTGCAGGCGAGCGCAAGCGGCGTCTGGGCCGACAACACGGCGAGTGCGTTCAGCCGCAGTGGCAACTCCTGCGACGTAGAGAGCTGCAACCGACGATCCACACTGATGGTGTCGAGATCGATATCCGGCTGGTAGAAGCGATTGAACAGCGTCACGCCATCGGCCCCCGATGTCTCGAGCCGCTTCACGAACGACGGGACCGATGTGTAGAACGGCCCGATCTTCACCGTCACAGGCACCTGCACCGCGAGCGCCACCATCTCCACCACCGCGAGCTGTCGTTCCTCCACGTGTTTCGGCGCCTCGTACGGGTCGGTGACGACGTCGTACAGGTTCAGCTCGATCGCGTCGGCGCCACGATCCTCGCAGGCGCGCGCATAGTCCGTCCACCCACCCGGCGACACGCCGTTGAGCGACGCGACCACGGGCACCTTCAGTCGATCCCGCAGACGCGCCAACTGCTTCAAATAGGGTTCTGTTCCAGCCGAGAACACATCAAGATCCGGCAGGAACCCGCTGGCCTCCGCATCCCCATCCGCACGCGCATCGATGAAGCGGTGCGCGGCCATCTGCTCGTTCACCACCTGCTCCTCGAACAAGGAGTACATCACCACGGCGCTCGCACCGGCGGCCACGGCGTCGGCCACCGCATCGACATCGTGCGTGAGCGGACTCGCGCCGAGGATGATCGGGCCCTTGAGCGGCAACCCGAGCCACGACGTCTTGAGGTCAACCATGTTGATGCTCCGGCGGGAGGTGGATCTTCGCCATCTGCTCGTAGAGCGCGCGCCGCTGCTTGATCGCATCACGAGACGAGGCGAGCAGCTCCTGATACCGGTCACTCGAACGCAACTCGACCATCCGGAAGCGCGCCTCCTGCTCCATGTACTTCGCGACGTCGAGCCGCGGCTCGGGCGAATCGAGCACGAGCGGCGACTCACCCTGATCGACACGCGAGGGATCATAGTGGTAGAGTGGCCACATGCCGCTGTCGATTGCACGCTTCTGCTGCAGCGGACTCCTGAGCAGATCGTAGCCATGCGCAATGCATGGGCTGTGCGCGATCACCAGCGACGGTCCCGGATGCCGCTCGGCCTCCAGCAGCACCTCCACGGTCTGCTGACTGCGCGCCTGCATCGCGATCTGCGCCACGTACACGTGCCCATAGCTCATCGCCAACAGGCCGAGATCCTTCTTGCGACCGGGCTTGCCTGCGGTCGCGAACTTCGCGGCCGCACCAAGGGGTGTGGCTTTGCTGGCCTGTCCACCGGTGTTGGAGTACACCTCGGTGTCGAGCACGAGGATGTTGACCTTCCGGTGCGATGCGAGCACGTGGTCGAGTCCGCCGAAGCCGATGTCGTACGCCCACCCATCGCCGCCGACGATCCACAACGACCGCGGGACGAGATGTCGTGCGATGTGTCGCAACGTCCGCGCTTCCATGCTCATGTCACCATCGAGCGCACGCAGGAGCAGGTCCACCCGCTCGCGCTGCGCTGCGATGTACGCATCGTCCCACCCGCGGGGTGCGAGCAAGGCGTCTCGCAGCACTTCGGGCACGCGTGCGCCGAGTCCTTGCACCAGCGCGCGCGCCTTCCCGGCGAGTGCGTCGAGCGAGAGGCGCATCCCGAAACCGAACTCCGCGTTGTCCTCGAACAACGAGTTCGCCCACGCGGGTCCGCGGCCATCCGCGTCGGTGGAGTACGGCGTGGTGGGAAGATTGCCTCCGTAGATCGACGAGCAGCCCGTCGCGTTCGCGATCAGGAGCCGGTCGCCGTAGAGCTGCGTGAGCAATCGGATGTACGGCGTCTCACCGCAGCCGGCGCAGGCCCCGGAGAACTCGAACAACGGCAGCCGCAGCGCCGCCGACCGTTTCTCCACGGCGATCCCACCGAGCGGCGCGCTGGGGATGCCTTCGTAGAAGGCGAATGCCTCACGCTCCCGCTCGCGATGCAGGTCGAGCGGCGTCGCCATGAGCGCCTTGCGCGAGGGCTGCTTCCGGTCCTTGGCGGGGCAGAGCTCGATGCAGAGCCCGCACCCCGTGCAATCCTCCGGAGCGACCTGCACCGTGAACCGTGTCCCCTCGGGCATGGGGTAGATGTCCTGCGCGATGCTCTTGAACCCCTCAGGCGCACCGACGAGCGCGTCAGGTGCGTACACCTTCGTCTGGATCGCCGCGTGCGGACAGATCATCGAGCAGAAGTTGCATTGCACGCAGAGATCCTCATTCCACACCGGGATCTCCTGCGCGATCGCGCGCTTCTCGAAGCGACTGGTGCCACTCGGCCAGGTGCCATCCGGCGGGAATGCGCTCACCGGGAGCAGGTCGCCATTGCCTTCGAGCAGGAGTCGCGTGACGCGCTGCACGAACTCGGGCGCTCGTCCGTGCACCGCGGGTGGGCGGGTGCGTGCGGTGGTCACCGTCGCCGGAAGCGGGACTTCCTTGAGTGCTTCGAGCGCCGTGTCGAGCGCGAGGACGTTCCGCTTCACCACCTCGGCGCCACGCCGCCCGTACGTCGCCACGACGCTCGCTTTCATGTGTTGCATCGCGTCGGCGATCGGGATCACCCGCGAGAGCGAGAAGAAGCAGGCTTGCATCACCGTGTTGATGCGACGGTCGAGCCCGGCGCGATCGGCCACGCCGTAGGCGTCGATGACGAACACGCGACAGCGCCGTGCGACGAGCTGCTCCTGTGCTTCAATCGGGAGGGTGTCGAAGAACCGCTCCGGTGGCACGACCGTGTTCACCAGCACCGTGGCGCCGGGCATGGCGGCGGCGAACACGTCGCGGCGTTCGAGCTGCTCCGGATCGTGTACCGCGACGAACTGCGCCCGGCTCACGCGATACGTCGAGCGGATCGGCCGCGGCCCGAATCGCAGATACGACACCGTCGTCGAGCCGGACTTCCGCGAGTCGTATTCGAAGTGTCCTTGCGCGTAGAGCGATGTCTGCTCGCCGATGATCTTGATGGTCGCCTTGTTGGCCGAGACAGTGCCGTCGGACCCGAGTCCGAAGAACACCGCACGCTGCACGTCGTCGGGCTCGATGTCGAGCGTGGTGTCCCACGCGAGCGAGCTCCCCGAGACGTCGTCGCGGATACCGACCGTGAAACGCGTCTTCGGCGAAGGCGTGGCGAGCGCGTCGAACACCGCCTTGACCATCGCCGGTGTGAACTCCTTGCTCGACAGTCCGTATCGGCCGCCGATGAGTCGCGGTATCGCGGCGCGATCACCTCGGGCCACGGCGTCGAGCAGCGTGAGCGCGATCTCCTGCAGCAACGGCTCGCCGCTCGCGCCGGGTTCTTTCGTGCGGTCGAGCACCGCGATCGACCTCACGCTCGCTGGCAGCGCCGCGAGCAGATGCGCCGCCGAGAGCGGACGGAAGAGCCGTACCTTGAGCACACCGACCTTCTCACCTCGCGTGCGCAGCCACTCGACGGTCTCGTGCGCACACTCGGCGCCGGAGCCCATCATGATGATCACGCGCTCGGCGTCTGGCGCACCGACGTATTCGAACAGTCGGTACTCGCGCCCGGTGAGCTCCGCGAATCGTGTGAACGTGGCTTCGAGCAGACCCGGGAACGCCGCGTAGAACGGTTCGCAGGCTTCGCGACCCTGAAACCAGGCATCGGGGTTCTGCGCGGTGCCGCGGACGTTGGGTGCATCGGGGTCGAGCGCGCGGCCGCGGAAGGCTTTGAGCGCGGGTTCGTCGATCAAAGCACGCAGCGTGTCGTCGTCGAGCGTCGCGACCTTGGTGATCTCGTGTGAGGTGCGGAATCCATCGAAGAAGTGCAGCACCGGCACACGGGCACGCAGCGTCACCGCATGGGCCACGGCAGCGAAGTCCTGTGCTTCTTGAGCGTTGCCGGAGCAAAGCAACGCCATGCCGGTGCTGCGCGCCGCCATCACGTCGCTGTGGTCTCCGAAGATCGACAGAGCGTGCGTCGCAATGGTGCGCGCGGCGACGTGCAGCACGAACGGCGTGAGTTCACCGGCGATCTTGTAGAGATTGGGCAGCATGAGCAATAGCCCCTGCGACGCCGTGAACGTCGTCGTGAGCGCGCCGGTCATGAGTGCGCCATGCACGGCGCCGGCAGCCCCACCCTCGGACTGCATCTCCATCACCTCAGGAGTCCGTCCCCAGAGGTTCGGTTTGGCGTCCGCGCTCCACGCGTCGGCGTGTTCCCCCATCGCCGAGGCCGGTGTGATGGGATAGATGGCGATGACCTCGCTGAGCCGGTACGCGACCGACGCGACGGCTTCGTTGGCGTCCAGCGTCTTGAAAGACGCGGAAGCAGACGCAGGCTCTCTGATGGATGGGGGCAATCGGGCCTCGTGGGGCGGTTTGCCCTATGGTGGCGGTTCCAGCGCAGGGATGCAGTCGGGGTAGCAGGGTGGCGGTGTCGGGGGAATCCTCACCAAGAGACTCGCGAGGCAGTCCCTGTCGGGGGAAGTCGTCGCACGACTAGCTTGTGGCGCCGTGATGGTTCGACCCAGCGGCAGTTTCTCGCCTCCGCCCACGACCCATGGCACATCTCGAGTTGGTCGCGCTCGTCGTCCGCGCGTACGATCCTGCGATCGCGTTTTTCGTCGACACACTCGGCTTCGATCTCGTGGAGGACCTGCCGTCGCTGACCAATGACGGGCGCCCCAAGCGCTGGGTCGTGGTGCGACCACCCGGTGGCACGACCGGACTCCTGCTCGCGCGCGCGGACGGTGCGATGCAGGAACAAGTGATCGGTCAGCAGTTCGCCGGGAGAGTCGGATTCTTCTTGCGCGTCGACGACTTCGCGGCGACCTATGCCCGACTCACGACGGCCGGGGTACGGTTCGTGAGTCCGGCGCGCCGCGAGTCCTACGGCCAGGTGGCGGTGTTCCTGGATATCGAAGGCAATCGCTGGGACCTACTCGGGCCGACGGGCTGAGCGCGCTGTATGTTGTGAGGAGACCGTCCCTTTCCCGAACATCCACCACAGGAGGGCACATGGCAAAGAAGCACCGCACCGCAGTTCCGGACTTCTCCAGCCACAAACCGCAGGGAAAGCTTCCCGCTGCGACGACCAACAAGGCGCCAGCGCCGGTCGTGGCACCGCGCGTGAAACCGCAGGCCACGTCTGCGAAGTCGGGACGTCGCGGCGGCTGACGAGAGAAGAGCCGGCGCCCTGCAGCCTGAACGTCAGGGGCTGCATGAGGCGCCGGCTCGTCAACGCGCACCTTCGCGCGTGATCACCCGGTTTGAGTCCGAGCAGCCGCCTACATCGCGACTTTCTTCTTCTGCTGGTTGATCTTCTCCATGTACTTCTTGAAGAAGTGCTTCTGGATGTCGTTCATGTCGATCTCACGGCCCTGGATGTAGGACTGGATGATGTTCGACGTCATGTCGAGCGGCGTGCCCGTCGTGATCAACAGGGTGGCCTGCTTTCCGACTTCCAGCGACCCGACCTTGTCCGCGATGCCCATGAACTCGGCGGCGTTGATGGTCACCGCCTTGAGCGCCTCGTCCTGCGGCAGGCCGAATGCGACGGCCACACCGGCTTCCCACGGCAGGCGATAGCTGTAGAGCCCGCCCGAGCCGCCGGCGATCGCGAACCGAACACCCGCTTCGTACAACTTCGCGGGCGCATTGTACGCTCCATCGTAGCCTTCGTAGTTGCGCTCCGGCGCCCCCAGCGTCGACGTGAGGATCACGGGCACGTTCTCCGCCTTCAACCGCTCCGCCACGTAGATCGCGTCGCGACCACCGCGGATCACCAGGCGCACGTTCTCTTCCTTGGCCCAGGTGATCGCATCGTTGATCTGCGCCACACCCTCGGCCGCCACGACCACCGGGATCTCGCGCTTGAGTGCCGGGATCATCGCAGCATACCGGGAATCGGTGCGGACCTGTTGCCCGGCTGTCAGCGCGTCACTGTATGCGCGCGCTTCCGCGAAGAAATCCTTGAGCGCCTGCACCTGCTCGGCATACGTCTTCGGCGTGGGTTGCGGACGCGCGCCCGGAAAACCCGGTGGCGGACCACCGAAGAAGCGACGCGGACGAGCGGTCGGGTCGGGCCAGTTCACGTTGAGCGCCGCCGCACCCTTCATCGACATCTCTTCCCAGGTCCAGCCTTCGAGCGACATCGCCGACGACAGGCCGGAGATCACACCACCGCCGGGCGTACTGAACGCGACGAGCACGCCGGCCGAACGCGTAGTGCCGATGTGACGGCTCTCGGCGTTCACCGCGATCTCGGCGCGGACATTGGGATTGAACTCGCCGAGCTCGTTGACATCGTTCGACATCTCGACGGCGTCGATCTCCGTGATGCCCACGGTGCTGTACGCGTCGATGAGCCCCGGATAGATGTGCTTGCCCGTCACGTCCGTCACCTTTGCGCCGCGCGGGACCGCGACCTCCGGTCCACCGATCGCGGTGATCTTCCCGCGCTCCATCACGATCGTGCCGTTCTGGATCACACCCTTGGTGACGGTGTGGATGGTCGCGCCGCGGAGCACCACCGGCTCCGACTGCGGGGCCACCGTCATGCGCACCTGCGCCTCGGCCGCAGTCGCGGCCAGCAGCATCGGCGCACTCGCCGTAAGGGCGGCCCGCATCGTACGCGTCGCGACCCGCTGCAGTCCCAGCCGCAGCGCGCGGCCCGTCGTGCTCTCGGTCCTGTTCATGGTCGTTGTCGTGTTGAGGGTCATGGTCAGTTGCGCTCCGGTGCGCGACCGCGAGCCGGGCCGGCGCCAGCCGGCGTCTCCGGTACACCCGCCGAGAGGATCGCCTGGATGAGTTGCGCGCGCTGACGTGCGATCTCTTCGCGCAGCTTCACATCCTCGTCGAGGGAGAAGTACTTGCGGCCGTCCACCCACGTCTGCTCCGCCTTGGTGAACTGCGAGAGCGGATTGCCGTTCCAGATCACGAAGTCGGCGTCCTTACCCGCGACGAGCGACCCGATGCGATCGTCGATCGCGACGGCCTTCGCCGCCTGATTCGTCACGGTCGACATCGCCTGGATCTCATCGAGGCCGGAGCGCAACAACTTGCCCGCCTCCCAGTTCATGCGCGTCGAGATCTCCGCGTCGTCAGAGTGCAGCGAGGTCACCACGCCCGCCTCGATGAGCAGACGCGCATTGTACGAGGTGGCATCGTACGCCTCGAGCTTGAACGCGCCCCAGTCGCTCCATACCACGGCCGCCACACCGGCATCCTTGAGTTCGGTGGCGATCTTGTACGCTTCCACGCCGTGCTGCAGCGTCTGGATCCGGAAGCCGAACTCCTGCGCGAGCCGTACGAGCGCGAGGAACTCGTCCGCACGATAGCCGTGCGACGACACGAGCAGCTTCTGGTTCAGGATGTCGAGGATCGCTTCCATGCGGAGGTCGCGACGCGGCGGGATGCCGGTCTTCTCCTTCTCCCAGCGCTTCCATTCCTTCTCGTAGTCGCGCGCGGCGAGGAAGTGGTCGCGGATGATCTCCTGCACACCCATGCGGGTGTTGGGGTACCGATTGGGGCTGCGCTTGGGATTCTCGCCCAGCGCGAACTTCACCGTGCGCGGCGCGTTCGCGATCTTGAGATCGTCGGGCAACATACCCCAGCGCGACTTGATGAACACGTTCTCTCCGCCGATCGGATTGGCGGAGCCATGCTTCACCATCGCGGTCGTAAGCCCGCCCGCGAGCTGACGGTACATCCAGATGTTGTTGTGCGTCACCACGTCGCCCATGTTCACCTCGGGCACGATGGCGAATCCGCTCTCGTTCACCGCGCTCACGCCAGCGTGCGAGTGCGGATCGATGAGACCCGGCGTCACGTGCTTGCCGGTCGCATCGACGATCACCGCACCGGCCGGTGCCGCGAGGTTCTTGCCCACCTGGGCGACCTTGCCGGCGCGCACGAGCAGGTCCGCGTTCTCTATGCGACCCTGCGGCCCCTGCGTCCACACCGTCGCGTTCCGCACGAGCACCACGGCCGGCTGCGCCGGGATCGACGCGCGGCCGTACTCCATCATCGGACGGACGAACGGCAGATCGATCACCGGCACCTTCTTCGCCACGGTGCCGCGGGCGGCGGTCTCGACCATCTCCGTACGGGTGCCCTTGAACGTCGGATCGGTTCCGTTGGGCAGCGATGTCCAGCCGTACACTTGCTCGCCGCTCACCGAACCCGTCATCAGCACGGTGCCTTCGTATCCGAGCTGCTCACCCGGGAATGTGACTTCGAGACGACCGGTCTCGGAGACGACGCGCACGTTCGCGAGGTTGATCGCCTTACGGCCTTCACGCTCGATGGTGCCGCGGATGCGGTTGATCGGGCCTTCGAGCCGCAACGTGGCCTTGAAGCCGTCCGCGTCGTCGGAGGTGATCACCCACGTGCCGCGCGGATCGATCTGCGGCGGCCGAGTCACGCCGTAACGTGTGCCCTGCACCCACACATCGCGCACGGTCGCATCTTCGGTGAAGAGATCGCCCTCGGTGACCACGAGGTTCGCGACCTTGCCGACGGCGATCGTGCCATGCGTCTTCTCGATGCCAAGCCATGTGGCCGGCACCGTCGTGAGCGCGGCGAGTGCCTTGTCGGCCGGCAGACCGCGCGCGATCGCGATGCGCAGGTTCGGCAGGAACTGCGTCAGCGTCGAGAGCCCGTCGGTGGTCAGTGCGAACGACACACCTGCATTGGCCAACTGTGCCGGGTTCGTCGGCGCGAGATACCAGTGACGCAACCCGGCGAGCGAGGCGTTGAGCGCGAGCTCGGGACTCGAGACGTCAGGGGCATCAGGGAAGTTGAGCGGAAGGATCAGCGGCTGCGTGCGACCCTTCAGCACATCCACCAAGCGATACTCGTAGCCGTTGCCGCGATACCACGGCGTCAGCTTGTATTCGGCGGCGAGCCGGACGGCGCGGAGATAGTCTTCTTCGCTCTCCGTCTGGAAGATCACCGGCTGCTTGCCCTGCACCGCGTTCGCAAGCGCGCCGAGCGCCTCGCTGCGCTCCGGCGGCAAGGTCGCGCGCCCGCTCGCCTCGTACGCCGCATTCGCGCGGATATACCACTCGGCGTCCATGAGCGTCTGCTTCATGAGGGCGATCGTGCCCATCGCCGAGTTCGGGTACATGCCCCCGAGTTGGAACGAACGCTGGAAACCGATGGCTTGAAGCAGATCGGCGCGGAGCACACGCTCACGTACACCAGCGTCGCTGAGGTTCACGACCGATGCCGTGCCGCGGAAGATGCCCTGCTTGGGCACCGCGAGCGCCGCACCGAAACCGAGTGAACGCAGCGCGACGCGGCGCGTCGAGTCGTCCTTGAGATTGGCGGTGGTACTGAACCACGCGCGCACCTGCGGATTCCAGTGCGTGGGGCCGACGTCACCGCCCTGCGGCACCGCGTCCATGCCAAGGTCGGCATGGGCGTCAATGAACCCGGGGTAGATGGTCTGTCCCTTGAGGTCCCACACGCGTGCGCCGGCCGGCGCGCGCAGGTTCTTTCCAACGGCAGCGATGAGACCGTTCCGGATGACGACGGTCGCGCTGTCCATCACCTGCCCAGGGCCGGTCACGACGCGTGCCCCGACCAAAGCGTGATAGCC
>JBJXGK010000154.1:0-50511 GCA_046153705.1 Gemmatimonadaceae bacterium
CATGACCGCAACGGGCGCGGTGAAGCCGGTGGACAACTACGGCGCCAAGTGGGAGGACCACCCCAACGACACCGCGCGGCATCGCGGTGTGTTGGAGCGCGTGCGCGACGAGTCCGGTTGGGGCAGCAAGCTCCCCGCGGGTGAAGGCCGTGGCGTGGCGGTGCACCGCTCGTTCCTCACGTATGTCGCGGCCGTGGTGCGCGTGAAGGTCGCGCGCGACGGCACGGTGACCGTGCCGCGTGTGGACATCGCGATGGACTGCGGGTTCGCGGTGCACCCGGAGCGTGTGCGCTCGCAGTGCGAGGGCGCGGTGGTGATGGCGCTGTCGAACACGATGGAGAGCGCGCTGACGTATGCGCGGGGGCGTGCGGTGCAGTCGAACTATGCGGACTATCGGGTGCTGCGGATGGCGGGGGCGCCGAAGGAGATCCGGGTGCACCTGGTGGAGTCAGGTGGGCCGATGGGGGGTGTTGGGGCGCGGGGGGTGCCGCCGGTGGGGGCGGCGTTTGCGAATGCCATCTTCGCGGCGAGCGGGCAGCGGCGGCGCGAAACGGCGAACGGCAGGGTGTAGCTGAACCGAGGCTCAACCGACGGACTTCGGTTCGACCGAGTCCGTGCGCGCCCATGCCGATAAGTCGTAGCTCGCGAGTCGCGACCCTAGCCCACCCGAAACAACTCCAACGCCCTCCCATACCCGCGCCGCAGTATCCCCTGCATCGCCTTGTACGCCGGCTTCTTCAACTCCGGATCCTCAGAAAGCACCCGCTCCGCCACCCCCCGCGCCACCTCGGACAGTTCTTCATCCTTCAGCGGGTCAGCTACACGAAAAGTGGGCACCCCCGACTGCCGCTCCCCAAACAAATCCCCCATCCCCCGCAGCCTGAGATCCTCCCGAGCAATCTCAAACCCATCCTCCGAATCCAAAAACACCTGCAACCGCCCCATAGCCTCCTCCCCCACATCCCCGAGCAGCACACAGAACGACTCCAACCCCGCCCCGCGCCCCACCCGCCCGCGCATCTGATGCAACTGCGACAGCCCGAACCGCTCCGGGTGCTCGATCAACATCACCGGCGCATTCGGCACATCTATCCCCACCTCGATCACCGTCGTCGCCACCAGCACATCCAGCGCCCCATCACGGAACGCGCGCATAACGGTGTCCTTCTCGTCCGCGGCCATCTTCCCATGCAGTAGCGCCACGCGCCGCCCATGCAGCGCGCCCGCGGTGAGTTCTTCGAACGCCGAAGTCGCCGCTTTAAGCGCGACCTTCTCCGAGTCCTCGACCAGCGGATACACCACGTACGCCTGCCGCCCCGCATCGATCTGCCGGCCCACGAACGCGAACACCTTCTCCCGCGCCGATTCCGGCCTGAGCGCCGTCGTCACCGGCTCGCGACCCGGTGGCCGCTCATCGAGGATCGAGACCTCCAGGTCCCCATACATCGTCAGCGCCAGCGAACGCGGGATCGGCGTCGCCGACATCAATAGCACATCCGGCTTCACCGCCGCGCCGCGCGCTTCCATCAACACCCGCCGCTGATCCACACCGAACCGATGTTGCTCATCGATGATCGCCAGACCCAGCTTTGCGAACTTGGTACCCTCCGCCACCAGTGCATGCGTGCCCACACAAATCAACGGCTCACCACTCTCCAAGCGCGCCGCCGCCAGCTTGCGCTCCTTCGCCGAGCGTGAGCCGGTGATTAACACCGGCACGATCCCCAGCGGCGCCAGCAGCTTGTCCAGTGTCCGCGCATGCTGCTCGGCCAGCAGTTCGGTTGGCGCCATGAACGCCACCTGATACCCGTTCTCCATCGCCAGGAGCGCCGCGAACACGGCCACCACGGTCTTGCCCGAGCCCACATCGCCCTGCAGCAGGCGATGCATCTTGGACGGCGCACACATATCGGCGACGATCTCGCGCACCGAGCGCACCTGCGCCTTGGTGAGCTGGAACGGCAGCGCCTCGCGGAACTTGCTCGTGAGGTCCTTCTTGTTCACGAACGTGATGCCGTCGCGCGCCTGCTGCGCGATCTGCCGCGCACGGCGATGCAGGATGTGCACGAACAGCAGTTCCTCGAACGCCAATCGCGCGCGCCCCGCGAGTGCACTCGCCAAGCTCGTCGGCCGGTGCACCGCCGCCAACGCCTCGCGCAGCGACGGCACCTTGGCCTCCTGCAGCATCCACGGCGGCAGATACTCCTCCACCTGCGGCAGCAGTTGATCGAGATGCGTCTCGATGAGCCCGCGGATCTGCTTGAACGACAGCCCTTCGGTCGCCGGATACACCGCGAGCACGCGGCCGCCACTCGTGCCATCGGCGTCCTTGCCGAGGTTGACGAACTCGCGCGGCGCGAGCTGACGCCCGTGGAAGAACCGCACGGGGCCGCTCAGCAGCAGCACGTCATCCTTGTTGATGGAGCGGTCGAGCCAGGGCTGCCCCGGCCAGCCCACTTCGATCAGCCCGCTCGCGTCCTGCACCACGGCTTGGAACACGCGCAGGCCTTTGCGCGTGGGCAGAATGCCCTTGCTGATCACCGTGCCGATCACGGTCGCGTCGTCGCCCACCCGCAGCCGCGCGATCTGCTGCACGGTGCTCGCGTCTTCGTAGCGATGCGGGATGTGGAAGAGCAGGTCGCGCGCGGTGAAGATGTTCAGCCGGTTGAGCAGCTCCGCGCGGCGAGGCCCCACCCCTTTGAGGTAGGTGACCGGCGTCTCGAGCGTGAGGCGGGCGGGGGCGGCCATGGGTGGACAATCTACAGGGCTGGGGCCGGGGGACGGACGCTTGACACCTTGGCCGCGGCGGGGAGTAGTATCATCACCTTCTCCCCGCTTTCATCAGCCAGAGGTCCCCCGTGCGCCGCTTTCTGATCCTGACCGCCGCCTCGCTCACCCTCCTCGCCGCCCCGAGCGCCTCAGCGCAGTCCGGCGCCGCTCCCGATCGCGCCGGTGTCCAGCGCGCCGCCCTCGACTACATCGAGGGCTTCTATGAAGGCGATACCAGCAAGCTCCTGCGCAGCATCCACCCGCAGGTGTTCAAGTACGGCTACTACCGGCAGAACGAGAATGCGGCGTTCTCGCCGTCGCAGATGAAGTTCCCTGACGCCTTCATGGCGTTCGCGCGCGGCGTGCGCGAGACCGGTCGTAACGCGCCGCCGGCGGGCTCACCCAAAGAAGTGATCATCTACGAGGTCCTCGACCAGACCGCCTCGGCCAAGGTCATCGCGTGGTGGGGGATCGACTACCTGCTGATGGGAAAGGTCGACGGCCGCTGGCAGATCACACACATCCTCTGGCAGTCACCGCCGGCGACGTAGCTCAGCCCTCGAGCAACTCGCGCGCGAAGTTCGCGGCATCGAAGGCGACCAGGTCCGCCGCCTGCTCGCCCATGCCGATGAACTTCACCGGCACGTCGATCGCTTCGTGCACGGCGAGCACCACGCCTCCGCGCGCGGTGCCATCGAGCTTGGTGACCACCAACCCAGTCACTGGGACCGCGGTCGAGAAGATCTTCGCCTGCTGCACCGCGTTCTGCCCCACGGTGCCGTCGAGCACGAGCAGCGCCTCGTGTGGCGCGCCGGGGAGTCGTTTCTCGATCACTCGCTGCACCTTCTTGAGCTCGTCCATGAGCGCGCCGCTCGTGTGCAGTCGCCCCGCCGTGTCGATGATCACCACGTCGATGTTGCGCGCCACGCCAGCGTCAATCGCCTGCCAAGCGAGCGCGCCCGGATCACCGCCCGGCGAACCGCCGACGAACTCCGCTCCCGTGCGTTCGGCCCACACGCGCAGTTGATCGATCGCTCCCGCGCGGAACGTATCACCCGCGCCGAGCAGTACCGACTTGCCCTCGGCGCGCAGCTTCGCGGCGAGTTTGCCGATGAACGTCGTCTTCCCCGCCCCGTTCACGCCGAGCACCATGATGACCGCAGGTTTACTCGCGGGGAGATGCAGCGCGGGGTCGGACTTGCCAGCGCGTAGTGCGGACTCGATGCCGCCGCGGAGTGCGCCGAGGAACTCGTCCTGTGACTTCACGGTGCCACGCGAGGCCTGATGCTTCACGGCATCGACGAGCCGCATGGTGACGGGCACGCCGAAGTCGGACTCGAGGAGCATCTGTTCGAGTTGTTCGAGCGAGCCTTGGTCCACGCCACCGCGCGCGATCACCGCGACGTCGGTCAGCGCGATGTCCTTGATGCGCTGCCAGAGCGATTTGCGAGGGGCGTCGTCTTTCTTGCGGAACAGGAGAGCCATTACCGCAACCCGATCTTTCGGCGCAGCAGCCATTCGGCGCAGAGCGCGAGGATCGCGATCGCCGCCAACCACCACGCGCCAAGCGCCCGCGGCGCCTGATCGACCGGCACGCCATCCCCCACCGCACCCTCCTGCACTGTCGCGCGGCGCGGCACGTACTCGCTCCGACCCGCGCTCGCTGCATTCGCCCGCGCCGCCGCCGAGGCAGCCGAGCGCGGGTCCGCGCCCACCCAATCGAAGATGCTCCCCCACACCGCGTTGAACGCGTCGGCCGAGCGTCCGCCGCGCAGCTTCCAGCGCCACAGGCCCGAAGCCGGTATCAGCGCGGTGCGCCGCACGCCGTCCTCGAGGAGCACCACCCCGCGTTCATCGAAGCGCCGCGCCCGTCGCGCCAGCACCGCCGAGAAGCCGCGGCCGGTCACCGACGTCACGTCGAGCGGCGGCAGAGAATCCCAAGGCACACCGCCCAGCGTCGCGGCGAGCGGCGAGTCGCCCGTGCCTACGGGGTAGTAGTCGTCGGGCACTGTGGGCGGGACCATGAGCACCATCGCGCGCCTGGTGAGCGTGCGCGGCGCACCGAAGATGGCGGTGTCGCCGTGCAGTACCAAGAGTGGAGCTGCAGCCGCGGCGGCACGCACGGCCTGCTCGGTCACCGGGCGCAGCGAGCCGTCCACGCGCCACTGGCCGGGCGCCACTCGCCAGAACCCCTGCACTGGCCCGCGGCGTGTCCCGCGCAGCACCGCGAGTGCGAAGCGTGCGTCTTGGTCCGGGCTGCTGGAGATGAACGTGGCCGCGGCAGCACCGGACACCACCAGCTCCGCGCTGGCCGTATCGTTCTCCGCCACGGCGTCGGCCTGAGCCGCCGCCCCGAGCGCCGCCGAGATCCGCCGTGTCGCATCGCTCGCCGGCACGGGCATCGCCACCCGAACCTCGCGCTCTTCGAACGGCTCGAGCGCACTCACGGGGGTGGTCTTGATCACCCGCGCATCGAGCGAAACACTCAGCGTGGTCGCCGCCGACCCTGCCGCACCGGCTTTGGCCAGCACACGCACGGTGATGGTGTCGCCGCCCAGTGCGCCTCCCGGCGCATCGAGCAGCGCGATCGCCACGTCCGGCCGCGGCGCCGAACCCACCACGCGCACGGCCGAGCCGCGAGGGAGGCGCGCGACCCGCTCGGGGTCGTCGATCGCGCCGTCGGTCACCAGCACCAGCGGCCGGCCCACGGCCATCGCCGCGTCCACCAGCGCGCCCACGCGCGAGCTGCGATCGCGCGGTACGGTCGGCAAGGAATCGCTGCGCACGGAATCACCGAACAGGAGCACGGAGTCGGCCCCCGCCGCGATCACGGAATCGACGACCTCACGCGCCCGCGCCCAGCCCTCGGCGCCGCCCGCCGTCGCCCAGCTCGCCGAGGCATCCACACCCACCCACGGGCTGAGCGGACGGCTGGGGCCTAGGGGGGCATTCAATAGAAGGGCCACCACCGCCGTCCCGGCGAGCGCACGGAGCGCGAACACCTGCACCGCACGGCCAGCGGGCCGAAGGCGGTACGTGAGGACCGCGAGGCCGAAGCCTGCGAGGAGGGCGAGGATCCAGGTGAACATTGGCGACCGCGAAGTATACGCGGTCGGGGGCCCGTCAGTTGCGCGCGGGAACCGCTTTGGCGCCAGGGGCGGCTGCCGGCGCGTTCTCCGTCGCCTGCTCGGCGTGCACCACACCCGCCGGCTGATCCAGCGCGAACACCGCCGCGGCACGGATGCGATCGAACAGCGCGAGATCCTTGCCCGCGAGCGGCGGCCCCGCACTCGCCTGCAACGCGCGGCGCGGATCGCGCTGCACGCCGTTCACCAGCACTTCAAAGTGCAGGTGCGGCCCGGTGGCCAGGCCCGTCATGCCCACGTACCCGATGGTGTTGCCGATCTCCACACGCGCGCCGCTGCGCATGCCGGTGGCGTACGCACGCAGGTGACCATACCGCGTCACGAACCCATTGGGATGCCGCACTTCGATGGTGTTGCCGTAGCCGCCCTTTCGACCCACGAACGTCACCACGCCATCGCCAATCGTACGCACCGGTGTGCCCGCATCCGCCGCGTAGTCCATCCCTTGGTGATTGCGGAACGTGCCGAGCACCGGATGTTTGCGACGACCGAAGTTGCTGGAGATGCGACGGAACGAGAGCGGCGCGCGCAGGAAACTCGCCGCGAGCGAGCGGCCCTGCTGGTCATAGTACTTGCTGCGCCCGTTGTCGATGTCCATGCGGATGGCCTGCACTTCGGTGCCCGCGCGCTGCAAACCCGCGGCGATCACCGTACCGATGCGCACCGCGCCGGTCTCCAACGACTGCCGTTCGAACAACACGCGTACTTCATCGCCCTGCTGCAGCTCACGCGACATGTCGACGCGGTATTCGTAGATGTCGGCGATGTTCCACGCGAGTTCCTGCCGCGCGCGCGCGTTGAGCACATCCTTGGCACCGGCTTCGACGGCTTCGTAGAGCGAACTCGTGACCACCCCGCGCACCAGCAGCGTGTCGGTCGTCCACACCAGGCGTTCGTCAACCGCGAGCCACGCCGAATCCTGCTTGAACACCTTCACGATGCGATCGAGCGCGAGGAAGAACCGCACCTCACTCGGCACATGGGTGGTGGAGTCGCCGCTCACTTCCACGCGCAGCCCCGCGGGGATCCGACGTGGGTCGAGGGGAGACGCGGCGATCACGTTCGCCGCGTCCTTCGACGTGAGGCCACGCTTGATCAGCACCTCGGTGAGCGTCTGCCCCGAGCTGAGCGTGTCGTTGAGGATCCAGCGCTGCGGCTCCGTACTGGCCGCGAAGCGGTCGCCCGGACGTCCCGGCCGAGGGGCCGGTAAACGAAGTGCGGCGATCGCGAGACCCACGATCACCGCACCGGTGACGAAGCGACCGACGCCCTTCATCAATCCATCTGTCGACGAATGAACGTCGGGATCTCCATGTCGGAGAGATCCTCGAGCGGACGCTGCTGCGGACGCGGGCGCGGCACTGCATTGCCCGTGTTCGCGTTACCGGCGGCCGGCGCACTCGGCGCCTTGGGCACGTTGTTCAACGACGGCGACTGCGTCCCGATGATCGGCCGCTGACGCGCCTGATCGAGGTTGATGATCGGCGTGGAGCCTGCGCGGTGCACCAGCCCGGCACCATGCTGCGCCTTGCGCTCGAACCCGGTCGCGATGACCGTCACGCGCACCTCACCCTGCATCGCCGGCTCGTTGACCGCGCCGAAGATGATCTCACTCTCCTCGCCCACCGCTTCCTTCACGATCTCGGCGATGGTGTTGATGTCGCCCAGCGTCATCTCGTTGCCGCCGGTGATGTTGATCAACACGCCACGCGCGCCGGCGATGGTGATGTTGTCGAGCAGCGGCGATTCGATGGCCATCTTGGCGGCGTCCACCGCGCGGTTCTCACCGCGACCGATGCCCGTGCCCATGATCGCCGAGCCACCGTCCTTCATGACCGTGCGCACGTCGGCGAAGTCGACGTTGACCACGCCGGCCTTGGTGATGATCGAGGAGATGCCACCGGTGGCCTGCAGGAGCACTTCGTCGGCTTTCTTAAGCGCGTCCTGGAACGGGATCCCCTTGCCGACGACGGCGAGGAGGCGCTCGTTGGGGACGACGATCATGGTGTCGACGTGCTTGGACATCTCGGCGATGCCTTCGTCGGCCTGGCGCATGCGCTTGCGGCCTTCGAACAGGAACGGCTTGGTGACGATGCCCACCGTGAGCGCGCCGGCTTCGCGCGCGAGCTCGCAGACGATGGGCGCTGCACCGGTGCCGGTGCCGCCGCCCATGCCGCAGGTCACGAAGACGAGGTCGGCGCCCTGCACGGTGCGCGAGACCTCATCGCGATTCTCCTCGATGGCCTGGCGCCCGATCTCGGGTCGCGCGCCAGCACCGAGGCCTCGCGTGAGCTTCTTGCCGATCTGGATCTTCACATCCGACTTGCTGTTGAGCAGCGCCTGCGCGTCGGTGTTGACCGAGATGAACTCCACGCCGTCGAGGTGCTCTTCGATCATGCGGTTGACGGCGTTGCCGCCACCACCGCCGACGCCCACGACCTTCATCCGGGCGTTCTGGGAGGCGTTGTCCTCGAATTCGAAGATGCTCATCGGGGTGGTCTGCTAGGAGGGTTTCAGGGGTGAACGCTGAATATAAGCGTTACAGTGGGTGGACGATTGAAGGGTGCCCGGGAAACGCTCTTGCGGGGCGTGGATTCGCTCGTAGGGCGAAGATTTGTGATGTGAGCTAACGACAAAGGGGCGACCACCCGCATCGCCCCTACTTGCAACCCCCAACTCACAACTCCCAGCGCCTTTACCAGAAGTCCTGCAACCAGGTCTTGAACCGCGCCGCAAGGTTGTCCATCGACGGCCCCGCCGACGGCGCCATCGAGATCCGCTTGCCCTTCCCGGTCGTCGTCCCGATCGCCACCCGGTGCGCCCCGTACTGCACCAGACCGGTGACGGTCGAGAACCGCGGACTCTGCACCGAATCCGACAGCCCGCCCAGGAACTCTCCCGGCACCCCCAAACGCGCGCCGGTGCCGAATATCTCGCTGGCCAGGTCGGCCGTACCCGGCTGCGCCGCCGCACCGCCCGTCACAACCACGCCGGCGGAGAGCTTCTTGATCAGCCCCGCCTGCTCCAGGTCGCGCAGCACCATCTCGAAGATCTCTTGCGTGCGCTGATGGATGATGTGCGCCAGTAGACTCCGCGGGATCTCACGCTCGCCCTGCGCGCCGGTGCTCGGCAGTCGGATCTTCTCGTGATGTGGCACGAGAGGCTCGAACGCCGCGCCGTACTGCTCCTTGAGCTTCTCCGCGTCAGCCTGTGTCACGCCCAAGCCGTGCACCAAGTCGCTCGTCACGTTGAGGCCACCGTACCCGACGGTACCCAGGTGACGGATCTTGCCTTCGTGGAACACGGCGACGTCCGTCGTGCCCGCGCCCATCTCCACGAGCGCGACGCCGAGTTCTTTCTCGTCGTCGGTCAGGACACTCAGCGCGCTCGCCAAAGGCTCGAGCACGAGTTCGTTCACCTTGTAGCCCGCACGTTCCACGGCCTTGCGCAGGTTCATCGCCGGCGACGAGCCGATGGTGACGAGATACATCTCCGTCTCCAATCGGGTGCCGATCATGCCGATGGGATCGCGGATGCCGATGTTCTTGTCGACCGTGTATTCCTGCGGGATCGCGTGGATGAGTTCACGGTCCTGCGGGATCGCCTGCGCACGTGCGACCGCGTTGGCGCGCTCCACGTCGGCCTTGGTGATCTCGCTGCCGGTCACCGACGCGATGCCCGTGCTGGTCATCGCCTGCACGTGTTCACCGGCGATGCCCGCGTATACACTCGCCACCTGTGCTCCTGCCATGCGCTCGGCATCCTGCATCGCCTTGAGGATGGAGCGCTGCGTCTCGTCGATGTCCGCGACGACGCCTTTGCGAAGGCCGGTCGTGCGCGCCTGCCCCACGCCAAGGATGTTGACGGTGGGATGTTTGGGCAGATCCCCCACGACCTCTGCGATCACCGCAGTGGTCTTGGCGGATCCGATATCGAGGCCTGCGACGAGACGATCGATGTTCATGGCGACTTCATTGCTCAGGGAGTCGGGCGACCACCTGATCGCGGAATCGGAGATCGAGTTCCACGACCGTGAGGGCGCGTCGCGCGAGATCGAGTTCAACAGGGATCACATCGGCGAGCCGTTCGGCCGTGACATCGGCGAGCGCCAGGATCCGATGTTCGGGAAGGACGAGGATGATGTCGCCCCGCGCTCCCCGCCGCGCCTCGCTCACGCGGGCGAAGAGTGCCGGGGATTGTGCACGCAGATCTCCGAGCAACCGGAGCAGCAGCGTGTCCCGCGACGCAAGCACCGGCAGGTCGACATCGACACGTGTCGGATCGACCGGCAGCGACTCCCCGGACGCATCGGCGACCACGAGTCCCCGCGCGGAGTTCACCAGCGCCACGGGGGGATTCTCGGTCACGCGGACGACCAGGGTGCCTGGGAGCCGCCGCCCGATGCGCACGTCGCGCACCTGAGGATGCTCCTTCACCCGCGCCACGAGGGGCGTCACGTCATCCCAGATGGATGCCGTCGTGTCGACCCTCAACCGCGAAACGATTTCGTCGGGGGCGGCGTAACGGGCGCCCTCGATCACCACGCGACGCACGCGAAAGAAATCCATCTCGCGCAGGATCGACCGACCCCACCACGGAGAGGTGACGAGCGCCAACGCCGCCAGGATCTGGCCCACGCGGCGCAGGCGCTTCTTCCAACGCGGCTCCTCGGCCGGTGGGGCGCCGGAGGCGCGGCGGATACCGTCGCCGGCGTCCGAACCGAGTGCGTTGTCGCCGATGGGGCTCATGCTGTTCTTACGCGCCGAGTCGGGCGAGAAGTTCCGGTCCCGTCTTGTTGATGTCGCCGGCGCCCACGGTGAACACGACGTCGCCCTCGCGCACCATGCCGACGAGCGCCTCGGCGGCCTGCGCGCGCGGGCCCTCCCAGGCGGGCGCCTTCCCGGCCTTGGCCGCGGCACTCGCGATGAGTGCGCTCGTCACGCCCGGCATCGGCTGCTCGCGCGCCGGGTAGATGTCGCAGAGTGCGATGACATCCGCCCGCGCGAGCGCCGCGCCGAACTCCTTGGCGAAGTCCTTGGTGCGCGAGAACAGGTGCGGCTGGAACGCGACCACGATGCGCCGTCCCGGATACGCTTCACGCGCTGCGGCGAGTGTGGCCTCGAGTTCGGTGGGATGGTGCGCGTAGTCGTCGACCACCTGCACACCCTTCGCCACACCGATCCGCTGGAAGCGCCGCTCCGCACCGACGAACGATGCGAGCCCCGGCGCCATCTCGCTCACTTTGAGGCCCCACGGTCCGATGCCACAGGCCAGCGCCGCGAGCGCGTTGCGCACGTTGTGCAGCCCCGGCACGCCGAGCGTGACCTCGCCCATCGGCTCGTGGTCGTAGAACACGCTGAAGGTGGTGCGGCCGTCGTGATGGCGGATGTTGTTCGCGACCAGTCGCGCATCCGGGCTGGTGATGCCGTAGCGGATAACCTCGGCAGTCGGCGGCGACGGCAACTTGTTCGCGCCTGGATCATCGGCGCAGAGCACCACGAAGCGCGCGCGACGCACGTACTCGGAGAACGTATCGTGAATGTCCTGCAGGTCGCGATAGATGTCGAGGTGATCGGCTTCGACATTGGTGACCACCGCGACCGTCGGGTACAGCGCGAGGAACGACCGATCGTACTCGTCCGCCTCCGCGACGAAGATGTCGTGCTCGCCCTTGGAGAGATTCCCGCCCCATGCCGTCACGCGCGCGCCGACCACACCGGTGGGCGCCTTGCCGGCCGCCGCAAGCGCTTCGGTGATCATCACGGTCGTGGTCGATTTGCCGTGTGTGCCTGCGACACCGATGAGCGTTCCGCCGGCAGTGGCTTCCGCCAAGGCCTCGGCTCGACGGATGACCTCGATGCCGAGCGCGCGCGCCCGCAGGATCTCCGGGTGGTCCTTGGGGATCGCACTCGACACGATCAACGCGCGGTGGCCTTCGACATGCGCCGGATCGTGTCCCTTCATCACCGGGATGCCCAGCTTCACGAGGTCGGCCGCACCATCGGGGTTCTGGTCGCAGCCCGTCACCTTCGCGCCGCGGCGATGCATGAGCTCCGCGAGCGCGGACATGCCGGCGCCGGCGATGCCTTGGAAGTGGATTGGTCTGGGGTCGGATCGGGTGAGCAGGGGCATGGATTGGTTCGGAATCTAGTAACTGCTTTCACCACAGAGGGCACAGAGGGCACAGAGAACTGCGGAGAACTACTACTGCTCTACCAAAGGGGCGCAGGGGGCGCAGGGTTCACAGGGGGCTTCGCTCGGCGGTGCGGAAGTCGAGCGCAGATCAGTTCCCTTTTCTTGCAGAACTTCAGACGAGCTCAGAGCCCAGCCCAAGCGCACGCTGTTCACAAAGAAAGAGTCCATCCGCCCGAGCGACCCCAGCTTCTTCCCGCCGTCCCCCCTGCGTCCCCTGAGTCCCTGTGTTGAAGCAGTGGCCGTGGCAGTAGCAGTTCTCTGTGCCCTCTGTGCCCTCTGTGGTGAAAAGCAGGCGATCTATCCCACCAACAAAGCAGAGAGATGAGAAGCAATCTGCGCCGCCGCCCCCGGCCGCCCTCGCCTCAACGCAGCCTCACCCATCGAGCGCAACCTCCCGGAATCCCCCAGCAGTCCCCCGAGAACCCGATCCAACGCCTCGACACTCATCTCCCCTTCCACGAGCACCTTCGCCGCCCCTGCCTTCTCCAGCGCACGCGCATTCGCCGTCTGATGATCCTGCGCCGCGCTCGGCAACGGCACGATCACCATCGGCACCCCCCACGCACACAACTCACTCGACCCCATCATCCCACCTCGCACCAACGCAAGGTCGGCGGTCGCGTACGCCTCCGCGATGGGACTGATGTACCCGAGCACCCTGACATCCGGTCGATCGAGATGCTTGTACGAATCGAAGTGCGCCTTGCCCGTCGCCCAGAGCACACAGACACCCTTCGGCAATCCCCGCTCCACCCAGGCCGCCACCGCGCGATTCAATGCACGTGCGCCCTGCGACCCACCGAACACGAGGAGCACCGTCGCCGCAGCCGGGAATCCCCACCGCGCACGCGCCTCCGCGCGCGCCGGACGGATATCGGGCGGCGGTTCGATCGGGTTGCCGGTGTCGCGGTACACGCATCCGGTGTGCGGTAGCATCGCCTCGGCTTCGGGATAGCCCAGGTACGCTTCGCGCGAGAGCCGCGCACTCCAGCGCGCCGTAATCCCCGGGATCGCATCACCGATGTGCTGCACCACCGTGATGCCTTTGCGCGATCCCCAGAAGCTCGTGAGGCCGGCCGCGTACCCACCCGTGCCCACGATCAGCTTCGGCTGCAACTGCCGCCCGAGCGCGTTGAGCTTGTACCAACTCGAGAGCGCGCCGCGCAGCGTGCGCCAGTTCTTCCACACCTGCGGCCGGTACAACGGATGCAGGTCGAGCAGCAGGTGCGGGAACTCGGTCGTCGGGAGTACGTCGCGTTCGATGCCGCGCTGTGCACCCACGAAGAACGGCTTCACCTCGGGCCGCGCTCGCACCAACGCGCGTGCGATGGCGAGTCCGGGGTAGAGATGCCCCCCGGTACCGCCGCCGGTGAAGAGGACGTTCACCGCGACGCGGCGAACGGGTCCGTGGCCGCCGCGCCGATCACCCGCTCCTTCGTGCTCCCGATGTTCACCAGGATGCCCGTCATCGCGAGCGACAGCAGGATGTTGGATCGGCCGTACGAGACGAAGGGCAGCGTGAGGCCGGTCGTGGGCAGCAGGCCGATAACCACACCGATATGCAGGTACGCGGTGATCAACATCGTCACCGTGAGACCGATCGCCACCAGCTGCTGGAACGGCGTGCTCGCGCGCTTCGCGATGCGGAAGCCCATGTAGCCCCAGGCGGTGAACGCGATGATCAACCCCGCCATGCCCATGAAGCCCCATTCCTCACCGATGTTGCTGCCGATGAAGTCGTTGTACGGCAGCGGGAGGAACCCGAACTGCTGCCGCCCCTGCCCGAAGCCCACGCCGAACAAGCCGCCGGAGCCCACGGCGATGAGTGACTGCTGCAACTGATGGTTGACGCTGTTCGCCGAGTCGGCCGCGCCGGCGGCGAAGCCGAGGATACGGCGCAATACGTATTCGCGCTCGACGAGCTCGCGCCACAACAGCGGCACCCCCGCGATGCCCACCGCGACGAAGTGTCCGATGCGCGCGCCCGCCGAGTACAGCATGATGCCCATGACGATGGTGTAGAACAGCGCCACCGAGAGATCCGGCTCCGCCGCCACCAAGAGATTGAGTACGCCGAGGATCACCAAGAACGGCAGCAAGCCCTTGCTCAGGCGACGAAGACCCTCCTCCCCGCCCTTCTTCACGATCAGCATCGCCGTCCAAAGGACCAACGCCAGTTTACCCAGCTCCGAGGGCTGCAATGAACCGCCCAGCAGGAATCGGCGTGAGCCGTTGATCGCCGGCGCGATGGACTTGGTGAACGGCAGCACCACGACCAGCAGCAGGACGATGGTAAGGCCCATCAACGGCCAGGCGAGCTTCTTCCATCGCTCGGCGTCGAACTTGGCGAGCACCACGAACGCGACCACACCCGCCGCCACACCGGTGAGCTGACGCGCGAGGAAGTGCCAACTCGGCCGGCCCGCCGCCAACGCCACGCCGGCGCTGGCGGAGTACAGCGTGGCCACGCCGAACGCGAGGAGCGCCGCAGTGATGATCACCAGGAACCGCGCTTCGGTCGACATGCTCCAGCGATCACGGGCGATCGCCGCCCCTTGGGCGCGCGTCGGCGCCTCGCGCGAAAAGAAACCGCGCAGCCCACCGGGCCGCGCGCGTCCGCCGAGCGGGATCGCGGGGGAACTCATTCCCCGAGCGCGAGGCGACGAAACGTCGTGCCACGCTCCTCATAGTTCTTGAACATGTCGTAGCTGGAGCAGGCGGGAGCGAGCAGTACCACGTCCCCGGGCGCAGCGAGCGCGCGGGCACGCGAGATGACCTGCTCGAATGACGATCCGAGGCGCTCCACGGGCACGGCCCCCCCGAGCGCCGGCACCAGGTCGGCTTCGACCTTCTCCGCGGCTTCACCATAGGCCAGCACCACCTTCGCATGCTGCCGCACGGCGTCGAGCATGGCGGTGTAGGGTTCACCCTTGTGCCGTCCACCGAGCAAGAGCACGGTCGGGCGTGTCATGCCCTCCAGCGCTGTCCGCGCCGCGCCGATGTTGGTCGCCTTGGAGTCGTTCACCCAGAGCACGCCGCCGACCTCTCCCACCGGCTCGAGCCGGTGCGGGATCGCATGGAAGCTCATCAGGCCCGCCGCGAGCTTCGCGCGGCCGGCCGCCGTCTGGCACGCCGGGTCGGCCACCCACACCGCCAACGCGGCACAGAGCGCGTTCGCCACGTTGTGGTCGCCCATCAACGGCAGCAGGTGCCGCTCCAGCAGCGCTGCGCCCGCGAGCATCAACATCGCGTGCGGAGCGTCATACCAGGCCTCGGCACGGGCATCCTTGAGCGAGAATCGGTGCGGTACGCCGGGCACGGCCTGCGTACGTCGCATCACCTCGGTGTCGTCGGCGTTCACCACGCGGTGCGATGCGCTGTTCGCGTTGCGGAACAGCAACTGCTTGTCGTCGTAGTAGGCCTCGAGCGAGGGATACCGATCGAGATGGTCGGGCGCGAGGTTGGTGAGCACCGCCACGTTCGGCGCCACGCTGGGCGTGTCGTGCAACTGGAAGCTGGAGAGTTCGACCACCAACCACTCCGGCTTGTCGTCGCTCAGCGCAACTGCCGTGAGCGGCGTGCCGATGTTCCCCGCCTCGATGGTCTTGCGACCGAGCGCACGCAGCAGGTGCCCAATGAGCGCGGTGACCGTGGTCTTGCCGTTGGTGCCGGTGATGCCGATGTACGGCACGTCGGTCAGCGCGCGCAGCGCGACCTCGATCTCGCTCACGATCTTGACGCCAGCGGCCTTCGCGGCGACCAAGGGCGGCGCATCGGGCGGTACACCGGGCGAGGCGACCACCAACCGCGCCCGCGCGATGCGCGCGAGGTCGTGCCCGGGCGCGATCTTCGCGTCGCTGCCGTACACGGGCACACCCGTCATCTCGAGCCACTGCACCACCGCGCGCCCGCTCGCTCCGAGCCCGATGACCGCGACCTCGCCGTCGGCCGCGAGCGCACGAGGCGCGTCGCTCACCGGATCTTCAGCGTGGAGAGCGCGACGAACGCGCAGAGGATGCCGATGATCCAGAACCGGATCACCACCTGCGTCTCCGGCCAGCCTTTCATCTCGAAATGATGATGGATGGGCGCGCGCAGGAACACGCGGTTCGCCTTCGCATAGTCCAACCCGAACTTCCGCTTGCGCCACTTGAACACGCTGCGCTGGATGATCACCGACATGGTCTCGGCGACGAACACACCGCCCACGATCAGCACCAGGAACTCGCTCTTGAGCAGGATCGCCACCGCCCCCAGCGCACCGCCCAGCGCCAGCGACCCCGTGTCGCCCATGAACACCTGCGCCGGATGCGCGTTGAACCACAGGAAGCCGATCGCCGCCCCGAACACCGCCGAGCAGAAGACGGTGAGCTCGCCCGAGCCGGCGAGATAGAAGATCTGCAGGTACGCGGACGCGTCCTCGCGACCCATCGCATACGCGAACACGGCGAGCACCAGCATCGCGATCGCCATCAGGCCCGCCGCCAGACCATCGAGTCCGTCGGTGAGGTTCACCGCGTTGCTGGTCGCCGTCATCACGAACGTGACGAAGAACAGGTACAGGATGGGGAAGGTCGGGATGATGAGCACGTACTTGTAGAACGGCAGTGTCATCGACGCGCCGGGCAGGTCGTTGAGCGGGTACTGCCAGAGGAACAGACCCAGCGACAGACCGATGGTGATCTGTCCGGCGAGCTTGTAGCGCTCCACCAGGCCGTCGTTCCGCTTGCCCTCGCGCTTCTGCTTCAGCTTGAGATAGTCGTCGAGGAACCCGATCGCGCCCATGAGCAGCGTCACACCCAGCGCGAGCCACACATACGCGTTGTCGAACCGCATCCAGAGCAGCGTGGAGATCGACACCGCCGCAAGAAGGATGATGCCACCCATCGTCGGCGTCGTGCCCTTCCCCGCGTGCGAGTCGGGAGTGCCTTCGCGCACCACTTGATGGACCATCATCCGCTGCAGGCGCCGCAGGATCCACGGCCCGAGGATGAAGCTCACGAGCAACGCCGTGATCACCGCACCCGCCGACCGGAACGAGATGTACCGGAAGATGCGGAACGACGGCTCGTACTGCGTCAGCGGGAGGAGGAACTCGTAGAGCATCAGGCAGTCGCCCAGTTGGTGAGATGCGGCACGAGCCGCTCGAGCTTCACGCCGCGCGATGCCTTGAGCAGGATCGCCGCGTCGGGCTTGAGCAGCGGCTGGAGCCGCGGCCAGAGATCGTCCACGTCGTCGGCGACCAGCACGCGAGGGTCGTGGGCCGCGAGCGCACGCAGCGCCGGGCCGAACTCCCCGATGCCACACACCAGATCGTGCCCCGCCGCCAGCGCCGCCTCGGCGACCTCGCGATGGGCCCGTTCCGCGTGCACCCCCAGCTCCCGCATTGTGCCGAGTACCGCTACCCGCTGACGGCCACCGCCCACGTCACGCAACAGCGCGATCGCCGCGCGCGCGGAGCCGGGATTGGCGTTGTACGCATCGTTGATCAGCAGTGCCTTGCCCAACGGGGCCACGTTGGAGCGCATCGGCGGCATCGGCATCGCGCCGATCCCCGCCGCCGCATCCTCGGCGCTCACGCCGAACTCCTTGCTCACGTGCAGTGCGAGCGCGGCATTGCGCAGGTTGTGCATGCCACGGAGAGGAACCTCCACCGTGGCGCCCTCCCACTCGATCCAGCCGCGACCGTCAGCATGAAGCCCGTGCTTGGGAGGCAGGTGTGCGGCTACCACGCGCGTCGCGCGCCGCGTCGCTTCGTCCACCACCGCCTGCTCACTGCCCGGAACCACCACGACGTTCACTTCGTCACACAGGGACATCTCCTCGGCCATCACACCTTCGATCGAGCCCAGGCCTTCGAGATGTTCTTCCTGTACCGTGGTCACCACCACCAGGTCCGGCGCGATGATGTCGCGCAGCAACGCGATCTCGCCCGGCTCGTTGGTACCGGCTTCAATGACCGCCAGGTCGGTGCCTTCACCCAACGCCAGCAGCGTGAGCGGCACCCCGATGCGGTTGTTCAAGTTGCCGGTCGTCGCGTGTACCTCGTAGCGCGAGCCGAGCACGGCGCGCAGCAGTTCCTTGGTGCTCGTCTTGCCGTTGGAGCCGCCCACCGCGATCACCGGGCGTCCCCACGCCTTGCGGCGGTAGTGACCGAGTGCACCCAGCGCCACCAGGGTATCGGGGACTTCGAACACCGGCACGCCCAACGTGGCCGCGCGCCGCGCGTCGTTCACCACCAGCGCTGCCGCGCCGGCCTTCACCGCATCGGCGAGGAAATCGTGGGCGTCGAACCGTTCACCCGTGAGCGCCACGAAACACTCGCCCGGCTTGATCGCGCGGGTGTCGGTCGTGATGCCGCTGATGAGCCGCTGGTCGGAAGGACCGCCGCCGAGGGCTTGTGCGATCCGTTCCAATGTCCAGAAACTCATGCCGGCTCCGCGCGCGAGGCGTTCTGCTTGAGGATATCGTGAACGATCGCCTTCTCGTCGAACGGGAACGATGTCGTGCCGCGGATCTGATACGTCTCGTGTCCCTTGCCGGCCAAGAGCACCAGATCCTCCTCGGGATCCGCGAGGGCGATGGCATGGGCGATCGCCGCGCGCCGGTCTTCGATGCGCACATAACTCCCGTGCGGCAGCGGCACGACGATGTCGTCGAGGATCGCTTCGGGATCTTCGGTGCGCGGGTTATCGCTGGTGACCAGGATGCGATCCCCGTACTTGAGCGCCGCCAATGCCATGAGCGGTCGTTTGCCCTTGTCGCGATCACCGCCGCAGCCGAACAGCACGATGAGCCGCCCCGGCGTGAACGGCCGCAGGGCGAGGCAGGCACGTTCGAGCGCGTCGGGCGTGTGCGCGTAGTCGCGCAGCACCGTCGGATGTTCGTGCAGCACTTCGAGCCGGCCGGGCACCTGCGGCAACGTCGTGAGCCGCGCGGCCACGTCCGCGACCGACATGCCGAGCGCCAACGCGGCCGCCGCCGCACCTAGCGCGTTGCTCACGTTGAAGTCGCCGATCAGCGGTAGTCGCACCGCCGCGCTGCCATCCGCCGTTTCAAGCGTCCATTCGCTGCCGCGCGGGGTGTAGCGCACCCCGCGTGCACGCACCTCGGCGTCAACGGCGGCGGTACCGGGCACGGCTGCGCCGGCCGCCGCATCCGCCGCATCCGCCGCATCCGCCGCATCCGCCGCGAATCGCACTCTACGCGGCGCCTTGGGCAACGCGCTCCACGCCGGGTCTTCGGCGTTGACCACCGCTGCCCCCTGCTCCGTCAGCAATCCCACCAGCAACGCCTTTGCTTCGAGGTACGCGTCCATCGTCTTGTGATAGTCGAGATGGTCGCGCGTGAGGTTGGTGAACACCGCCGCGTCGAACCGCACCCCCAGCACACGCTGCTGGTGCAGCGCGTGCGACGAGACTTCCATCGCCACCGTCACCACGCCGTGTCGGCGCAGCTCGAACAAGATGCGCTGCAACTCGATCGGTCCCGGCGTGGTGAGCCCGCTGCCACCAGGCAACATCGCGCCCTCGCTGCCGATCAACACGCCCAACGTACCGATGCTCGCCGAGGGACTCGCCGTGGAGTCGAGCAGGTGCCGCACGATGCCCACGGTGGTGGTCTTGCCATTGGTGCCGGTGACACCGATGAATCGCATGGCCTTCGCCGGCTCGCCATAGAACGCCGCCGCCGCGATCGCCGAGGCCACGCGGCTCTCCCGCACCACCAGCGCGGGCAACGAGGTCGCCTTGGCGTCCTCGACGATCGCACACACCGCACCCGCCTGCTCCACCTGCGGCAGGAAGCTGTGGCCGTCACGTTCGCTCCCGCGCACCGCCACGAAGCACGTGCGCTGTCCGATCTTCCGACTGTCGTCGGTGATCGCGAGGACAGCATCAGGCAGCGTGCCTTGCACGCCGAGCAACTGGCCCGCGCGCTCCAACGCCGCGCGGATCGTCTCGAGAGGGACGAGGCGACTCATCTCTTCTAAACAGTCCGGGTGAAGGGCGTCGTTCCCGTCAGCACCCGGCGTCACCGCTGGGCGACGAGCCGGATGGTCGTGCCTGCGGGCATCACGGTGCCGGCCGCAGGCAGTGTCTCGGCGCGATCACCGCGCACGATGGACACACGGAATCCCGCGCGATGCAGTTCGCGCACGGCGTTGCGGGTGGTCAACCCGCGCACGCTGGGCACCGGGCGCGCCGTCACCACCCGCTTCACGGCCGGCGTGTCCACCCCGAGCTCCACAACGAACGGTGCACCCGGCTGTTCGGCATCGCGGGCCTTCTCCTCGGCGGCGGCCACGGCCCGTGTGGTCTCCTCGCGCAGGACGGCAGCCGCGGTGTCGTTGGCGGCCACGCGCACCGGCGGACCGGCGAGCTTGGACGGATCGAGCGCCGCATCACGCGCTGCGATCGCCGCCTGGAGTACGGCCTTCGTCACCGGCGCGGCGATCTTGCCACCATAGTATGCCCCACTCGGCGCGTCGAGCTTCACCAGGATCACCAACTGCGGATCCTCAGCCGGGAACAGGCCCACGAAGCTGGCGGTGTACGACCCCTCTTCGTAGCCCTTGCCGTCGTCGCGCATACGACGCGCGGTGCCGGACTTGCCCGCGAGCTCGTAGCTCGCGAGGTCTGCCGAGGTCGCGGTACCGTCGGTCACGACCTCGCGCAGCAGGCCGCGCATGGTCTTGGCCGTCTTCTCCGACATGATGCGACGCACCACACGCCGCTTGGCTTTCCAGCTCACATCGCCGTCGGCGTCGCGCAGTTCCTTCACCAGCGTGGGCTCGAGCAGTTCGCCGCCGTTGGCGATCGCCGCGTAGGCGAGGGCCAACTGCAGTGGCGTGACCGCGAGTTCGTAGCCCATGGAAAGCGACGCCGGCGACTGCTTCGACCAGGTCGACGGCGGGCGCAGACGTCCGTTGGACTCCGAGGGATAGGGCGTGCCGGTGCTCATGCCGAAGCCTGCGTCACGCAGGGCTTCGTACTGCTCGCCCGGCGAGAGCCGCTCGGCGAACTGCACGATGCCGATGTTCGACGAGTAGCGGATGACCTCGGCGAACGTCATCTGCTTCGCCCTGTGGATGTCGTGGATCACGCGGCCGTGCAGCTTGTACGTGCCGTCGTAAGTGTTCACCGTCTCGTCGAGTTCCACACGCTCCTTCTCGAGCAGCGCGGCCGCGATGAACGGCTTGAGCGTGGAGCCGGGCTCGTAGGGTTCGGTGAGGGCGGTCGCGCCAGTCGCATCGGCGCGCGCACGTCGACTTGCCAGCGCGCGGATCTCTCCGGTGTGCGGGTCGAGCACGACGATGTCGCCACCGCGCGCATCGAGCGTCTGGATCGCGTCGGTGAGCGCACGTTCGGCGATGTCCTGCAGGCCCTGATGCAGCGTGAGCACGGCGGTGCGGCCGGGCGAGGGCGGCACATAACCTTCGTCCGGCGAGCTGAGCACACCCAGGCGGCCGGTCTTCGCCATGCGCGTCTTTCCAGGCACACCGCGCAGCACACCATCAAGCGCGACCTCCACCCCGCCCACCGCACGCCCGTCACGGTCCACGGTGCCGAGCAAGCGACGCAGTCCGTCGGTGGACGGCGGCACGCGTTCGAGCACCGGCCGCGGATGCACGCCGCGCATCTTCAGGATGTCATCGACATCCGTGGAGAGGAATCGGCCAGGCAGCTCCACCCATTTGCGCTTGCGGTCGATGGACCGCTGCACGAAATCGTTCGC
This sequence comes from Gemmatimonadaceae bacterium, assembly GCA_046153705.1. Classification (GTDB taxonomy): domain Bacteria; phylum Gemmatimonadota; class Gemmatimonadetes; order Gemmatimonadales; family Gemmatimonadaceae; genus Pseudogemmatithrix. The sequence goes on from JBJXGK010000154.1 coordinate 21,846, forward strand.
CACGCCCACGCGACGCAGAGCGGCCGCGAGTTCACTCGGCTGCTTCACCTCGGTGGGCGCGATGTCCAGGCGCACCAGCGAGCGGCTCTCCACCAGCACGGTGCCGGCCGCGTCGAGGATCGCGCCGCGAGCGGCCGGGATCTCTCGCTCCACCATCTGCTGCGTGGTCGCGCGCGCGCGCCAACGGTCGGCTTGGCCCACCTGTACCCAGGCGGCCCGACCGACCAACGCGACGGCGAAAAGAAGGAAGGCGCCGTGGACCAACCCGACGCGGCTGACGCGGATCACTGCTTGGGAGCTTCTCGGTTGGGACGTGGCAGGCGGATGACGAGCGATTCAGGCGGCACGCGCATGCCGAGTTTCTCCTCGGCGGTGCGCGCTAGCCGAGCACGGCTCGCGGCATCACGGATCGCCCCTTCGAGGGCGGCCTGCTGTGCGTCGAGTGCGGCCCGGCGTTCACGGAGCTTGCCGAGCTCGCGCGCCTGCGCTTGTCCGGTGCTCCGTCTCCATATGACGCCTGTGGCCACCACGAAGAAACCAAGGAACGCGAGCAGGAGGATGGAGCGCGGACGCATGCTCAGCGCCCCGAGTCGTGCGTCTGGTCCCCAAGCGCCTCGGCGTCACGTCGGCGAGCGCCGCTTCGCTGCTCTTTCAGTGCCCCACCCGCCTTCCGCCACACCCGCAAATGTGCGCTCCGCGCCCGAGGATTCACCGCCGTCTCGGTCTCCGACGCGGTGATCGGCTTGCGCGTCACGAGCGTGCCCAACGCCACACCGCGACAGGTGCACATGGGCTGCCGCGGCGGGCAGGTGCACTCGGTACTCCACTCACGGAACAGGTGCTTCACCAGCCGGTCCTCACCCGAGTGGTAGGCGATCACCGCCAGCACCCCGCCCGGCGCGAGCCGCTCTCGGAGTGTGACCAGGCCACGTGCGAGCCCGTCGAGCTCGTCGTTCACCGCGATGCGCACCGCCTGGAACAGCCGCGCGAACTCCCCTGGCCCGCTGCGACTGCCGAGCACCGCCCGAATGGCGCCGACCAGGTCATCGGCGGTGGCGAACGGCTTGCGTTCGCGGCGGTGCACGATCTCCCGCGCCATACGGCGTGCCTTCGGCTCGTCGCCGAACTCCTTGAACATGCGCTCGAGCTCGCGTTCCTCGGCGGTGTTGAGGTAGCCGGCGGCGTCGAGTTCCTGCGAGGGGTCCATGCGCATATCGAGTGCGACGCCGGGCCGGAACGAGAACCCACGAGCGTCGGCGTCGAGTTGGTGCGACGACACGCCGAGGTCGAGCAGGATGCCATCGAAGCTGCGCCCGTCGAGGACCGCGATGTCATCGATGGCATCGTGGTTCCCCGCCACCGCCTCGAACGTGCCTCGCTCCTCGAACCCGCGCAGCCGTTCCCTCGCCACCGCACGCGCCGACTCGTCACGGTCCACACCCACCACATGATGTCCGCGCTCGAGCAGCGCCGCGCTGTGTCCGCCGCCACCCAACGTGCCGTCGAGGATGCGCGGCGCGTCGGCGAGCACCGCGCAGACCTCGTGCACGAGCACGGGCGCGTGCCACCCGATGGCGAAGGACTCAGGAGCGGTCACCTGAGAAGGATACTCGGGGCGAGCGGCCCCGCGAAGCGACACACCCCCGCCGTCGCAGGGCGACGACGGGGGTGTTCGGTGCTGCGGTTAGAACTTACTTGCAGAGCGTCTTGACCTGCCCGTCGACGTACGGCGAGAGCTGGTTCACCGCACCGAGGATCGTCGCCGCGTTCTCCGGGAAGGCACGACCGCCGCGCTGGGTGAAGATCATCGCATCGGTCGCTGCGGTCTGCGCCATCTTCGCCTCGTCGCAGCTCTTGCTCGTCGCGAGGTTCTGCGCCGAGAGCTGGGCGATGTAGTACGACGACACACCGATGAGGAACGCCGCGTTGGTCTTGACCGTCGCGTCGGTCGCCGTGCTGTCGGCGAAGTGCAAATACGGCAGCCCCATCTGGTAGTTCGCCGGCTTCTTGGACGCCGCGTCGAGCGCATCGGCCGCCTTGCGCATGCCGTTGCCGATGTTGAGCGCGATGCCGCCGACCGTGTTCGCGTCGTCACCGGCCGCCTTCGCCTGGCGCAACGCCACGAGCGCGCTGTCCGGCATCTGGAGGTCGTTGAACGCGATCGCGATCTGCGTCCAGCCGTTCGGGATCTTCGGGTTGATCTCGAGCGCGCGCTTGGCGGCGGCGATCGACTGCTGACCCTGTCCCGCCTTCTTGAGGGCGGCGGCATACATCTGCCACAGGTCGGCATCACCCAAGAACTTCTGGGTGGCCTTCGCCGCGGTCTCGGCCGCCTTCTGCGGCTGGCTGTCGGTGTCGTAGATTGCGACGACGCGCGTGAAGTACTCCGCCGTCGCCAGCGCCGTGTCGATACCCACCATCTCCTCGCCCACCTTCACCGCGTCCTTGAAGTCCTTCGCGGCCACGAGGATCTTGAACTGCAGCGAGAGCAGCGCCGGGTCACCGGGGTTCTCCGACACTGCCTTCGAGACGTATTCCTTGGCGGCAGCGAAGTCGCCCGTGGAGGCCAGCGCCTCGATCACCTTCACCGAGAGTTCGCGGTCCGTCGGGTTGGCCGCGAGCAAGCGGATGAGATAGTCGCTCGCCGCCTTCGCATTGCCCATGCGCGACTCGACGTCCGCACCCACGGCGAGGGCCGCGCGCGAGTTCGGATCGATTGTCAGGATCTCCTTCGCGGCCGCGAGCAGCTCGGCGTCGGATGCCTTCTTGGCGGAGAGCACGTTCATCTTGCAATAGCGCACGAGCACGGCGCTCGGGTACTCGGCGATGGCTTCATCGGCGAGCTTCACCGCTTCGTCGTACTTCTGCGTCTGCGCGGCCGTACGGCAGGCCTTCTCGTTCGCGATCTGCTTGCGGGCGTCCTGGATACCCTTCACCAAGCCGGCCGCTGCACGGTCCGCACGGTTGGCCGAGAACGCCGGGATGGGCTGCATGAGGCTGTTGTCGCGCGTGAGCACGAGCCAGGCCTCGGCCTTGAACATCTCGCCTTGCTTGGAGACGCGGCCGCGGATGTACTCGTCCGCGCGCTGCTGCTTCGCGAGCGCGGACTCGTCGCTCGGCTGCAGCTGCGCCGTGGTGTCGTAGCCCGACTGCTCGAGCATCATCACCACGTCCTTGCGGTCTATCACCCAGAGCACGCGCGAAGGAAACGCGCGGATCAAGCGCTCACGGAGCTCGTCCGAGGCCTCCGGGCCCGCCTTCTTGTCGGCGGAGCCGAACACCTGAACCATCAGGCGCGGCGTGTCCGGGCGGGGCGGCGTGCGCACCGGCTGTGCTGAAACGGACACGACCCCTGAGGCGGCCATGACGGCCACGAGGGTGGCGATGGAGCGGGCGTTGAACCGAGCCTTCACTTTCATCTCCTCCAAGTGTTGATCTTCGTACCCCGTTCCGGCCGGGGAGTTCGGGTCCAGCGGGGTACTCATCGCACAGTCACTGCGGCCACCGGTACTGATGGGCGAAGAGGGATTCGAACCCCCGACACCCTGCGTGTAAGGCAGGTGCTCTAACCAGCTGAGCTATTCGCCCCACGAGCGTCCCCGCCCGCGGGACCCTCGGACACACTTACTTCAGGATCGCGATCGGGACAAGGATGCAGTAGCCGATGATCAGCAGGATCGGGGCGACGGTGATTCCCCCTCGCCACAGATCCGCATATCCCAACACCAGGGTGGCAGCCGCCAGACCCCACCAAAACGCGGGGCGGGAGGTCAACGCATTCTCGGATTGGGTCGCCTTGCTCATAGGGAGGGGAGAATAGACCAACCATAGTAGCGTGTCAACCAAAATTGTCGCGCTTTCACGAACCCTTAATCCGTGCCGCCTTGCGGTCTCCCGGTCTCCGCGGGGGCACTTGCTCCTCCACCGGCGCTCCCCTCCCCCAGCAAAGCGGCGAGCGCGCTGGCGCGTTCCCGTGCCTCCTGGGCCGCCTCGGCACCCCGCATCCGGTCAAGCCGCTCCCGGAGCTCTCGCCGTTTGCGCCACCACAGCGGGCCCAGCAGGACCACCAGCACAACCGCGATCAACGAGAGGTCCGCGCCCAACGCGAGCAAGCCGTACTGGGCCCGGACGCTCGACTTGAAGCGTCGCTCGAAGTCCGCCTCGGTCAGCCCGTGCGCCGCCCGCAGCGCACGCCCGAACGACCCGGTCTCCTTCCAGTGCCGGAAGAGCAACACCAGCGGCCGTTCGGGATCGAGTGACACCAGCTCCGCCACCGCCCGGTGGGCCAACGCGTAGGTCCGGTCGGCGGTCGCGGCACCCGCGAAGAACCCCGAGTCGAGGCCGGCCAGTGTCGGTACCCCGCGCCAGACAAGCCCCACACTCGTCTCGATGACCTGCGAGCGGTCCCACTCGCCCGCGACATACGACGCATAGCCCTCGTCGAACCAGCGTGGCACCGGCCCGATCGCCTCGGCCAGCGCCAGATGCGCGATCTCGTGCCGCAGCGTACGCAGCGGGTCGCGGTTGGCCGACTCGTCCCGCCCGCGCATCACGATGAGCCGCTCGCGCGGGAAGGCGAATGCCGCGCCCCACTCCGGCGCACCTTCGCCCACCCAGGAGTTGAAGGTCGCCTCGTCCGGTGCCAGCGCGATCCGCACCGTGTCGCGCAGCACCGGAAGCCCGGCGAAGTCGTCGCCCCGCCACGCGGCCACCAGGAACGACTGCGCGAGCCGCGCCTCGTCCGGGTAGTGGAGGATCTGGAAGCGCCCGCGCGAGACCACCGCGGCGCCGGGCGCGAGATCGTCGAGGAACGCGAAGGTGCGGGGCGAGTCAGCTTGTGCGGCAGCGGTCTGGACGGCGAGCATCAGCAGCACCGCGCCGCGTCTCAGACGTCGCGCGGCGGCGCTCCACCACTTTCCACGAGCGCCAGCATCGACGCGCATCGCTTGCCCCACGGGTTGAACTTGTTCGCCGCGAACCCGTCCTTCCACGCCTGTAACGCGTGCTCGCGCTCGTCGTTGAACCAGTGCGCGCGCCCCAACTCGTAGTACGCCTCGATGAGGTTGGGCCCGAGCCCCAGCGTCTTGCGGAAGAACGTCTGCGCGTCCTCGTACATCTCCCGCTCAAGATACACCAGACCCAGATAGAAGTGTGCATACAGGACGGCCTTGCGATCGTTGTCCAGACGGATCGCCTTCGACAGGTGTTCGATCGCCTCGCCGAAGATGCGCTTTTTCAAGCAGATGTACCCCACGTTGATGCGCGCCAGCGAGTTCGCAGGCTCGCGCACCAGCACCTTCTGGAAGTTCATCAGCGCGTCGTCGTACTTCTCTTGCAGCATCTGCGCCCAGCCTAGCAGCGCCTCGCTCTGCGGGTCACCCGGCGAGAGTTCGATCGCCTTGAGCAACGCCTGCTCCGCACCTTCGTGGTCGCCCAGCGACAGGCGCGACCAGCCCTTCTCGATGAACGTCGACGCGCCGATGTGATCGGCGTGCACCACCGGCTTCTCGGCGTTGAACTGCGGGGCGGCACTCCCGCTCCCGCCGCCCTGCTGCGCCTTCCACTTCTCCACCAGTTGCTTGATCTCATCGCGCAAGGTGCTCAGCTCGGCGATCTGCGCCTCCACCGATTTGAACAGCGTCACGATCTCGGTCTTCACCACCGGGCGTTCGTCGTCGGTCAGCCCAGCATCGAGCCGGCCGTCGATCGCCGTGTACTTCGCCTTGTACGACGCCAGCGTCTCGTCAGCCACTCGCCGCTCCCTGCGCGATCGCACGCGCCATCTCCAGCCGTTCGGTCGACGTTAGCAACTTCGCCGTCGCGAGCACCACCAACAACACGTCCCCTTCGCGCACGATCCCCTCCAAGTAGTCCTTGGCCAACCCCCGATAGATCGGCGGCGGCGCTTCGATCGCCGTGGCATCGACCGCACGCACCGCGTGCACCGCGTCCACGATCACTCCCACCCGTCCATCCGGGCCCTCGATCACCAACGTTCGGGCGCCCTCGGGCACCGGCGCCAGGTCGAACCCCAAGCGTTCGCGCAGATCGATCACTGGCACCACGGTGCCCGCGTGCTCGATCACACCGCGCAGCCACCCCGCCACGTTTGGCAACGTGCGCGGCGGAGTGTACCGCAGAACGCGCTCCACCACGAAGATGTCCGCGGCGAACCGCTCTCCGGCGACCTCGAAGGTCACCAGCTGCCGTTTCCGGGCCGTCTTCGTCGCACTCACTGAAGTGTTCGCTGTCGCGCTCGCTCCCGTCATCGCATCTCCGCAGTCAACTTTGTCACGACCTGCGCCCGAATGCCCGCCATTTCGACGACACCGGCGAGGCGACCACCCAGGTCCAGCACCCCGGCCAGACCGGTGGTCGCCGCGCCGGTCTGGGGCACCGAGCGCCACCGCTCAGGCTCGACGCGTACGAGGTCCTCCACGTCATCCACCAGCACGCCGAACCGCGTCCCCCCGACCTCGAGGACGAGCAACGTCCCGCCGCCGGTGCCCCGCGGCACGCCCAGCAGCGCCGCGCCGTCGAGCACCGTCAGCAAGCGATCCCGGATCGCACACTGGCCGATGACCCCGGCCGGAAGCAAGGGCAGCGAGGTGATCGTGGGCGTGTCGAGTACTTCGAGCACATCGCCGATCGGCAAGGCGAAGGACTCGCCGCCCAGTCGTACGAGCAGCAACGTCGCGCCGGCCGCCACGGTCGTCGAACTCACGCGCGTTGCCCGGCTCGATGGTCGAGCAGCATGGTCGCCACCTTCGCCACCTGATGGATCGGCACCTCGAAGTCCGCGCCCGCCTCGAGCAGCGCCTGCTGCGGCATGCCGTAGATCGACGACGTCTCGCGGTCCTGCACCACGGCACCGGCCCCTGCCGCCCGCATGGCCTTCAGCCCGGACGCCCCGTCGCGGCCCATGCCGGTGAGCACGACGCCCACGCTGCGCGCGCCGAAGTACTTCGCCACCGACATGAACAGATGGTCCGCCGCCGGTCGCACCCCATGCAGCGCGGCGCCAGTATCGAGCGCGAGTGCGAGCCCGTCCGGCCCACGCGCGACCGTCATGTGATACCCGCCTGGTGCGAGGTACGCGCGACCCGGATACAGCACATCCCCGTGTGCCGCCTCCGCGACGCTCAGATCCGACAGCTGGTCGAGTCGGCGCGCCAACCCCGACGTGAATCCCGGTGGCATGTGCTGCACGATCAGGATCGCCGCATCCAGCGTCCCCGGGAACATGGGCACCACGTCGGCCAATGCCCGCGGCCCTCCAGTCGAGCAGGCGATGGCTACGGCCATCGTCGCGCGTTTGGGCGGCAGTTTGGGCTGTGCCGGCGGGCGCAGTTGCGGCCGCGCAAGCATGCGCATGCCCTTCAGGTTCATCATCACCGAGGCGCGCAGCGCTTCCTCGATGCGGCGACGGCTGCCGTCCCAGTCGGCGCGCGAGTTCCCCGACGGTTTGCCCACGAAGTCCACCGCGCCGAGCTCCAGCGCGCGGATGGTCAGGTCCACTGACCCGCGGGTCGTCGCGCCGCTGATCATCACCACCGGCCGCGGCAGCTCGCTCATGATGTAGCCGAGCACGGCGAGTCCGTCCGTCCCCGGCATCTCGATGTCGAGCGTCACGATGTCGGGATCGAGCTCGTGCACGAGACGCAAGCCCTCGTCCCCGTCGCGCGCGATCGCCACCACCTCGAAGTCGCCGATGCTCTCGATCAGCTCGCGCAACACGCTCGCCAACAGCGCGTTGTCGTCGACGATCAGCACCCGATGCCGCGCGGACCTAGAGGACACGCTCACCTCCGCGCACGGAGCGTACGTGCAGCGCACCGCTGTTCACGTCCAGCGTCACGCTGCGCCCGGCCACACCGCCGGTCTCCTCGCCCAGCAGTTGGATGCCCGCGGTCGTCAGCGACTCCTTGGCCGCCGCGACGTTCCGCGCGCCCACCTGGCCGCCCGTGCCGGTGAGCATGCTGCCGAACAGCGACGCACCGCCCGCGATCTTCGCCACCAGCTCACCGCGCGCCCCCATCTGCCGCATGGAGTCCACGAGCAACGGCACCGCGGTCGTGGCGAACCGCGCCGGTTGGTCGACCTCGCGCGACAGACTCGGGTCGGGCAACAGGATGTGCGCCAACCCCGCCACGCGGAACTTGCGGTCGTGCATGGCGATCGCGACACAACTGCCCAAGCCGATCGTCACCAGACGACCGCTCCCACGCGCCACCGCGTAGTGCGCGATGCGGACGTGCTGATCGGTCACGCGACGCGACGGAAGATGCGCTGACGCGCATCCACCGGCTCGAAGAGGGTCCGTAGCGGTCCCAACAACGTCTCCACCTTCCCCAACACCAGGAACCCGCCCGGCGCGAGTGCATCATGGAACTTCCGCATCAGCGGTTCCTGACTCTCGCGCCCGAAGTAGATGATCACGTTGCGGCAGGTGATCAACTGCAGGCCACGCGCCGGCGGCGGGTCGCTCAGCAAGTCGCGCCGCTCCACGTCCACCAGCGCCTTGATCTCCGGCACCGCCTGATGCGGTGCCTCGGCCGAGAAGTAGCGCGACTTGAGCGCCGCAGGCATCTCGCTGAACGCCTCGGGCGCATAGGCCCCGCGCCTGGCCGACTCCAACGACGCACGGTCGATGTCGCTGCCGATGATCCGCACGCGCTTGAGCTTGGCCTCGTTCACGGTGCGCATCGCGTGCGCATGGAAGAGTGAGGCCAACGTGTACAGCTCCTCTCCCGACGAGCAGCCCGCACTCCACACGGTCACCGTCGGTGCCTCGACAGCGAACAGCGCCGGGATGACCGTCTCCGCCACGAGGTCCCACACACTCGCGTCACGGTACAGCTTGGTGACATTGATGGTGAGCGTGTCGATCAGCGCGTCGAACTCTACGGGGTCGCGGTCGAGCAGCAGCGAGTACGACGCATAGTCGGGTGTGCCGCGCGCGCGCATGCGCACCGCGATGCGGCGACGCAGGCAGCCGTCCTTGTAGTTCGCACACGAGAACCCGCGCACCGCCGCGATCTTCTGGGTCAGGGCACGGAACCCGGGCTCGTCCACCGCGCCCGCGCTCATCGGCCGCCGCGCGCCGCCGTGAGCTGTTCGCGCGCCTCGCGATGGTTGGGATCGAGGACCAACGCGCGCTCCCAGGCATTCATCGCTTCCGTCACGTCGCCGAAGCCCGCGCGCAAGGTCCCGATCCGCGCCCACACCTCGGGGCCGAGCGTCTCGTGATGCTTCACCGCGCGCATGTACTCCTCGAGGGCCTGGTCGGGCAGCGAGCGCAGCAGCATGATGTCGCCGCGGTTCCGATGCAACGGGGCGAGCCCCGGGTCTTCAGTGAGACCGCGATCCAGTGCGCCGAGTGCCTCGTCCTCACGCCCCGACGCCGCCAGAGCCACCGCCAGGTTGTTGTGCAACGCCGCAGCGTGCGGATGCGCCGCGGTGCCTTCGCTCAACATCGCGATCGCCTTCTCGCGCTGCCCGCTCAGCCCCGCCGCCAATGCCGCCGAGTGGAACCACACCGCCGATGGTGCGCGCTGGCCGAACAGCGGCCGCGCATGCATGAAGTGCCTGTCGGCGTCGTCGAACCGGCCTTCACGCAGCGCCAGGATCCCCAACGACGTGTGCAGGCGCGGCTCTTCCTCCCCGCCTCGCAGCAGCGCGTCCTCGAGCGCCTTCCGTGCTTCGGCGAGCCGTCCCAGCCGTTCGAACGCCAGCGCCAGGTTGTGGAACACCGACGCCTTCGCCCCACGCTGCCGCGACGCGGCCTCGAGGTGCGTCAGCGCCTCGCTCCACTTCCCCAAGCGGAGATGTGCCAGCCCCAAGTAGAACCGCGCCCCCAAGTCGTCGGGCCGCAGCTCGGCCACCCGACGGAACTCGCGCACGGCCTCGTCGAGCATGCCGGTCTTGTAGAACGCCACGCCGAGGTTGCGGTGCTCCTCGATCTTCACCTCGGCGGCGACTTCCTCGGCGGGTTTGGTCTTGCCCACACGATGCAGGAAGCCCGCAGTGGCCAAACCGAACAGCGCCTTGCCCACATCGAACTCCACCAGCCCGGACTCATCCACCAGCGAGGCCACGTCCCGACGTCCGTCGATGAGCGGCAACAGCGTCTGCTGCTCCAAGGTCAGTTGCGCACCGGTCTCACCGAGCCGCCGGCGATCCACCTCGAACACGATGTCGAAGCTCGGCACCTTCTTCTCGATCAACGACCACTCGTCCACGCGCCGCGCGCCTTCGAGCAGTAGCGACTCGGGGTTGATCGAGACCAGGAAGTCCTGCTCCTCGGGCCGGATGTCCGACTCGAAGTTGAACGTGCCCTCGGCCCACGTGAAGAGGTAGAACACCGCCTCCTCGATCTGGATGCGGATCTGCTGGTGCAGGTCCTCGCGCGTGATCATCGCACGCTCCACCAGCAGTTCACCGAGCCGCTTGGTGCGACTCTTCGACTGGAGGTCGATCGCCTCGTCGAGCTGCTGCTGCGTGAGCAGCTGGCTCTTCACGAGGATGTCGCCGAGTCGGTCGCGACGGTTCACGATCGACGCGTACGAGATCCGTCCCTTGTCGAAATAGATGGAGCCGAAGTTGTTGCGGTGCGTGACCGATAGGCAGCCGCTCTTCTTGCCCATCGAGAGCAGCTGCAGCACATCGGGCAGCGACGCTTCCTTGAGTGAGCCGCGGATCGCCATCAGCCGAGCTCCTCGACCAGACGTCCACCGATATCGGGCCATTCCCACACCACACGTTCGCGGTCGAGGAAGGTCCGGTCACCGGCCGCGCCGGCGGCAGCCGCGGGCGCCATCGTCGTCGCGGCGTTGGCGCCGAAGCCCAACTCCTCGCGCGCGAGCGCGGCATCGAGCACACCACCGCGTGCGTCCGCAGCGGCCGCCAACCGATTCACCACACCGATCAGCTCGCGCACACTCTGTACCGGCGGATCGCTCACCACGTCCAGCAACTCCGGCATCGCCGGACGCCCGAGCGCCGTGAGGAAACGCGCCACGAGTTTCTCTCGCAGCGGACGGTCGGGCGGAAGGATCTGTGCGGTGAGCCCACCCTCGAACCGCGAGCGCAGCCGGTCCGCGAGCTCCGGGATCTCGGCCGGTGACCGATCGCTCGAGAGCACGATCTGCTTCCCCGCCTCCGCGAGCGCGTTGAAGACGAAGAAGAACTCGTCCTGCGTGCGCTCCTTGCCCGCGAGGAACTGCACGTCGTCCACGATCAGGGCACCGGCGGCGCGATAGCGATTCCGCCAGCGCTCCACCGTGCCTTCCTGGATGGCGGTGATGAGTTCATCCACCAGGGTCTGCGCATGCACGCAGGCCACGTGGATCGCCCCGTCCGACTCCTCCGCGATCGCATTGCCGATCGCGTGCACGAGATGCGTCTTGCCGACGCCGCTCGAACCGGTGACCAGCAGCGGGTTGTAGCGCACGCCCGGCGCCGCGATCACCGCGTCCGCCGCGTGCACGGCGAGCTGGTTGGCCGCGCCCACCTCGAAGCCCTCGCGCGAGAACGCGCGATTGGGTCCGCCCGGCGGCATCTCACCGGCCAACGCTTTCTCCACGAAGTCCTCGGCGTCGACCAGACGCTCGGGGTCGCGGAACAACTCGTGCCCGCCCAGCGCCTCGTCCACCGCCGTGGCCTGCCGCTCGAGACCGCGCAGATGCTCCACGGCCTCCACGTACACCGCCACGAGTGCCGGTACGTCGGGGTCGTTCGGCAGTCCGAGGGCACGTTCGAGCACCGCCGTCTTGTAGCCCTCGCCCTGCCAGTAGGCGATGGTCTCGCGCAGTCGCACCTGCCACGACTCGACGTGCTGCTGCACCACCGAGGTCACGTCACTCAAGAAGCTGAGGAACTCTCCCGACGACACGCCCAGCGCACCGCCGGCCGGGACGGCATTGATCGCGCCCGAGTTCCGGTCACTGCCCAAGGTCTGCCGCGCGATCCACTGGTTGAGCGCGCCCTGCAGTTCGCGCACCGACTGTACGCCGCGCTGCGCCAGCGTGTCGAGTGCGCGGTCCGGCACCACCACGCCGCGCTCCGCGCACGACGCGCGCAGGATCGCCACACGCGCCTCGAACTCCGGCGGGCTCACATCAACCACCAAGCCACCCGACAGGCGCGAGATCAACCGTTCGTCCACATCGGAGATCTCCGACGGCGGACGATCGCTCGTGCACACGATCTGTCGCCCCGCCTCCTGCATCGCCGAGAAGAGACGCAGCAACTCCGCCTGCATCTCGCGACGGCCGGCGAGGAACTGGATGTCGTCGAGCAACAACAGGTCCACGTGCGAGAGCCGGCCACCGAAGGCCTGCGACTCACCGGCCGAGACCGCGGCGTGGAACTGCTCGGAGAACTCGTCGAGTGAGAGCGCGAGCACTTCGCCGTCCGGCTGCAGCTCGACGAGGCGATGCCCGGTGGCGGTGAGCAGGTGCGTCTTGCCCAGCCCCGACCCGCCGTAGATGAACAGCGGGTTGTAGGCCGTGCCCGGCGCTTCGGCGACCGCGCGCGCAGCCGCAGCGGCGAGACGGTTCCCCGCCCCCACGACGAGTCGGTCGAACGTCAGACGCGGATCGAGCCGCATGTCAGCGCCCCGCCGACCCCGTGCTCAACTTGCGGAGCACGAGTTCGGAGATGCCGCGCAGCGTCTCGAAGACTCCGGGGCCATGCAGGGAGTCAGCGGAGAACGAAGGCACGTTGCGGAAGTTGAGGGCTTCATCGAGTTCGGCGACCGGCGTGATGATGTCCGCCGGGAGGTCCTGCTTGTTGTACTGGATGACGAGCGGCACCGTGCGCGCGTCCACGCCCTGCTCGGCGAGGTTCGCGTGCAGGTCCTGCATCGACTCGATGTTCTCGTCGAGCTGCCGTGCCTGGCTGTCGGCGACGAACACCACGCCGTCCGCGCCTTGGAGCACGAGCTTGCGCGTGGTCTGGTAGTACACCTGACCCGGCACCGTGTAGAGCTGGAAGCGTGTGGTGAAGCCCGAGATGCTCCCCAAGTCGATCGGGAGGAAATCGAAGAACAGCGTGCGGTCGGTCTGCGTGGCGAGCGAGACCATCTGGCCTTTTCGGTCGCCCGGGACCTGTCCGTAGATGTAATGCAAGTTCGTCGTCTTCCCCGACCGCCCAGGGCCGTAGTAGACGATCTTGCAGGTGATCTCGCGGGTCGCGTAGTTGACGAGGCTCACGGGACGAACCGGTGACGAGGAGCTTGGAGAAGGGTCATGCGCCCCTCCCGAACAGTGCGGCGAGGTTGCGGTTCAACTCGCGCTCGAAGTCCTCGGCGAGCGCGGGCGGCACATCGGATGGTTCCGGCACGACACTGTGCAGCGTGGCGCGCAGTTCATCGAGATACAGTTGCACGATCCCCAACGAGCTCTCCTCATCGAACACCGCCAGGAGCAGGAGCACGCCGTCGGCCATCTGCACCTGAGCAAGGTAGACCTGTCGCACCTTCCCTGCGTAGTGGAGGCCCCTGAACGGCGCCCCGTCGATCATCTTGCCCAACAGGTCCGCTGACGCATTGATGCCCGCCGAGAGCGCACATGCCGTCTGCACGTCGAGCGACCGCTGGAACCCCACCTGGGAGAGCACCTGCCCGCTCGTGTGCATGAGCACCGCGAGCTGCAAGCGCGCATCGTCCACGAACCGCTTGAGCGGGACGTCGGCCCACCCGACGGTCATGGTGTGACGGGTCACATCACCTCCGCGCCGCGGAGCAGCTCCACGCGGAGCAGCCCCACGTTCACGCGCGGCTCTGCCACCGCCACGAGCAACAGCCCACCCTTGCCGGCTGCGAACACCCGCCCCTGCTCTGCCTCGAGCTCGAAGAACGACACGGTGCCGAACCCCGCCGTGTCCCCCGCGCGCCCCGCCTTGCGGTAGAGCGACGCCGTGAGTGCGGCGAAGGCGTTCGTGTTCACCCCGATCTGCGCGGTCCCCTCCACCACGATCCCGTCCTCTTCAGAGACGACCAGGCAGGCGGTCACGCCGCGATGCCGCGTCACGGCGGTGATGATGCTCGTGAAGGCGCTCATGTGCGCCCCCCGAGCCACTCACGCGCGACACCCAGGCAACGCTCCAGCGTGCGTCGCACGAACCCCAACGGCACATCCTTCGGCGCCGCCACCAGCACCGCGTATTCCTTGAGCGGTGCCATGGTGATCGTCGCCGCCTGGGTCTCGATGACCAAGCGCGTCCAGCGCCCGAGCTTGAAGTGCCGCATGGCACGCTCGGCCTCGTCGCTCACCCCCGAGAGGTGCGCGCCGATCTCGGCGCCGAGGTTCGTGCCCTCGGCGGTGAAGTACTCGCCGCCGGCGATCAAGCCTTCTTCGTCGAGCAGCAGGGCGACCTGTTTGGTGTCGTCGAGCACGACGTCGAACAGTCGCGCCGCCGACTCCCCGGCGATGTCGACCTCGGGATCGTACGGATCGGGCAGCGGCGCGCTGGTCTCTTCGGCGATCGGCTCGGACTCGGGCTGTGGCTCGGGCGGTGGCGGCGCGACAGGCGCCTGCGCGACCGGAGTGGAGACCGGCGTTGCTCGCACCACCGGCGTCGCCGTCGGCGTCGCGCGCACGGCCGGCGTGGCGAGCGGCGTGGGGCGGATCAGCGGCGACGCCTTGGGCGTCAGACGCATCGCGTTCGTCGGCCCGGTCACCCGCGGGGGGATCGCTTCGCTCGCGCGCTGCGGGTTGGCGACCACCTGCGCGATCACGCCGCGCACCGCCTCCAGCGCCGAACGGACGGTGAGGTCGTGCGGGTCCTGCGCCGCCGCGCGCGACAGATGGTCGCGTGCTTCCTCCAATCGGCCCTGCCGATAACACACCAAGCCCAGCCCGCGATGCGCCGTGCCGAACCCGGAGTCGAGCCGCAGCACGGTGCGCCACGACGCCTCGGCGCGCGTCTCGTCGCCCATCGCGAGTGCCACGCGCGCTACCAGGTCGTGCGCCTCGAGTCGCATCGGATGACGCAACGCGCCGCGTTGCGCGACCCGCGCCGCGTGCACGAGATCCCCGCGCGCGAGCAACGACTCGCCCAGCGGCAGGAACACCAGGCTCGCGGGATCGGCCGCGAGGGCGTCGCTCATCGCGCGGATATCATCAACGGCCACTCGGGGCCTCCCGTGCGAGCACGTCGCGCAAGGTGATCGCCGCCTCAAGCCCATCACGGATCGCGGCGACGCCCATGTAGCCCGGGTTGCTTCGCAGGAACTCCTCCCACACGGCGATCCCTTCATTGAGATCGCCGCGGCGGAACGCCGTCGCCCCACGGCGCACCGGCTCCGCCGAGAGGTCGATCGGCGTGAGCTTCGCCGCCGAGATGTCGCGCGGCAGTTGGATCGCGCGCGACGCGCGCTCCGGCTGCTTGAGCCGGATCACGCCGGTGCTGACCAATCCGTACGTGATGCGCGCGACGTCGAACTCGCTCATCGCCACGGTGGCGGAGATCGCGCGCAGGTCGTGCTCACCGTCGATCAAGCTCAGGACCTGCCACTCGGTCGGCAGCAGGTCGAGCTGCGCCGGGTGGTCCTCGTCCGGCGGCGTGAGGTACGGGATCACCGAGAGGTTCGGCACACGGTCGGCGATGCGCGACCACTCGTCGATGCGCCGCGCACCCTCCATGAGCAGCGATTCGGTGGAGATCGGTACCGCCGCGTCACGCAGGTCTTCGCCGTCGAGGCCTTCCTCGAACCGGAAGAACCCTTCGCGCCAGGACATCAGCTCGAACACCACCGCCTCGATCTGCAACCGCACCTGCCGCTCGATCTCCTTGCGCGTCACCAGCCCGAGCGAAACGAGGATCTCCCCGAGGCGGCGTGAATCGCCCTTGAGCTGCTCTTCCTGCGCGCGGGCCATGTCGGCGTCGGTCAGCCGCCCCGAACGCACGAGCAGGTCGCCCAGGCGATGCGGATTGGAGCGGATGGACGCGCTCACCACCTTGCCGTTCTCGAACAGCACGACGCCTTCGTTGTCGCGCAGTTCGGAGACCACACGCAACGACCCCGTCTTCCGGCTCAGGTCGAGCAGCTGGAAGACGTCATGGATGCCGAGTTCCTGGAGCGGACCTTCGATCGCCATCAGCCCTCCCCGCCTGAGTCGGGGGCGTCGCCGCCCTCGAGCCGATGCTGCACCTTGCGCGACTCACGGAACGCGCGGCGCGACCATTCGCTGTCCGGCGCCAGCGCCGCCACCTTGCGCCAGCTCGCGAGCGCTTCGCGGAACCGCTCGTGCACGGCGAACAACATGCCCACGTAGAAGATCGCGCCCACGTGCGTCTCGTCGAACCGGAGAATACGCTGGAACGCCACTGCCGCGTCGTGATAGCGCTCTTCTTCGAACAAGAGCTCACCCAACGCCAACAAGCCTTCGAAGTTGTACGGGTCGCGCTCCAGGAACTCCACGAGCAGCAGCAGCGCATCGCGTGTGCGATGCCCGAGGCGGTACACCCCGGCCAGCGCGAGCGTGGCATCCGCGTACGTCGGCACGGACTCTAGCGCGGCCAACAGCTCCTTCTCGGCCTCGTCGAACACGCCACGCTGCATGAGCAGCCGCGCCAGGTCGTAGCGCACCGCGGCGAAATCCGCGTCGAGCGTGAGCGCGTGCCGGTACGCAGCGATCGCCGCGTCGAGGTTGCCCAGCGTGCGCGTGATGTTGCCGATGCCGCGCAGCACATCGGCGCGATTGGGTGCCACGCGACGCGCATGATCCAGCGCCTCGAGCGCACGGTCCGCATCGCCCGCCTCGAACCGCGCCGTCGCCACCAGCATCAAGGCATCGGGGTCATCCGGCGCACGCACGGCCAACTGCTCGGCCACCACGCCCGCTTCTTCCCCGCGCCCGAGCATGAGCAACGACTGCGTCTGGCCCCGCAACGCATCGATATGTTCGGGGTCGCGCTCGCGCGCATCTTCGAACCGCTCCAACGCATCGCCCCACGCGCCCTGCCGCCCCAACGCCTCGCCGAGCAGCACGTTGCCGAGCACCGGGTCTGCACCGCGTGCGAGCACGCGCCGAGTCTCCGCCATCGCGCGGTCGGTGAGGCCCTTCGAGAGGAAGTCGCCCGCCAGCCGGTACGGATCCGACTCCAGCGGCGGCGTGGTCTCCATCACCGGCGGCGCCAACTCGGTGAACAACGAGTCGAGCAGCGTGGGGTCGAACGTGAACGTATCCACCTCGCCCGACATGCGGTGCTCGCCACCCAGGTCCGGCACCACCGACAAGTCGGGGTCCTCGTACTCGAGGTCGATCGCCAGCGCGAACTTCTGCGCCACGTAATACGGGTCGAGCTCGAGCGCGAGCTTGGTCTCGCGCAGCGCGCCGTCGAAGTCGCCGAGGTTGGAGAGCGTGAAGCTCAGGTTGTAGTGCGCCTCGGCGAACTCGGGCTTGGCCTGGATCGCGCGCGCGAACGCCGTGCGCGCATCCTCGAACTTGCGCAGCTCGGCCAACACCATACCCACGCCGTTCCACGCCACCGCGTTGTCGATCGCCGACTCGAGCACCTGCCGGTACGCTTCGAGCGCGAGCTGGTAGCGACGGCCCCGCGTGAGCAGCAGCGCGAGGTTGAGTCGCGCCTTCTCGAAGTTCGCATCCACGTTGAGCGCTTCGCGGAACGCGTCCACCGCGTCGTCCGCGCGCCCCGCATGGAACAGCGCCACGCCGAGGTTGTTGCGCGCGAGGGCGTAGCGCGCGTCGATCTCGAGCGCCCGCTCGTAGCTCGCCATCGCCTCGGTGTGATCGCCCGTCTGATGCAGCGCCACGCCGCGCTCGTTCCACAGCTTGGGGCTGTCCGCGCGCTCCGCCAGCAACGTGTCGTAGAGTTCGATCGCCGGTTTCGGGTCCTTCTGGATCAGGTGCAGCTCGGCCATCGCCTGCATCACCAGCGCGCGGTCCTCGCCCTTCTCGAGCGCGAGCTTGTACGCGCGCATCGCTTCGGTGATGTACCCCTGCTGCCGGTACGCCAAGCCCAGCGTGTACTGCGCCAACGGCTCGCCCTCGGCGATCGCCATCTGCGCCTGCGACCGCCGCGCCTGACGACCCGGCAGCAACTCCTCGTACTTGCGCGGGTCGTACTGGTCGAGCGAGAGGTTCGCCTGCGCGCGCGAGAGCGACGGGTTCAGCTGCACCGCGCGCTTGGCCGACACCGAGGCTTCTTCGTGCTGCCCCGTGTCGCCGAGCACGAACGAGAGCAGGAAGTGCGCGTCAGGATTGTCCGGATTGAGCTGGATCGCGCGCTTGAGTTCCGCCAAGGCGTCGTCGAACGCGCCCTGGTTGTAGAGCACCTCGCCCACATAGAAGTGCAGCAGCGAACTCTCGGAGTCGAGTCGCAAGGCCGCGCGGAACCAATGCAACGCATCACCGAGCCGCCCGGTCGCCTTCTCCGAGAGGCCCAGCTGGATCATCGCCGCCACGTCCTGTGGGCGCTGGGCGAGCAACGCGCGGAACTCCGGGATCGCGTCATCGTGCTGGCCCAGCAACGCGAACGCCCTCCCGAGGTCCCAGCGCGCGTCCCGATCGTCCGGTCGCACACGGATCCGCTCGCGCAGCTCATGCACCCGCTGGTCGTAGTACCCGGTGTTGAAGTACGCGACCTCCAGATTGCGCTGCGCCACCTGCATCTTCGGATCGAGCTCAAGGGCCTGCGTGAACGCGGCCACCGCCTCCTGATACAACCCCTTGTTGAAGTACAACACGCCGAGGTTGTTGTGCGCCCCGGCATCGGAGGGGTCGATACGGCGCGCGAAACCGCGCAGGACCTCGCGGTCCCGTTCCGAGATGTGGGCGGTGAGTGGCTCGCTCACCCGACCCGGATCGCCTTGAGCATCGTGCGGAGGCTCGGCGGGTCCGGCAGGAGCAGGAAGAAGCCGCGCAGCTTCTCATCCTTGTCCTGCAGATGGAACTCGCTCTCCACGCACACCACGTAGCTCGAACCCTGCGCACTCGCCACGTACGTCGAGGTGAGCACGGCGTCACTCATGTCGATCGCCAGGCTCGGCGGCGACGGCAGCAGCGTCATCTTGAAGAAATCGGCGAGCGCGTTGAGGTAGGCCGCGCTCAGGATGTTGCCCGCTTCTTTGATCGCCGACTCCTCGATGCGCCCCAGCTCCGTCACGGGGCGACGCATCATCAGGCCGGCCACCTTGAGCGCGATCGGGTGCGGGAACACGAGCAGCGTGAGCCCCGTGAGGTCGCCTTCCATCTTCATGAGCACCGCCGCCACCGGCTCTTCCGGTGGCGCGATCTGGTTGGGGACATCGTCGAGGGCCGACACGGAGAGCTGCGGTACGCTGATCATGATCCGCTGCTCCGTCATCTGCGAGAGCGCGGTCGCCGCGTGCCCGGCCCCGATGTTGGCCACCTCGCGCAACGCATCCAGCTGCGCCGCCGACAGGGTGCGGAGATCGTCGGACTGCGGGGCGGTCACAGGAGACTCCCGATGTCCACGATGAGCGCCGGCGCGCCATCGGCCAGGATGGTGGCCCCACTGAAGAGCGCGGCCGCGTCCCGCACCGCATCGAACGACTTCACCACGATGTCCTCCTGTCCGGTGAGCTCATCCACCACGAGACCCGCGCGGCGGTCGCCGCGCTCGATCACCACGATCTCCTCCAGGCCCGTCGCCGTGCCCGGGAAGTTCACCACATCACGCAACCGCAGCACCGGCAACAACTCCTCACGCAACACCAGGACGTCGCGGCCCTGCACCTGGCGGATCGACGTCGGCGACCGCTCCAGCGTCTCGCGCACGTGCGTGAGCGGCAGTGCGTAGCGTTCATTGCCCACCCGCGCCAGCAGCGCCCGCACGATCGCCAGCGTCATCGGCAGGCGGATCGTCACGGTGGTGCCCTGGCCCTCGACCGTCACCACCTGCAAGGTACCGCCCAATCCACGCACCTTCGCCTGCACCGCATCGATGCCCACGCCGCGGCCCGACACATCGGTCACCTGCTCCGCCGTCGAGAACCCCGGGTGCGCGATGCACTGCAGCATGGTGTCGTCGTCGAGCCGGGTGGTGCCCGGCTCCACCATGCCGAGTTCGAGCGCCCGCATGAGGACCCGCGCACGGTCGATCCCGCGCCCGTCGTCACGTACCACGATCATCACCGCCGAGCGATCGCGCTGCGCCGAGAGCGTGAGCCGGCCTTCGCGCGGCTTGCCCGCGGCTTCGCGTACGTCCGGCCGCTCCAACCCGTGGTCCACCGCGTTGCGAAGCAGATGCACCACCGGCTCGCCGATCTCATCGAGCACCGAGCGGTCGAGCTCGATCTCCTTGCCCTCGATCGCGAACAACACGTCCTTGCCGAGCTGCCGAGCCACGTCGCGTACCAGGCGCGGGAAGCGGTCGAACACCTGCCCCACCGGCACGAGGCGGCTGGTCATGATCTCCGATTGGAGATCGCTGATCAACCGCGTCGCGTCTTCCATCGCCTCGTGCAGCGCCACCTGCGGGATGCCCGCCGTGAGCGCGTGCAGGCGCCCGCGTACGATCACCAGCTCGCCGATCAAGTTCAGCAGCGCGTCGAGTCGCGTGAGCTCGATGCGTACATGCCGCGTGCGCGTCGGCACCGCCCGTTCGGCGGTCGCCGTGATCTCCGCATCGGTCGCGCGACGCCCGAACGTGTCGCCGCGGTCCGACGCACGCCGATTGAACGGCGTGGCAGAGTCCGCCACCACCGGGCTCGCCGCGCGCTGATCCGCGGTGCCGGCGCGCACTGCCGCGCGCGGCGCGGCCGTGGAACCCGGTTCGGCCGGCACCTCGACCATCACCACCGTCACGTCGGCGACGTCGCCCGCACTGCGCACCACGCGCTCCAGCTCCGCGGCGCCCGCCGTGCTGATCACGCGCACCACGAACGTCTGCGGCGTCGCGGCCGCCTGCAACGCGCCCTCCGAAGGCTCCGTGCCGAGCACCTCGCCGATCTCGCGCAGGCGCTGCACCGACATGAACGCGCGCACGCCCGGCAGCAGCGTCGTCGGTGACTGCGTGATGGTGATGACCGCACCGGGGCCCGTGCCCACAGGAGCGCTCGCCGGAGCGCCCGCGGCGGCGCTCATCGCCACACTCGGCACCGCACTCGGCACCGCACTCGGCACCGCCAGCTCAGAGGTGACCCGGAACGCATCGCTCGGCCGCACCACGCGGAACTCCGAGGTCGACCGCCCACCTGCGACATCGTGCAGCCGCTCCAGGACGCGCTGCATCGCCGCGTTCATGGGCGTGTTCTCCGCCGCCTGTTCCACCCCGTCCTCCAGCGCATCCACCGCGGAGAACAGTGCGTCCATGAGGTCCGGCGAGAGCGTCTGGTCGCCCGAACGCACCTTGTCGAGCAGCGACTCCAGCTCGTGCGAGAACTCGGCGACGGCCGTGTAACCCATCGTCGCGCTCATGCCCTTGATGGTGTGCACGCCGCGGAAGATCGCGTCCACCGGCTCGCGCGTCGCCTCACCCTGCTCCAGCGAGAGCAAGGCGCGATTGATCGCCGAGAGCTGGTCACGGCTCTCGGTGCGGAAGAGGTCGGCGTAGCGCGACGGGTCCACGAGGGGCGGCTCGGAGGGCGAGGAGCGCTGTCGGCTTAGCCGAGCACGCGCTGCACCGCCTCGAGCACGCGGCTCGGCTGGAACGGCTTCACTACGAAGTCCTTGGCGCCCGCTTGGATCGCCTCGACCACGAGCGACTGCTGTCCCATCGCGCTGCACATCAGCACTTTCGCGCCGGGGTCGAACTTCGTGATCTCGCGCACGGCGTCGATACCGCCCATGTCGGGCATCACGATGTCCATCGTCACCAGGTCGGGACGGAGCTGCTTGTACTTCTCCACCGCCTGCGTCCCGGTCTCCGCTTCGCCTACGATCTCGAAGCCCGCCTGCTGGAGGATGTCGCCGACCATCGTCCGCATGAAGATGGCGTCGTCACAGATCAAAACCGTCGGGGCCACGCGTTCCTCTTGGTGATGTGGGAGCTGTTCAGAAGTCGCTGCGCGATCAGAGCGTCACCAACACCGACCGACAGAGTGCCCCTGCGTCCATCAGCAGCGCAGGGCCATCTGCCAGTCGGACCATACCGATCACCAACCCGTCGGCGGCGCGTGCGGCCTCCACCGGTTCCACCGTCGCATCGGCACTCGCCACCACCGCGTGCACCACGTCCACGCGCACACCCAGTGCGCGCCCCTCATGCTCCACGACGACGACCGACCCACCCTCCGCCTTGGTGGCCAGGCCCAACCGCTGCGCCAGATCCACCACGGTCAGCACTGTCCCCCGCAGGTTCAGCAGACCGAGCACCCACACCGGTGCCCCCGGCAACCGCGTCACGTTGCGTGCCGAGACGATCTCGCGGATCTGCACCAACTCCCACGCTACCGACTGCCCACCGACCTCGACCAGCAGGTACCGCGGCGCTCTAGAATCCCCTGTCGCTCCATCAAGTGATCCTATAGAAGCCAAGGTATTCCAACGGGTCAGGGTGGGCCGACAACTCCGGAAGCTCCGCCGCCGTGATCAAGGAATGGCGCAGCTCCGCCGGCAGCGGGGAGCGCAGATCGATCTCCGCACCCGACACCGGATGCTTAAAGACGAGCCAAGAGGCATGAAGGAAATGTCTTTTTGGAGGAAGTCCGACTAATCGTCGTCCGCCCCCCCCGCCGTAAGTGTCGTCCCCCACCACCGGATGCCCCACCGAGGCGAGGTGCACGCGAATCTGGTGGGTGCGGCCCGTGTGGAGATGACAGCGGAGAAGGTCGGTCGACTGGAACCGCGCCAGCCGGGTGAAATCGGTGCGCGCTGTCCGCCCGCCCTCCCGCACGGCCACTTTGGTGCGGTCGTTCAGGTCGCGGGCCAAGGGTTTGTCGACGGTCAGTTTCTCCCCGTCCAAATGCCCCCAGCACATGGCGGCGTAACGTCGGGTGATCTCGCGGGCGGCAAGCGCCGCACTCAGCACCCGGAGCGCCCGAGCGCTCTTGGCCACCAGCAGCAGTCCCGATGTCTCCTTGTCGAGGCGGTGCACCAGACCGGCCCGCTCGGGCGCCGCGCCCGGCGCCAGCCCCTGGCCGCGGCCCATCAGCGCGTTCACCAGCGTCCCCGACCAGTTCCCGGGTGCCGGGTGCACCACCATCCCCGCCGGCTTGTCGACCACCACGATCTCGTCGTCCTCGAAGACGACCTTCACGGGGATCTGCTCCGGCAAGACCTCGCGACCCGGCGGCGTCGGGATGGTGACGGCGATCTCCTCGCCGGGCTCCAGCCTGAAACTCGCGCGTTCGGCGCGACCGCCGACACTGACGTTGCCGGTGGCGATCAGCGTGGCCGCCTGTGTGCGGGAGTGCCCGATGAGTCGGGAGAGGGCGAGGTCGAGGCGGTCACCCGCGACCTCGTCCGTGAGAAACGTGTAGCGGCCGGGCGAGAGCGGTTCGGTCACGACTGGGTACCCCTCAGGGGTCCTTCGATGGCTCTGGCTCGTTCCAGAAAACGATGGTGAGCAGGATCGCGCCCGTGCTCACCGCGATGTCCGCGATGTTGAACGTGGGCCAGCGCCATGCGCCTACGCCCAGGTCGAGGAAGTCCACCACGCCGCGCGCCGAACGCAGCCGGTCGACCAGGTTGCCCAGCGCGCCACCTGAGACGAGCGCGAGCGCCCACGTGCGCCAGCGCGCATCCGGAGGGCTCGTGAGGAACAGGCGCCACATCACCGCGACGGCGACGAGCGTGAGCGCGATGAAGATCCACCGCGACCACGGCCCTAGATGCAGCCCGAAGGCCGCTCCAGGGTTGTAGACGAGCGTGAGTCGGAACCACTCGCCGAACACCGAATGCGGCACGTGCGCCGGCGAGAGCCGGTCCACGGCCAGCAGCTTGGTGAACGCATCGGCGAGTACCACGCCCGCGACGACCGACACGTAGTGCCGGGTGCTGAGCGCGCGTGTGTACAACAACGACTCACTTCTTTCCATCTTCCTCTTTCTGCTTGCACTCGATGCAGAACCGCGCGTGCGGCAGCGCGTCGAGACGGTCGAACCCGACTTCACCACCACAGCTGTGGCACTTCCCGAATTCCTCGGGATGCCGGTACAGGCGACGCAGCGCCTGGTCCACATGCCACAGGAAGCGTCCTTCCTTCGACGCGAACAGGAACGCCTTCTCGCGTTCCATGGCGTCGGTGCCCTGGTCCGCCATGTGGAACGAGTACGCGCTCAGGTCGCCGTCGGCGCCCTGCGGCGTGTTCCCGAACGTCTCGTCGTAGTGGCCGAGCTCCTTGAGCACACGCTTGCGCTCGTCCATCAGCCGCTTCTCGAAGTACGCGATCTGCTTCTTCTGGAGCGGCTTGAACTTCTTCTCGCCACCGGGGGTCGGGGTCGCCATCGTCAGCTGTCCTTGGAAAGGGCGATACGTGCGGTCGGACCGTCCAGCTCCACCTCGGCCTCGGCCTGCCACGCGATTGACGCGGGGAACACATCGGCGATGATGCACTCCCGCGCGAGGACTTCTCCTGCGATCCACTGCTGGTGCGCTTGCACTGCCTGCTGCACGTCCGCCGGCGCCGCGATCGCGAGCCGGATCCTGTCACTCACCGCGAGCCCCGACTCCTTCCGGAGCCGCTGTACCCGCGACACGATCTCACGCGCCATGCCCTCGGCACGCAAGGCCGGCGTCACCGCCGGGTCCAGCGCGACCGACATGCCATCACCCTGCTGCACCACCATCGACGTCGATGCCTTCGCCGTGATCGTCACCCGCGACGCATCGAGCATCAACGCACCGTGTCCGGGCACGTCGAGAGAAACGCTTCCACCCTGCTCGATGGTTCGCAGCTCCGCCTGGCCCAAGCCCTCCACGAGCGGCTTCGCCGTCTTCATCGCCGCGCCGAGCACCTTGCCGAGCACGGGGAAGTTGGCCTTGCCTTCGAGTCTGACCCAGTCGGCAGCGGAGTCCGCGAACGTGACCTGCTTGATGTTCAGCTCCGCCGACACCAGTGGCGCGATCATCGAGTGCCACGCGGCATCGAGCCCCGGTACCACACACGTGAGTGCGCCGAGCGGTTGGCGCACCTTGATGCCGGCGGATTCGCGCGCCGCACGGCCCAAGGTTGAGAGCGTCCTCGCAGCCGCCATCGCGGCCTCGAGCCCCGCATCGCCCGCGAATCCGCCGTCCCCGCTGCCACCGTCCGCCACCCGGCGCCGGTACGGCGCCAAATGCACGGACGACCCCGTCAACTCCTGGTGCATCCAGTCGGACATGAACGGTGCGAACGGCGCCAACAGCCGCGTCGTCACCGTCAACACCTCATGCAACGTCGCGAATGCCGCGCGACTGTCCGCATTATCAACCTCATAGAAGCGGCTCCGCGACAACCGCACATACCAGTTCGCGACATCCTCGCTCACGAAATCCATCAGCACGCGCGCCGCCGCCGTCGCATCGAACCGCGTGAGCGTCGCATCCACTTCGGCTTCCACCGACGCGAGCCGCGACAACACCCACCGATCCAGCACTGGCCGGTCCTTCACCGCCGGATCCGCCGCACTCGGCGCCCATCCGAAGTTCGCATACTGCGCGAAGATCCCCGAGTACACGTTCCTGAGCGTCACCAGGAACCGCCCGGCCGTCTCACGGATCACCGACTCATCGAACCGCCGCGGCACCCACACCTGCGAGCTCGCCATCAAGAAGAGCCGCACCGCATCCGCCCCGTGCCGCGCCATCACGGCACGCGGCTCCACGGTGTTGCCCTTCGACTTCGACATCTTCTGCCCGGCAGCGTCGAGTACAAGGTCGTTCACCACGACCGCGCGGTACGGCGCCGCCTTGCCGCTCGTGTTGTTTGGCAACGCGTCACCCATGCCCGTCGCGATGGCGAGCAGCGAATAGAACCAGCCGCGCGTCTGGTCCACGCCTTCGGCGATGAACTCCGCTGGGAAATAGCGCCCCACCTTCTCACGACTGCCGGACTGGTGCGGATAGCCCCACTGCGCGAACGGCATCGACCCCGAATCGAACCAGGTGTCGATCACCTCGTTCACGCGCCGCATCGTCCCCGTACCGCTCTTCGCCGGCCACGTGTACGTGTCCACGTTCGGCTTGTGCGGATCGAAATCCGCGCCGAGCGTACGTCCGACCTTCGCCGTCAACTCCGCGTACGAGCCGATCACCTCGATCTCGTTCGGGTCCGCGTCGTTCACCCACACCGGCAACGGCGTGCCCCAGTATCGATCGCGCGAGATCGCCCAATCGATGTTGTTCTCCAGCCAGCTGCCGAACCGCCCGGCGCCCACCTCCGGCGGATTCCAGTTCACGTCCGCGTTGCGCGCGAGCATCTGGTCGCGGTACGCCGTCGTGCGCACGAACCAGCTCGACCGCGCGTAGTAGAGCAGCGGCGTACCGCAGCGCCAGCAATGCGGATAACTGTGCACGAACTTCTGCGCCTTCCACAGCTGGTCGCGCCGCTGCAACTCCTCGATGATCAGCGGATCGGCGTCCTTCACGAACTTGCCACCCACCAGCGGCATCGACGCCGGGAACTCGCCACGCGAGTCCACGGGGTTCACGAACGCCAACCCGTGCCGCTTCCCCGCCGCATAGTCATCAGCACCGAACGCCGGCGCCATGTGGACCACGCCCGAGCCATCCTCGGCCGAGACGAAGTCTTCGGCGACGATGACTTCACGCTGGCCTTCTTCCGGATACGCGATCCAGTCGAGCGGGCGCTTGTACTTCATGCCCACGAGTTCACTGCCCGCGAACGTACCGACGAGATCCCAGCGCTCCGTGTAGTCCGCGCCCAGCACCGCCCCCGCACGCGCTCCGGCGAGGATGATGGTCCAGTCGCTCACGTTCTTCTTGCGCAACTCGACGTACGAGAGGGTCGGGTTCACCGCGAGCGCGACGTTGGACACCAGCGTCCAGGGCGTCGTGGTCCACACGATGATTCTACGACGAACGGCGGTTGTGAGCTCTGAGTTGTGAGCGATAAGTGACGGCGATGCGCTGACACCTGCTACCAGATCGAGGCCCACGTACACCGACGGGTCCTCGACGTCTTCGTAGCCCTGCGCGACTTCGTGCGAGGACAACGCCGTCCCGCAGCGCGCACAGTACGGGAGGATCTTGTGGCCCTTGTACAGCAACGACTTGTCGTAGAGCGTCTTCAACGCCCACCACACACTCTCCACATACTCGTTCGAGTACGTGATGTACGGATCCGCGTAATCGAGCCAATACCCCATACGCTCGCTCACCGCTTCCCAGTCGCCCTTGTACGTCCACACGCTTTCGCGGCAGCGGCGATTGAACTCCGCCACACCGATCCGCTCGATGTCCTGTTTGCCCGAGATACCGAGCTGCTTCTCCACCTCGATCTCCACGGGGAGACCGTGCGTGTCCCAGCCCGCCTTCCGCGGCACGTGATAGCCGAGCATCGACCGATGCCGGCAGAACAAGTCCTTCACCGTGCGCGCGAACACATGATGGATGCCCGGCTTGCCGTTCGCCGTCGGCGGTCCTTCGTAGAACACCCAGGGCTCGGCGTCGGCGTGCTGCGCCTGCGACGCCGCGAACACACCGTCGCGTGTCCAGCGCGCCATCACTTCCTGCTCCAGATCGTCGGCAGTCCACTCGGCGGGAATGAGCCGGAACTTGCTGGTACCGCTCGCCGTGCTGCTCGACTCGCTCATCACCGTGCCGTTCATGGCATGCGCTCCAGCACGCCGCGTACCAGCGCCGTGAGATCCGGTTCCGCCTTCGCCGCGACCGCGAGGATCTTCGTCAACGACGCTTCTTCGAGCGCGTCAGGCAAGCACATATCCGTGATGATCGAGCACCCGAGCACCTGCATGCCACCCTGCACCGCCACGATCACCTCGGGGACCGTCGACATGCCCACCACGTCCGCCCCCATCGCGCGGAGCATGCGGTATTCCGCTCGCGTCTCGAGGTTCGGCCCCGACACCGCCACGTACACGCCTTCGCGCAGGGTGATGCGTCGCTCTGCAGCCACCGCGCGCGCGAGTTCGCGCAACGACGGCGCGTAGGCCGCACTCATGTCCGGGAATCGCGGCCCCAGCGTCGCCTCATGCGGCCCGATCAACGGATTGTCACCGAGCAGGTTGATGTGATCCGCGATCAACATCAGGTCGCCCGCCGCCCACAGCGGATGCATGCCGCCACAGGCATTCGACACCACCAGCGTCGTCGCACCCAGTGCGCGCATGACGCGGACGGGGAACGTCACCTGCTGCAGTGAATAGCCTTCGTACTGATGGAATCGTCCCTGCATCGCCACCACACGTCTGCCGCCCAGGGTGCCGAGCAGCAAGCGGCCGTGATGCGACTCGACGGTGGACAGCGGGAAACCCGGCAACTCACGGTAGTCGATGCTGCTCTCCACCGTCATCGCCGCCGCCAGCCCGCCCAAGCCCGTGCCCAGGATGATCGCGACCTGCGGCACCAGCGCCGACCGCGCACGGACCGCCGCCACCGCGTTCGCGATCGCAGCCGGCGTGTGCAACTCCGCACCCGGGACGAGCACCGCGCTCACGCGCCGACGCTCATCGATACCGCCCATCGTCGAGATCACTCGGCGGCTCAGCGATCACCAACGGCTGCTGGTCGTTGCTCGAATCCGAACGAGGCGCCCAGACCGGCGCACCCAT
>JBJXGK010000164.1:0-28166 GCA_046153705.1 Gemmatimonadaceae bacterium
CCCGTCGCCGCGCCAGCCGCCGTGCCAGCCGCCGTGCCAGCCGCCGTGCCAGCCGCTGCGCCACTCGCGGCTCCGATCGGGGCTCCGGTCGCCGCCCCGGCCCCCGCGCCGATGTCCTCGCCACTTCGTCCCGCGCGCACGTCCGCGCCTGCACCGCGCCTCTCCATGGGCGCGCGCCGGCCCGATCCCGCGCCGGCGGCGCGTCCCTCGGGCCGACACAGCAAGTCGTTCGGGCTGATCTCCGACGCGACGCCTTCGCGCTTCGCGCTCGATGCCTCGCAGCGGAAGCTCGCTGCAGGCGCGGCCGGGCTGGCCGTGGTCCTCGCGCTGCTCTCGTTCATGCAGTTGCGTCGGCCAGCGGACCCGGAGGCGCGGGCGTTCGCGGCGCTCGCTGACACGACCGGTGAGACGTCGCGCGCGGCGCGCGCGCGGATCGAGGAAGTCACGCTGGCTGACAGCTCGCGCGTGCGGCTCGGCGCGGAGTCGTCGCTGCGGCCGAGTCCGGGGTTCGGCGCCGGCGCGCGCGCGATTCGGCTCAGTGGCCCGATCAGCCTCTCGCTCAAGACCGATTCGTCTGCGCTCGCCGCGATCGAAGTCGGCGCGCACCGCTTCATCACGGCGGGCGGTGCCATGGCGTTCGGTGTCGACGCAGCCGGACTTGTGCTCGTGCAGGTCGACACAGGTGACGTCATCCTGGTGCGCGACTCGTCGCGGGTGCGCCTGGTCGCCGGAAGCGCGGCGCGGATCGGGTCGGGTACCCCGATGCCGTTGACGCGCGCGCAGCGTGATGCGGCCTTCGGCTGGCGCCAGGGTCGGCTGCAGCTTGTCGGCGAAACCCTGACCTCGGCCGGAGCAGCCGTGCGTCGCTGGTACGGATTGGATCTGCGTTTGCCTTCCGATCGCTCGGGTAGCGACACGGTGTCGTTCAACGCGCCGTTGGCTGACCGCGACAGCCTCGCGTTGGTACTCGGAGAATCCCTTCGGGCGCGAGGTGAGATCTCGGGCGATCGCCTCACCCTGCGTCCTACGCCGACCCCTGTCGCACCGGCGCGGCGGGCCGTCCCGTCAGTCCCGAGCCTCAACATCGTGCTGCCGCCCGCGTGACGCCCGACAGAGAAGACCTGTCGGCGACGTGTCCGTGACCTGTGTGTGACACTCTGGTGCTATGCTCTGAGTCCACTGATGCGACCGCACGCTGTTCCTCCGCTTTTGGCGCCTCTGCTCGCCGCCTTCGTCGTGTTCGTCGCGACGGACTGTGCGCGCGCCACGTCCGACTCGGTACGCGGCGAGGTGGTCTTGGCGGGGTCCACGTCTATCCAGCCGTTCGCGGAGCGGTGGGCGGAGTCTTACGAAGACGGTCATGTGACGGTGCAGTCGGGTGGGTCGACCGCCGGGATCAAGGCGGCGCGCGATGGCACGGCGCATGTGGGTATGAGCTCCCGGCAACTGCACGCGGACGAAGCCGATGGCCTCGTGCAGACCGTGGTCGCGCGGGACGGGATCGCGGTGATCGTACACGCCACCAACCGGGTACAGGCACTGAGTCTCGCACAGCTCCGCGCGATCTACGCTGGCGAGATCCGCAACTGGCGGGATGTCGGAGGCACTGACGCTTCCATCACCGTGATCACACGCGAAGAGGGCTCCGGAACGCGCGATACGTTCCAGGAGATCGTCATGGGCCCGGGAGCGACGATCGCGCGCGCCGCGCTCGTGACCGCGTACTCCGGTGGACTGCGCAAGATGGTCGCCGAGGATCCCCAAGCGATCGGGTACGTGACGTTCAGCCAGCTCGATCCCCGGATTCACGCGATCGCGCTCGACGGCGTGATGCCGACCGAGACAACGATCCGAGACGCGACGTACCGACTGCAGCGACCGTTCCTGTTCGTGACGCGCGGCGTGCCTGCTGGAGCATCCGACGCATTCCTCCGCTTCGTGCTGTCGCCACGCGGTCAGGCGATCGCGCGGGACGAAGGCCTCGCGCCCGTCTCCACGTACTGAGGCCCGCATGCGCGATCGGCTCATCGAACGCATCCTGCTCCTCGCGGCCACCTCCGCGGTGGGGATGCTCGCACTCATCACGATCTTCATCTTCCGTGAAGGAATGCCCGTGCTCGCGGGCGAGGGTCCGTGGTCGCTCATCGCCGGGATGACGTGGGCGCCGAGCGCCGGCCAGTTCGGGCTCTTTCCGATGATCGCCGGATCGGCGCTCGTGACGGTCGGTGCCTTGGTCATCGGACTGCCGCTCGGTCTGGCTTGCGCGATCACCTTGGCGGAGATGGCGCCGCCGCGTGCCCGCACGGTGCTGAAGCCGACCATCGAACTGCTCGCCGGTGTACCGTCGGTCGTGTACGGGTTCATCGGCATGGAGGTGCTCGTGCCGTTCATCCGCGAATCCCCGATGCTCGGGGGACCGGGCTATTCGGTGCTCGCTGCAGCGATCATCCTCGCGGTGATGGTGTTGCCGACCATCATCGGCATCTCGATCGACGCCATCGAGGCGGTGCCGCGCAGCTACCGCGAGGGCTCGCGCGCGCTGGGGGCGACGCAATGGCAGACGATCACCGGTGTGGTGTTGCCGGCGGCGCGATCCGGGATCGTCGCCGGAGTGATCCTGGGGATGGGGCGCGCGGTGGGTGAGACGATGGCCGTGATCATGGTCGCGGGCAATAGCGTGCAGGTGCCGGGGTCGCTGCTGGACCCGGTCCGCACGCTCACGGCGAACATCGCGCTCGAGATGGGTTACGCCAGCGGCACGCATGCGCAGGCGCTCTTCGCCACGGGCATCGTGCTCTTCGTGATCAGTCTGGGATTGAACGAGCTCGCCGGACGGGTGCGTGGTCGTACGCATGTCATGGCCGCGGCGGTCGAGGAGGTCAGCGCGGACGATGCGCGCGCCGAGTTGCTTGGCGGAGACACGGCAAACACGCCGCTGCTGGAGACATCACAGTGACGGCGCCCACCGCGGCGACGCGGCCGCTGTCGCGCTCGCGCATCGGGCCGCAGCTGGCACAACAGCTCGCGCGGATCGGCCTGTGGGGCGCGACCGCGCTGACGGTGGGCGTTCTCGTCTTCATCATCGCGTTCGTGATGCGACGCGGACTCGGCGCGATCAGCTGGTCGTTCCTGCTCGACGCGCCGGTCCGGTCGGGCGCGGGCGGCGGGATCTTCCCGACCATCGTGAGCACACTCTACGTGACACTCGCGGCGGTCTTGATCGCGACGCCGCTGGGACTTGGTGCGGCGATCTACCTGGCGGAATACACGGCAGAGGGGCGCCTGTCAGGGATCATCCGTCGCGGGACCGAGAGTCTGGCGGGGATCCCGTCGATCATCTTCGGGCTGTTCGGCTTCGCGTTCTTCGTCACGACGCTCGGCATGGGCTGGTCGATCCTCTCGGGTGGGCTGACCCTCGGCGTCATGATCCTGCCGACCGTGATCCGCACAAGTGAGGAAGCGTTGCGCGCGGTGCCCCGGGACTACCGGCATGTGGCGCAATCGCTCGGCGCGAGCAAGTGGGACGCGATCCGCTCCGTGGTGCTCCCGGTCGCTGCGCCCGGCGTGATGACCGGTGTGGTGCTCGGCATCGGGCGCGCGGTGAGCGAAACGGCGGCGGTGATCTTCACGGCCGGCGTCGCGCTGGAGATGCCGACGTCGCTGTTCGATTCGGCGCGCACCATGAGCGTGCACTTCTACACGCTCACCATGGAAGGTATCTCGGACGAGCAGGCGTATGGCACCGCCGCCGTCCTGGTGGTGACGATCCTCGTGATCAACACCGTTGCGTACACGCTGATGCATCGGCTCACCCGCCGGTTCCGATGATCGCGGCCGCGACCGGCGCGCCGGACCGCATCGTGGCGAAGGGCGTGTCGATCCGCTACCTCGCGCGCTTGGCGCTGGAGCGCACGGACCTCGAGATCCCGGCCGGGACCATCCACGGCATCATCGGACCGGCGGGGAGCGGGAAGACGTCGTTCCTGCGCACGCTCAACCTCATGAGCGTCGAGCTCGACGGGGCGCTCGCCGAGGGGTCGCTGCATATCGGCGACGATGAGATCCTCGCCGATGAGCGCGTGCGGCATGATCCGGCCTCGCTGTCTGCTCTCCGCCGGCGCGTGGGGATCGTGTTCGCGACCCCCCAACCGCTCCCGCGGTCCATCTACGAGAACATCGTCTACGGGCCGCGCATCGCCGGCGTGACCGACCGCAACACCCTCGACGAGATCGTCGAACGGTCGCTTCGGGCTGCGCACATGTGGGAAGAGGTGTCGGACCGGCTCTCGTTGATGGCTACGCGACTCTCGGGCGGTCAGCAGCAACGCCTGTGCCTCGCCCGAACTCTGGCGACGAACCCGCGCGTGGTATTGCTCGACGAACCCTGCAGCGGGCTCGACCCCATCTCCACGGCTCGGATCGAGGAGACGTTGCGCACGCTCAAGTCGCAGATCACGTTCGTGCTTGTCACCAACAGCATCTATCAGGCAGAGCGGGTGGCGGACCACACGAGCTTCTTCCTGATGGGACAACGGATCGAGACCGCTCCCACCGCGGAGCTGTTCGAGCAGCCCGTACGCGCGGAGACGCGCGACTACCTCGACGGTCGGTTCGGATGAGTGACGCGGATACCCCGGCGGCCAAGATCCGCGTGCGCGACTTCAATCTGCACTACAGCGAGTTCCATGCTCTCAAATCGGTGCATGTGGAGATCCCGGCGCGTCGGATCACCGCGCTGATCGGGCCGTCGGGCTGCGGCAAGAGCACCCTTCTGCGCTCGCTCAACCGGATGAACGACATGATTCCCGGCGTGCGGGTCGACGGGCGTGTGACGATCGATGACGACGAGGTCTACGGAGCTCGCGCCGATGTCGAGCAGCTGCGGCGACGAATCGGCATGGTGTTCCAGCGGCCGAACCCGTTCCCGCTTTCGGTGTTCGACAACGTCGCGTACGGGCCGCGTTTGCACGGCCAGCCGTCGGCCGACAAGCTCCAGGAAACGGTCGAGCGTGGGCTGCGCGATGTCGGACTGTGGGACTCCCTCAAACAGCGACTGCATGACGCGGCGCTGTCGCTGTCGCCGGAGCAACAGCAGCGGCTCTGCGTCGCACGCGCGTTGGCGACCCGCCCCGAAGTCCTGCTCATGGATGAGCCGTGCTCAGCGCTCGATCCCATCGCCACGCGCCGGATCGAGGACCTCATGCGCGAGTTGGTCGAGGACTACACGATCGTGATCGTGACGCACAACATGCAGCAGGCGCAGCGCGTCTCGACGCATGCGGGCTTCATGCTGCTTGGCGAGCTCGTGGAGTTCGGCCCGACCGGTGCCGTGTTCGAAGCGTCGCGCGATACCCGTACCGCAGACTACGTGGCGGGTCGTTTCGGCTGACGCGACGCGGGCGGTTTCAGGTCACGGCAAACGGAACAGGAGCGCGCCGCTAACCGGTACAGGGAAGACACTCGCCGTGTTCGAGCCGTCACCGAGTTGTCCGGCGCTGTTGGAGCCCCAGCAGCGCGCGCTCGCATCCGTGCGGACCAGGCAAGTATGCGCATATCCGTTCGCGACGACGGCGCCGATGCCCGCGCTCACCACTTCGGTCGGCATGCGTCGGGTGGCGATGGAGCCGTCGCCGAGCTGCCCGAGACTGTTCGCGCCCCAGCAGAACGTGCTCCCCAGCGGCGTCACACCGCAGCTGTGCGACTCGGCGACGGCGAGCGAGGTGAAGACACGCGCGCCGCTCACGTTGGTCGGCGCCAGGCGTGTGGTGGACGTCCCGTCGCCGAGTTGGCCGGCGAGGTTCGCTCCCCAGCACACCGCGGCGCCCGTCGTCTCGATCGCGCAGGTGTAGCCGGTCCCGGCTTCGAGCCGTGCGAACGTGCGTCCGCCGGCGACCGCGGTGGGTACGGCGCGCGAAGTGATGGTGCCGTCACCGAGCGCACCGCTGATGTTGAATCCCCAGCAGTAGGCCGTTCCCGTGGTGGCCAGCGCGCAGCTGTGTGAATAGCCCGCCGTGATTCCCACGTACGTGCGGCTGCCGCTCACGGGCGTCGGCGTCTCCCGCTGCGTGGTGGTCCCGTCACCGAGCTGTTGGTCGGCGTTGCGTCCCCAGCAGTATGCCGCCCCCGCGGTTGTGACCGCGCAGGAGTGGAACGCCGCGACGTCGATCGTCGCGAAGTCAAGGTTCCCGCCGACCAGCGTCGGAACACTGCGCGAGGTCGTCGATCCGTCACCGAGCTGCCCATACGTGTTGAAGCCCCAGCAGTACCCGTCGCCGCTGGCCGTAGTCCCGCATGTGTGCAGCAGACCAGCACTGAGTGTCTCGAAGGTGTGGCCGCCGCTCACCGCTGTCGGTACCAACCGCGTGGTAAGCGTGCCATCACCGAGCTGGCCATTTGAGTTGTCGCCCCAGCACCACGCGGCGCCGTCGTCGGTGAGGCCGCACGAATGGAACGCACCGAGGGCAAGCGAGCGCAGTTGGCTCGCCGGATCGGCCGGACAGTCGGCGACGAGTTCCACCCGTGCACCGCTCGTGGGACGCACGACGACGCTGCGAGGCGGAGGTGCGCCGCAATCACTGGGCAGGCCTGCCGTGATGCGTACTTCGACGGGACCCGCCGGAACCGACGTCGCGAACGCGCCGAGGGCACCCGAGGTGAGGCTGCCGTCTGACGGGGCGATGCTCAGCGTGACACCGGTGAGTCCGCCACGTCCCGCCGCAGCGACCACGCCGGTGAGCGGCGCGAGCGAGGGTGCCGGGAGTACCTCGCCGATGGTCCAGCCGCTGTACCAAGGGATGTCATTGCCGAACACGTTGCTCGGTGCGACTGCGCCGAGGAAGCCGACCGACTGAAGGATGCCGGTCGCCGCAGGTGGGACACCGACTGTCGTGGCGAGCGCTGAGGTCGCGCGCGGACGGAGGTCGGGTAGGAGGACATCGATGGGGCTCACCAGCTGTTGTGCAGCTCCTGCGCCAGTGATCAGTGTGGCGTCCCGCAGCACGTAGGCCTCACCGCTCGCGTCGCAAGGGGCGGGGTCGGCGTCCGGGTCGGTCGGATCCGACGGTAAGGTGAGCACGGTGCCGCGGAGCACGAGCACTCCGCCGCCGGCGAGTTCGCAAGTCTCCGCGTCGTCGATGTCGAGTACGGTGCCCGCTTCGACGACGAGGACATTGTGGAGCGTGCCTCCCGCGCCGCGCCGGAATCGCAGCGCGACCGGTGTCGTTGCGGCGTACGGGTTGGTCGGTTCCGTCACCGGAGTGACGATAGTGAGGTTCGCGATGGTGGGACGGGACAGCGGTCCGGCCTCGACCGTGTTGGTCGACGCGAGCGCATTGTCCCCGAGCAGTCCGCCGGCATACCCGGTACGATCCTGTTGGACGACGATGTACTGCGCTTGTCCCGTCCACCCGCCGCCGTAGACGAACCCGAACTGCGCATTGGTGGTGAGCGCGAGGTTGGCGACGCGCGCTGTTCCCCCCCGGATCTCGATGCCGTTCCCGGTGCTTCGATGCACTTGCAGGTTATTCATCACCGTCCCACTGCCGACACCGAGCAGTCGCAGGCCGCGGGCAGCGTACTGCACGCGGGCGTACCGGAGGGTGCCGCTCGAGTCTGTCGCGTTGCAGCCGCCGTACGGCACACCATCGACGCGTGCTTCGAGACAGCCACCGCTTCCGCCACGTCCACCGGAGGGGCTGGTCGGCGTGCCGTGGTTGATGGGCGCGTTGCCGAGGATCGTGAGCCCGTCCCAGCATCCAGGTGAGGAGAGCTCTCCGACACAGGTGAAGACGACGGGCTGATAGAGTGAGCCCTGAATGTCGAAGCGTGCGTTGCGCTCGACGACGATCTCGCTAGCGGCCGCGGCCTCAACGGTCACGCCGGCTTCAATGGTAAGTGAGGCCCCGGCCGGCACGATGACCCGCCCAGCGAGCTCGACGACCGCACCCTTCTTCCACACCGTGGCCCCCTCGAGCGCGGACGTCACACCCGACGTACCCACAGTCACCCGACGCTCCGCCCCCGGCATGAGTTCGCGCAGCGCCTCGGTGTCGCCCGTTTGGACGACGATGGCCGCGGAGAAGAGCAGGACGGCGACCCGGCGGAGGACCGAGCGGCCGGAAAGGAGGAGATGTTCCATCGGATCCGAGGAAGCGGGTGATGGAACGGTCAGGCTTGCGCGGCGTGAGGGCAAGGAACAGTGTGGTCACGCGCAGGTATCGGTACGGATGCCATCGGCGGAGGGCTCGATGCGAGAGACGTCGCGATGACGGGGCGCACGAGGAATACGACCACGATGGTGCTCGGAGCCCTCGTGGCTCTGTCGTGCGTCGCCGCGTCGGCCGCCTGTGGCGCGATCGCGGGCGAGCGAGTCGGCACGCACCAGCACGGGGACACCACGCACCACGTGCACGCGTCGCCGGGGCCGTGGGGCGTCATCCGCGACCCCAAGCCTGAACTCGTGGTGACCTCCGAGTCGATCGGACTAGCGTTGGGGCGCATCGAGGATCTCGTTGCGCTCGCGGACGGAGGGGTCGCGCTCTATGACGCGTCGAACGAGCGGGGGCGCACCATCCTGCAACTGGATTCGCTCGGTCGGTTGGTGCGCACCATCGGGCGCGCAGGGCAGGGGCCGGGAGAGTTCGGCAGTCCCTACGTGCGGCTCGCGGCCGCACCGGACGGCGTGATGTTCGCCATAGAGTGGGCGCGGCTCCATCGTTTCCGTCAGGGCGTCCCGCTTCCGCTGATCCAGCTCGGCGAGCAGCTCATCGGGCGCGAGGGGCAGTTGATCATCGCGCACGCCGACCATTCCGTAACCCTCAACGGTCCATTGATCGGCCAGTGGGATCGAGGCGCGCCGTACTTCGTGAAGGTGGATACCACCGGGGCCATCGTGGACTCGATCGTCGCGCGCGCGTCGTGGATGGGTGCGAGCGACTCCCTCTGGACCACGCGCGGGGAATGGGCGGTCGCGCTACGCGACGGGGGCTTGATGAAGGTCCGACTCGACCGCCTCGGGTTCATGCGTTTCCGCGCGGACGGCACGCTCGCGTTCATCAGCGAGATGAACGCGGAGCCGCCGTTCTATCGCATGGAAGAACGCGCCGAGCTGCAGCGTGCCGAACAGTGGTCCGCCTCGGCGCGGCCAGGTCGCCCGGTGCGTGAGGTGCTACGCCAGAAGCCTTTGCTACGCGCCGCGTTCGAAGATGCCCTCGGTCGCATCTGGCTCCGGCGCAGTGCCGATGCGTTCCGCATCCCGCCCGAGACCAAGTACTTCGACTTCCGGGGCAAGGTTGAAGTCTCCTGGGGCGAGCCGGTGAGTCTCGTCGCGTTCGACTCGACCGGCGCACTCTTGGGCGAGATCGTGTTCCCGCTGCGGTCGAAGGTGGCGATCGGGGCGCAGCACGCGTGGGTGGTGACGCCAGGCGAACTGGATGTGCCCGTGATCGTGCTGTATCGGCTTCCGTAGCGATCTCGCTCCACCGGCTACGGCGCAGCACCCCCGTCGACCAGCACCTGCTCGACCGCGTCCGACGCCTCGAAGGGTTCCACGGTCGCCTCATGCGCGATGAGCAGTCGAGCGACTTCCGCGTGATCACCGTCACGCGGCCCGTTGAGCGACCCATGGCAGCACCACCCCAAGGCCGTGCTGCCGTGGTGGGGCTCGCGAGTATTGATGATCGCACGTCCCGCCGATGTCGCGAGAATCGCCGCCACCGTCGCCGCCGAGCCTTGCCAGCTCGCACAGTGGAGCGCGGTGCCCGCATCATGACCCGGTGTAGCGGGGTCGAAGCCCAGCGAGAGCATGAGGGCGACGGCCTCGGCATTCCCGTCCCACGCGGCGTCGGTGATCGCGCGTCGGTCGCGGGCGGGCAGCGATGCCACGAGTGTCGGGTGTGCCCGGACGATGGCCCGTGCACCTTCGGAATCCGCGCGGCGGCACGCGAAGCGGAATCGTTGCACGGGCGTTGCGAACGGTAACATCGCGGCGAGGGTCTCGTGCTGCTCGAACTGAGCCGCGACATCGAGTGGCGAGCGGTTGACGCCGATGGACCACGTGTAGATGTGGTCGGCGCTCGGCGGTTGCGCGCCGTACGCGTCGTGCCCGGTGCGGAGGTCGAGCAGTGAGGCGTCCTGCGTGAGCTGCGCCCGCACGCCGTCCGTGCGACCGAGTGCCGCGGCGAGGAAGACATCCGTCTGTGCGCCACGCTGCGCGAGGTACTCCGCGAGGACGAAGCGGTCGGCGTCGCGGCGACGCGCGAGCATCCACTGCGCAGGCGTGGCACGGTGGTCACGGTCGCGTGCGTCGATGTCGGCGCCCGACTTGAGTAGCAGATCGACGACCTCGCGCGATCGCGCGAAGTGCAGCGGCGTCTGTCCATCACCGCCGCGTTCGTGCACACGCGTGGGGTCCTGCCGGAGGATATCCGAGAGTAGATCCAGACGATCGAGCTGCGCCGCTGCACAGCAATCGACCGTCGCGCCGGCGGCGATCAGGCGGTCTGCTGCCGCGCCGCGTGCGACGTGCAGCGCGTGGAAGCCCCCGGCCCACCACTCGCTGCGGCGGTCTGGGTCGGCGCCGAACTCGAGCAGTACGGCCACCATCGCGTCGTCCTCCGCGCAGTGCACCAATGCCGGTGCATTGAACGGGAAGAGCGGCGCATTGATGAACGGCCGGAACTCCGCGTGTGCCTGCAAGAGGCGGCGTACCGTCGCCGCGTCGCGACGCGACATTGCGTCGTGCAGCTGTTCGTGTGGTCCCCGCGCGGCGAGCCGCAGCGCTTCGATGTGCTGCTTGAGCGCCGTCCAGTCGTGGAAGCCGTATTCTCGTGCGATCACGAACTGGCAATCGGCGAGGACGATGCGAGGTTTGTCCGGGAGCACGGCGCGGATGCGCGCCTGCGCCGCACGTGCGGCGGCGGACTCGGGCGCACGATACGCCTCGAGGAGGTCGCGCGCGAGCGCTTTCTGTTGCGCGAGATCTGCGCGCGGCGGTAGCGCACGCGCGAAGGGTGTAGCCACAGGACGCCTCCTTCGTATTGGCCGGCGTCCGCACCATCGGCCCGAAGAGGGCGGGGTGGCTTGCAGCGATATCGCCAGGATGGGCGCAGCCCTTTCCGCGGACCGGAGGCGCTCCGTCGCGCCGGACTATAAGGATGCGCCGGGTGCAGACGTCGCGCAAGCGCACGGCCTCCACTTCGAGCTGGCGGGACATCGTTTGGCGCGTCCGCGGGCGATGGCTGGCGGGTCGTGAGGACACTTGAGAGATTCCTTCGACGGCCACCGAGGTCTTGGCCTGTGGGTATGCGTGCGTACCCCGAACCCACCTCTCGTCCTGAGACCCGCATGCGCATCGACCAAGCCTACGATGAGTGGGCGCCCACCTACGACAGCAGCGTCAACCGCACGCGCGACCTCGATGCCGAGATCACGCGGAGACTTCTTGCCGATGTACACGTCGCTCGAGCGATCGAAGCGGGGTGTGGTACGGGGAAGAACACCGGCTTTTTCGCGGCGTGCGCTGGCGAGCTGATCGCACTGGACTTCTCCGGGGAGATGCTTTCGCAGGCGCGCGAGAAACACGCGGCGGCGCACGTCCGGTTCGTGACCCATGACCTGAGCCAGCCATGGCCCGCGCTCGCGACGTCCGCGGACCTGATCAGCTTCAATCTCGTGTTGGAACATATCGAGGATCTCGACGCGGTCTTCGCACACGCCGCGGCGGCGTGTCGGCCGGGGGCCGTGGTGGCCATGAGCGAACTGCATCCGGTGCGTCAGTACCGCGGCGGTCAGGCGCACTTCAGCGCGGCCAATGGCGCACAGGTGAACGTGACCGCCTACGTACACCACATCTCGGACTACATCGGCGCGGCCGAGCGTGCGGGGCTGCACATGGAGTCACTCGGCGAGTGGTGGCACGCGGACGATGCCGGGGCGCCACCGCGATTGCTGACGCTGCGGTTCCGACGCCGCTAGGCCCTACGCCTCGCGCGCCCAGCGCAACGTCTCGAGCAACGATGGCTCCTTACCGTACAGCAGCACGCCCGTGGCGAAGATCTTCCCCGCGGCGCGCCGCAACAGGGCCACCGTACCCGCCAACAGCAGGATCGCTAGGACAGGTTCCCACCACGGGACACTCATTGCAAGCAGACGGACGGGCAGCACCGACATGGACGTCAGCGGGAACACCGCGAGCACTTGCGCGACCACGGAGTCCGCGCGGGAGACCAGTGCGAACGCGAACGCCGTCGGGAGGGTAGGGACCATGAGCAGGATCGAACGCGGTGAGGAGTTGGGGTCATCGATCGTCGCCGCGACCGCCGCCATGAAGGCGAACCACATCGCCACGCCGAGCGCTGTGATGATCGCGATCAAGAGCAGGGTGCCCCATTGGGTCGGCATGGGCGGCACCAGGGTACGATCACTCCCCATGAACAGCGGCATGATCATGAGACCCACGAGGACCGTCGCAGCGGTGATCACGGTGCCGACGGCGGCGGCACCGGCCAGTCCGAGGATCTTGCCGTCGATCCACGTCTGCGGCGACACCATCGACAACATCTGCTCGGTGATCCGTTGTTGCTTCTCGCCCGTGATGCCTGCGAACAGCGACGCGAATCCGTTGAACAACACCAGCAGTCCGATGCCGAGCATCACGTTCCCATAGAAGCGCGCGGCCGCGACGTCGTCGGCGTCGGACGTGCGGAGCGTCGATACGCGCAATGCGAACGGCGTGAGCAACGCCGCTCGCTGATCGGCAGAGATCGGCAAACGTGTGAACTGCGCCGCCTGGTGCGCCTGCGCGAACGCCGCTTCAGCGCGCGTCGTCCACGCGGCACGCTTGCGGACGAGCACTACCGCGCTGTCGGCTGCAGTGATGAGCAAGGCTCCGTCGATCGAATCGCCCTCGACTGCCGCTCGTACGGCCGCCTCATCCGTATATCGGTCGCTCACCCACGTGATGCCTTCGACGCTGGGCAGCGCATACCCGAGCCTTTCGGCCCTGACCACGGCGACGTCGACCGGTTTGCTGCGCGCGTTCTTCACGAACCGGCCTAGACCGACGCTGGCAGCAAGTATCGTGACCATGATCGCAACACCGATCAACTGCTGCTTCCACTTCACGAAGCGATTGAACTCCCACCACGCGACGATCGAGACTTGCTGCCAGCGCGTCATTCGGAGGCCTTGGCGAAGCCGGCGGCGGTGGAGGGGGAGGCTGGGAGTGCCGAACCGACGACGTCGATGTACACATCGTGCAACGAAGGTTCCGCGGCGCCGTCGGCGCGCGCGAAGCGGGCACGGATCTCAGGCATCGTCCCCGACAGTACTTCGCGCCCGTGGTGCATGAGATACACGCGGTCAGCGAGTCGCTCCACCAACGCCATCTGGTGCGCGCTGAGGATCACGGTCGTGCCCTGGTCGCGCAACTCGGTGACCAGGCGCAGGAAGAGCTCTTGGTTGAGCGGATCCAGCCCGCTGAACGGCTCATCGAGGATCGCGCAGCTCGGACGATGCAGCACCGCGGCGGCGAACTGGACCTTCTGCTGGTTTCCCTTGGACAACGTGCCGACCTTGTCTTTGGCCCGTGGCAGGAGTTCAAGGCGGTCCAGCCAACGTTCGGCGGCCCGCTTGGCCACGTCCGCCGCGAGCCCGCGGAGAGATCCGAAGTAGGTTAGGACGGACACCAACGGCATGTCCTGATACAGCCCACGGTCCTCGGGGAGGTATCCGAGCGCCGCCGGCGGGAGGCGGCCGACGCCCAGGCTTGGCCAGTGCACGGAGCCCTCGTCGGGGCGCGTGATGCCGACAAGCATCCGCAGCAGGGTGGACTTCCCGGCACCATTGGGTCCGAGGAGGGCGAAAATCTCGCTTTGGCGGACCGTGAGCGAAAGGTCGGAGACGGCAACAACGGTCGCGAAGCGCTTGTGGACGGCGCGGACGTCGAGGAACGGCGGTGTGGTGGGCATGGGAATCCTAGGAAACTAGCGTCCGCCATGGCGCTGAAGAGCCAGCCCTTTCGTTCCTTTACTATCTTTGTACAACCCCCGGCCGCGCCACTCCAACCCTCCTCGCGCTTGTCACACCGACTGCTGGTCACAGACGAGATCGACCCCGATGGCGTCGCGCTCCTTCGGGCGGTCCCTTCGTTCGTGGTCGACGAGCTTCCCACGCTCCCCGTGGATGAACTGCTGCGCCGCATCGGCGATTACGACGCCATCATCGGGCGCAGCGCGACGCGCATCTCCGAGCCGCTGCTGCGCGCCGGCACGAAGCTCCGCGTGGTCGGCCGCGCCGGCGTCGGAGTGGACAATATCGCCATGGACGCCGCGACGGAGCTGGGCATCGCGGTCATCAATGCACCGGCGGGCAACACGGTCGCGGTCGCCGAGTTGTTCTTCGGCGTGATGATCGGCTTGCTGCGGCATCTGCCCCGCGCTCAGCACTCGATGCATGAGGGACGTTGGGAACGCTCGGCCTTCATGGGCTCGGAACTCCGCGGCAAGGTGCTCGGCATCGTCGGGCTCGGGCGCATCGGCTCCGCCGTGGCGACGCGGGCGCGGGCGTTCGGGATGGAGGTGATCGCGTTCGACCCGTACATCCCCGAGGAGCGGTTCGTCGCGATGCAGGTGCGTCGCATGGAGACGCTGGACGCACTGCTGGTGGAGTCGCAGTTCTGCTCGGTGCACGTCCCGCTCACGGACGAGACACGTGGGATGATCGGGGGGGCCGAGCTCGCGAAGTTGCGTCGCGGAGCAGTGGTGGCGAACCTCGCACGCGGTGGGATCATCGAGGAAGCCGCGCTGGTGTCCGCGTTGCGCGCGGGGCACCTGGCTGGCGCGGCGGTGGACGCCTTCGACAAAGAGCCGCTGACCGGCGATCACGCATTGCGGAACGTGCCCAATCTGATGTTGACGCCGCATCTCGGTGCCTCCACGGTGGAGGCGCAGCGGAACGTCGCCGTGGATGTGTGCGAAGCCGTGCGCGATGCGCTGCTCGAGGGCGAGCTGTCCCGGTCACTCAACGTGAGCGGCGGGCCCGACGATTGGCGGGCGCTGCAGCCGGCGCTGTTGGTGGCGCGGCGTATCGCGAGCGTCGCCCGCGCGCGCCTCGCGGATCGTGGTGCGCGCGCGGTCGATGGGATCACGCTCAAGACGGGGCCGGAACTCGTGGCGTCGCGCCGCGTGCTGCTCGCGGCGGCCGCCGCCGGGGCGCTCGAGGGTGCAGTGGAGCACGACCGGCTCAATCTGATCAATGCCCGGGCGATCGCCTCCGCGCGTGGGATCGAGCTCTCCGTCGCCGAAGGTGGCGACGCACCGCACCCGAGGGCGATCGAAGTCCGAGTGCATGCCGGCGGCGAGGAGTTGCGCGTCGGTGGCGTCGCCTCGGGTGACGGGCCGCCGCGGCTCACGCGTATCGGGCCGTACCACGTCGACGTCGCGATGAAGGGGCAGCTGGTCGTACTCACC
The DNA here is from genome assembly GCA_046153705.1 of Gemmatimonadaceae bacterium. Lineage (GTDB taxonomy): Bacteria > Gemmatimonadota > Gemmatimonadetes > Gemmatimonadales > Gemmatimonadaceae > Pseudogemmatithrix. The sequence continues at coordinate 15,468 of JBJXGK010000164.1, forward strand.
AACAAGGACGTCCCCGGCGTCATCGGTCGCGTGGGCACCGCGCTAGGCGACGCGCATGTCAACATCGCGGAGTACCATCAAGCGCGATTGGCACAGGGCGGGGAAGCGTTGGCCGTGATCGCGGTCGACGGAAACGTGGGGCACGCCGTGCGAGACGTCCTGCTCGGCCTGCCAGATGTGCTGTCGGCGACCGTCGTGCAGTTCCGCGACGCGTGACGAGCGTCGTCCGCGACCCGGCGGTGCTGGAGGGCTACGCGCGCGACGCCTCCGGTCTGCGGTTCGTACCCGATGGTGTCGTGCGCCCGTCGTCACGGGACGAGGTCGTGGCGCTGATGCACGAAACCGCCGCGAGCGGAACCTCCATCACACCGGCTGGAGCGCAAACGAGCACGACCGGGGCTTCGGTCGCACGCGAGGGGTTGCTGCTCTCCATGCGCGCGATGGACCGCGTGCTCGACGTCGATGTCGCCCGTCGCACGGCGCGCGTGGAACCTGGCGTCTTGCTCGGACAGCTCAATCATCGGCTCGCCGCCGAGGGACTGTTCTTCGCGCCGGACCCGACGAGCGACGAGACGTGTTCGCTCGGCGGTGCCATCGCGTGCAACGCCTCGGGACCGCGCACCCTCATGTACGGCGCTACGCGCGCCCACGTGCGCGCGCTCACGGTGGTGCTCGCGAACGGGAGCGTCCGCGAGTTCACGCGACCGCAACTGGTGAAGAACACCGTCGGCTACATGCCCACGCACGATCTCGTCGACTGGTTCGTCGGCAGCGAAGGGACGCTCGGGGTGATCGTCGCAGCTGAGCTCGCGCTGCTCGAGCGGCCGGTACGGGAGACCGGGCTGGGGATCCCGTTCCCGAGTGCAGTGGAGGCGATCGCCTTCGTGCGCGCGGCGCGAGCTTCGCGCGAGGTCCTGCCCCGCTGCCTGGAGTACTTCGATGCAGAAGCATTCCGGATCGCCCGTGGCGGCGGCCATGGTGCGGCGAGCGCGATGGACTGGGGCCACGACGGGCAAGTGATGGTCTACACGGAGGACTGTACGGCGGGCGAGTTGGCGATCGACGCGTGGCTGGCGCTCGCGGAATCGCACGGTGCGAGCGATGCGGATGTGCGTGTGTTCGAAGGTGAGGCCGCGATCCGCGAGGCGCGGCGCCTCCGCCATGCGGTGCCGGCCGCGATGCATGAACGCACGGCGCCATTCCTCGCGCACGGGGGGCGGCGGATCTCGACCGATTGGGCGGTGCCGTTGGAGCGAGTCGAGGATGCGATCCTCCTGGCCAATGGCTTCGCGCTCGAGGCCGGGCATCCGGTTCCGGTGACGTACGGGCATATCGGCAACGGGCACCCGCACCAGAACTGGGTCGCGAAGGATCCCGACGAGGTGAAATCGCTCGAGGCCGTCGTGGAGCGCACGCTGCGTGCCGTGATCGGGATGGGCGGCACGGTCGCGGCCGAACACGGGATCGGCAAGATCAAGTCGCGCTGGCTTGGCCTGCAGGCGTGCGCGGAGCAAGTGGGCATCATGCGGGCGGCGAAGCGTGAGTTCGATCCCGCCGGGCGGATGGCACCGGGGAACATCCTTGGCTGATACTCGTCTCGGGTTCATGCCGCGCACGGTCGTGTTCGATGCCGACTCCACCTTGGTCGGTATCGAGGGTATCGATTGGTTGGCTGCGTTGCGCCCGCCCGAGGTGGCGGCGCGGATCGCACGGCTTACCGACGAGGCGATGGCGGGGACCTTGCCGCTCGAGCGTGTCTACGCTGAACGCTTGGCCGCTGTCGCGCCCACCGAGCGGGAGCTCGAGCTGCTCGGCGCAGCCTACGTCGCGGCGACCGCACCGGGCGCACCTGAGTGCGTCGCCGCGCTGCAGCGCGCCGGAGTGCGAACGCTCATCGTGAGCGGCGGCCTCCGTGCACCGCTGCTCGCGTTGTCGTTGCATCTCGGAATCGCGAGCGATGACGTCCATGGCGTGGAGATCTTCCACGGCGTGGACGGCAGCTATGCGGGATTCGATACCGCGAGCCCGCTCGCGCAGCAGCGTGGCAAGGCCACCCTCGTTTCGTCACTCGAGATCTCACACGGCGTCGCGCGGCCGATCGTGGCCGTGGGTGACGGCAGTACGGACGTCGCGATCCGGACCGCCGGCGTCGCGGACGCATTCATCGCGTACACCGGCTTCGTCTCGCGCGGGAGCGTGGTGCGGGCGGCCGATTTCACTTGTGATTCGTTCGAGCGCGTGCTCGCTCTCCTGCTCCCACGACCATGACCCATCCCGCACAGTTCGGCACGTTCTTCCTCCCCGGTCCCACCGAGGTCCGCGCGGAGGTCCTTGAGGCGATGCTCCGCCCGATGCTCCCCCACCGTGGTGCGACGTACGAGGCCATGCACGCGCGCATCGTCGACGGGCTGCAGCTGGTGTTCCGAACGCGTCGTCCGGTGTTCTTGATGAGCTGTTCGGCGACCGGCGCGATGGAGATGGCCATCCGGGGTGCGCCGGAGGGGCCGATCCTCTCCCTGGTGAACGGTGCCTTCTCCGAGCGATTCGCTCGCATCGCGCAATCCTGCGATCGCTCCACACGTGTGCTCTCGGTACCGCTCGGCGACACGCCGCACTTGGAACAGGTGGAGGAGGCGCTGGTGGAGGGCGGCTCCGGAGGCGCGCACTTCGCGGCCGTCACCGTGGTGCACTCCGAGACCAGCACCGGTGCGTTGACGGACATCCGCGCCATCACCGAGCTCGCGCATCGGCACGGCGCCATGTGCTTGGTGGACAGCGTGACCGGCGTGGCGGGTCAGCCGGTGGAGACCGACGCGTGGGGTCTCGACTTTGTCCTGACGGGTTCGCAGAAGGCGCTGGCACTGCCGCCCGGCTTGGCGTTCGCCGTGGCGAGCGAGGCGTTCGTGTTGCAGGCGAGTGTGGCACCGTCGCGTGGGCGCTATCTCGATGTGATCGAGTACGAGGAGTTCGCGCGGCGCTCTCAGACGCCGAACACGCCGGCGTTGTCACTCCTGTACGCGACGGAGCGGCAGCTGGAGACCATCCGCCATCAGGGCATCGAGGCCCGATGGGCGCTCCATGCCGAGATGCTGGCGATGACGGAGCGTTGGGTGGAATCCATGCGCGCGAAGGGTGTGGAGATCGGGTATCTCTGTCGCCCCGGAGAGCGTTCGGCGACCGTGAGTGCGTTGACGCTGCCTGCGGGAATGCACGCCAAGGAGATCGTCGCGCGTGTGGACGCGTTGGGCTACGTGATCGGTGCTGGCTACGGGGCGCTGAAGGACTCGACGATCCGCATCGGCCACATGGGGGACCATACGGTGGAGACGTTGGAGCCTTGTCTCACGGCTGTGGAGAAGGCGTTGCGCTGAACGGGCCCGCCGCCCATCCGATGGGCGACTCTTCTCGGTGGTGCCATGCCCCGGTTGTTCGCGAGGTGCCTCGGCGCACTCCTCGGAGCACTTGCGTTGTCTTCCGCGGTGTCCGCGCCATCTGGCAGGTCGACAGCCCCGTGTACAAGTTCATCCCGGCGTATACGGAGAGCATGACCGTGGAAGAACTGCGCGACCTCTTGGCTTTCTACGAGTCGCCGATCGGTCAGCAACGGGGGATGCAGCTTGGCTTCTTCGTGGTGCAGGACCGGGAATGGTGTTCTGCGGTGTCGGCCCGTCGGGACTTCCGAACTTCGCGCTTTCGCGGCATGCTTCACACATGGACCGCCGACTCTTCCTCCAGTCTCTCGCCGCGGCGACCGCCGCGTGCACGCCACTCCCGGGGCTCGCCGCCAACGCGAATGCCAGCCGCCGTGCCGGTCGACTCGGCCTCGAGCTGTACTCCGTGCGCACCGCAATGCGCGCCCACCCAGAGAAGACCATGGCCGCCGTGCGTGCCATGGGCTACGACGACGTCGAACTGCTCTGGTCGTTCGGTAACTTCGGGCGCACCGCGGCACAGGTGCGCGCCACGCTCGACAGCACCGGGCTCAAGGCGCCGTCGTGTCACATGTCACCCAACGTCCTGCTCAAGGACTGGGATAAGTCACTGGAGATGGCACAGGTCATCGGACAGCAGTACCTGATCGTGCCGTCGTTGCCGGCCGAGACCAACACGTCGCTCGATGCCTGGAAACGCTGGGCGGACCATTTCAACAGCGCCGGCGCTGAGGCGCGAACGGCCGGGCTCTGGCTCGCGTTCCACAATGAGCCCAACCATCAGAAGCCGATCGACGGTGTGGTGCCGTACGACGTGTTCATCGAGCGGACCGACCCGTCGGCGGTGCGACTGCAGCTCGATACGGGGAACATGCTCATGGGCGGGGGCGATCCGTTCGCGTACTACGCCAAGCATCGCGCGCGCTACTGGTCGTTCCATCTGAAGGATGTGGTCGCCGATCGATCGCGCGACGTGGACCTCGGCCAGGGCATCTTCGACGTGCCGCGTTTCCTCCGCGAAGTCGGGGACTTCACCGACAAGCCGATGTTCGTCGAGCAGGAAGGTTCCGCGGATGCCATGGAGAGTGCGCGAAAGAACGTCGTGTTCATGCGCGCGGCGGGATACTAGCACGTCGTCGGCCACCGCCGAGGGATGAACGAAAAAGGGGCGCCCGAAGAGGCGCCCCTTTCACGTCGCTCACCCAGATATCTTTTACGGCCGCGAACCCCCCGGCGGCGCTTTCTCCACATCCAGCTCCGTGATGTTCGCGTTCCAGCGCGTGTCGCCGAGCAAGTGCCTCACGAAATACTCGGCGCGCAACCAATGCCAGTAGTCGCTCATGGTCGCGTAGCCATGCCGCTGCCCCGGGAAGATGAAGAAGTCGAAGCGCTTGTTCGCCTTGATGAGCGCTTCGGCCATCCGGAACGTGCCGGCCGGATGAACGTTGTTGTCGATATCACCCGTGGTGAGCATCAGGTGTCCCTTCAGGTTCGCCGCGAGCTGCGAGTTGCGTTCGATCGCGTACTCGAACGTGACGGTGTCACCCTTCTGCGTCTGCTTCACGCCGTGGTGCTTCTCCGACCAGTTCAGGTTGTAGACGTCATTCTCATGGTTGCCTGACGACGAGACGGCGACCTTGAAGAAATCGGGGTACACGAGCATCGCGGCGGTGGACATGAACCCGCCGCCCGAGTGGCCGTAGATGCCGACGCGATCCAGGTCGATGAACCTGTGGCGGTCGCCAAGTTGCTCGGCGGCGACCTTCTTGTCCTCGAGCCCGTAGTCGCGCAGGTCACCGTACCCATAGTTGTGATACCACTTCGATCGGTCGGGGTGGCCGCCGCGGTTGCCGACGGTGATCACCACCATGCCGAACTGCGCGAGCCCGACTTCGGAGGCGCTGGACGAGAACGCCTTCGCCACCGATTCCGTTTGCGGGCCGGGATAGACGTACTCGACGATCGGATACTTCCGCGTCGAGTCGAAATCGAACGGCTTGTACATCACACCGTAGAGGTCGGTGATGCCGTCCGCCGCCTTCACCGTGAACGGCTCGGGGAACTTGTATCCCGCCTCCATCAGCTTGGAGAAATCCGCCGTTTCGAGATCGAGGATCTTCCGTCCCGTCGTGACGTCATGCAGGGTCACCGCGGGCACGGTGTTCACCCGCGAGAACGTGTTCACCGCGAAGCGGTTGGACTCGCCGAGGGTGGTCGCGTGGTCGAAGTTGCCGGGATTGACCAGTGTGAGCCCCGAGCCATCCAGTCCGACACGATACGCATGGCTGTAGTAAGGGTCTTCGCCCTTCTCACGACCGTTCGCCGCGAAGTACACCAAGCCGCGCGTCTCGTCGATGCCGGCGACTCCGCTCACATGGTACGGCCCGTCCGTGAGGCGGTTCTTGAGTTTGCCGTCCTGCCCGAAACGGTAAAGGTGCGCCCATCCATCGCGCTCCGACCACCAAAGCAGATCGCCCGACTTCAGCAGCTCCAGCCGCTGATGCTCGACGTAGGTGTTCAGGCGCTCCTCGATGACCACCCGGACCTCGCCGGTGGCTGCATCGGCAACGAGAACGTCGACCTTCTGCTGATCACGGCTCCGACGCCAGAACCACACCTGATTGGAGTTCTCGGCCAGCCAGAGCGCACGCGTGGGCTCGTCGCTGTCCTGGTAGATGAACTGCCGGGCCGTGAACAGTCCCATCGTCTGGTCCTTGAAGCCCGCGCTCTTGAGCATGACCATCTGGCTCGCCGCGAGGTCGTAGACCCCGATCTCCGGCTGGCTCACGTTGGTCTCGCCCGGCATGTCGTACTTGTACGTTTCGAGCTGCGGCCGCTTGTTGCCCACCGACCGGATGACCCAGAGGTCTCCCACCTTCCGCTGGTCGCTCCGCTGCGCGGTGAAGCGCTTGGAGTCGCGCGCCCACGCGATGTTCGCGCGCTTGCGTCGATCCTTGGCCTTCTCGGCTTCGTCATCCGCCTCGTTGAAGCTGCCCTGCATCCAGCTGTAGTGCTCCTCACCGTTGGTGGTGAGCTGGGTCTCCTGTACTTCGACTTTCCAGTCCGCGCTGTCGGCGGCCGCGCCCGTCTTGCCGCGGCGCGCGTCGAGCACCTTCTGGTACTCGGCTTTCGTGATCTTGTAGAGGTTGTGCTTACGGCCATAGATGACCGTCTGGCCGTCCGGCGACACGCTCGCCCACTGCGGGTGGTTTTCGGGGTGCTTCCAGTCCGGAATCTCGGTCAGCGTCTGTGTCGCGACGTCGTACTTGAAGTGCCAGACCTTCTTCTTCGGCCGCGCGGGCCGACGCGCCGCCTGGCCGCCCTGCTGGTTGCCGCGATCGGCTTCGGCGTCGGTGACTTCCTCGTCCTGCGACGATTCCACCTCGAACTGCAGCGTGTTGGCGTCGATGAACTTGATCGAACGGATCGGCAGGTGGCGGCCGTCCCACGGATCCTTGGTGATGCGCGTGAGCTCGGCGGCGATGCGGTCGTTGTCGAACAGCAGCCTCTTCGTGCCTGCGACCGGGTCGACGATCATGTACCGTTTGCCCTCCGCGGTGTCCCACTCGTACCAGAACTTCTCGCTGCCCTTGATCCACCGCGGATTGAGCGTCGTCGAGTAGATGAGGCGACGCATCTTGTACGGTGCGAAACGCGCCGCAAGACGGTAGTTGGCTTCCTCCGCCGTCGCGGGCGCGGCGGCGAGCGGGAGTTGTGCCTCTACTGGTGCGAGCGCGGCGCCGGCCGCGAGAGTGAGGAGGAGGGCCAGCGTGGCGGACGACCGAAGGCGCATCTAGGGATCTCCAGGGAGCGACCAGAGGAGGGAACCAACCGCAGGGATACTAGCCGGTAACGTCGACCGGCCGCCAGACGCTGGGACGGGTGGCGAGAATGCGAGGGCGGCCGGGATTCGACGAGGCGCGCCTCACCGGACGTCAGGGCAACCGGCTGCGGCCCCAGAAGCCCTCCGGGGTCTCCATCAGCGTCTCCAGCCCCATCCGCGAGATCGCGGCATCCGCCTCGCGCTGCGCGAGCGTGAGCACCTCGTTCTCGTTGACCGTCAACATGACGCGATCGCGCATGAGCACACGACCGTCCACCACGACCGTCGACACGTCGTTGCCGTTGGCGAAGTACGCCACCCGGTAGAGCGGCATGTTCATCGGTACCATATGCGGGCGCCACCAATCGACGAGGATCACGTCCGCCTTCTTGCCGGTCTCGAGCGAACCGATCTCGTCCTGCATGCCGAGCGCCTTGGCCGCGTCGACGGTGACCATCTCGAGCACCTTCCCGGCGGGGAGGACCTTGGTGTCGCGCCAGTGGAAGCGGTGATACCGCATCGCCTGGAACATGTGGCGGAACATGTCGTAGCTCCGGTCCGGTGCGACGCCGTCGGAGCCGAGCATGACCGTCACGCCGGCGTCGAGGAGTTCGACGAGTTGGAAACGGCGCCGCGAGGCCGCGTTGGCGCTCGGATTGTGCACGATCCGTGTGTCGGTCGCCTTGAGGAGGCGTATCTCCTCGTCGGTGAACTCCGTCGCATGCGACAGCAGGGCATCCGGTCCGAGCAGGCCGAGCGAGTGCGCGAATTTCACCGTGCCCGTGGTGTGCCCGTCTTGAGTGAACAGCAGTTTGTGCTTGCGCGACAGGGCCCGTGTGGCTTGCGCCTGCGTCTTGACCTCCTCGAGCGCAGCGCCGGCCATGGGACGTTCTTTGGGATCATGCGTGGGGAACATCATCGCCAGGTGGATGCGGCCGCCCGCCGCGCCGTTCCAGCGCGTGATGAGCGTCTCCGACACCTCGAGCTGTTTCTCGAACGGGACGAGCACCTCGCGGGCGGTGTCGCCGCTCCAATCCGTGAAGGTCTTGGGGAACGGAGGCCGCCGCGGCCCGACGGCGAGGATGAACCGGAGGCCGACCTCCTCGGTGGCTTTGAGATATGCGTCGCCGTAGCGCGGGTCGTCGGTGCGGATGATCATGTCACCCCCGCCGAAGAAGGACAGGGCGGTCGTCACGCCGAAGCGCACACGTTCGACACCCGTCAACAATGCTTCGGCCCGCCAGAAGTCGACGGTCGAACCTCGCGCGTACACCTGCTCGGTCGCGCCGTACCATTGCTCGGTGTCCATGCCAAGCGTCTTCACGAGGCCATGCCCGGCGTGCCCGTGACCGTCGATCAGGCCCGGCATGACGATCTTGCGGGTCGCGTCGATGGTCTCGGTTGCGATGTACTTGGCCGCGAGTTCCGCGGTGGTGCCGACGGCCACGATCCGGTCGGCGCGGATGGCGACCGCGCCGGAGTCGATCACGCGCCGGCCAGAATCCATCGTGATCACCGTGCCGTTGGTGATCAGGAGGTCGACCGCTTCGCGGTCACCCGTGGACGGGGCGGTGGAGCAGGCGAGTGCGAACAGAAGCAGGGCGAGGGCGAACGCGCGCTTTCGCATGGGCGGCCGGGTGGAGGCGGGAACGGGAAGTGAGCGGCGAGCGTGGGAGAAAGTAGCGCAAACGTGTATGCTTCACCGCATGTGTCCGCCCCGGCCGTGGGTTGTCATCGCCTTGTGCGTGTCGATCGTCTCGCTTGCCGCCCCGGTCCACGGGCAGCAGCTGACGGTGGAACAGCAGCGTCTCCTCGACGCCGGGAGGCGGGTCGTTCTCGCTGAAGAGGTCCCCGGCGTGGCCTGGCCTCGTGTGACCGTGCTGCAGGTCGTGCCTGCTCCACCGGACGAAGCCGCCGCGGTGTTCGCCGACTATGCGCGTCACGCGACCTACCTTCCCAACGTGTTACGCTCCGACGTCACGCGCGTGGTCGATTCGACGAGCAGCGAAGTGAGCTATGTGTTGAGCGTGCCGATCGTCTCGGACGAATCGTATACGGTCCTCAATCGCATCTCGATCCTTCCCGCGGCGGACCCGACCGCGCCCCGAGGCTATCGGATCGCGTGGACGCTCGTGCGGGCGAGTTCCACCAAGGCGGCTGACGGTGAAGCGCGTTTCGAGTCGTACCGCGGGGGTACGATGTTCACGTACCGCAACTTCGTCGTGCCCGGTGGCCGCATCGCCGGGTTAGGCATCATCAAGCGCAAGGCTCAGCGGGATGTCGAGGCCACGGCGGCTGCCATCGCGCAGCGTATCACTACAGTGCGCGCGACGGATCGCGCGGCACTTGATCAGCTGCTGCGAGTGCTGCCCGATTCGCCATATCGATCGCCCAGAGCTTCCGGCTCGCCGACGAGACCGCGCCGTTGAGCGTGAGCAGCACGATGAACCAGTGTGCCACACCAAGCGGCGAAACAGGGTGTCCGGCGAGCATCAGCGAGCTAAGGAGGATGAAGTCGAAGAACCGGTCCATGTAGAATCCCTGATTCACGAGTCCGGTCCCGCGGGCCCGCCCGACCGCAGCATCGAACAGGTCCGCGGGATACTGCCGGACAATCATCGCCGAGACCCCCAGGACCAGCGGAGATCGCGCAGTGCAAGCAGACCGAAGACTGCGTTGGGCCCGCTCCACAGCAGTGTCAGGCGCATGAGGTGGTCGGTCTCGAGCCAACGCGGGACTCGAGGCGTGCCCCGCGCCACGAGCTCACGCTCCGGCCGGTAGAGGAGCGGCCGGCTCACCTACTTGTCACCAGCGAACGAGGGCGCCGCATCGTCAGAGGGCACGAGGGCCGAGTGGAGGTCGGACGGCGCGGGTCAGACTACACGATGACGTACGCTTCCATCGCGAAGTACTCCGCCAACCCGAGTTGGTCGAGTTCGGCGGCCGTCCCCTTGTTGCGCTGTTCCACGCGCTGCCAGAACTCGCGCTCGTCCTGGCCGGGGAAGGGCATGGAGTCCTTCTGGGACTGATGCTTGAAGATTGCCTGGATCTTGAGACTGAGCTCCTCCTGTGACATCGGGCAGAGTACGGTCGCCTCGGTGATCGGCCATTCCTGCCAGGCACCGCGGTAGAGCCACACCTCGGGCCGCGGCGGCGCGGGCGCTGCGCCGTACACCTCCGCGAGCGCCGCGTCGATCGCCTCCTTGCACATCCGGTGCGTGCCGTGCGGGTCGGAGAGGTCGCCGGCGACGAAGACGATCTCCGGCTTGAGTTCGCGCAACAGCGCCGCGACGATCGCGACGTCCGCCGGACCGATCGGGTCCTTCCGCACCTTGCCCGTTTGATAGAACGGGAGATTCAAGAAGCGGGCGTGCTCGCGCGAGAGTCCCATCACCTCGATACCGCTCACCGCTTCGGACTCGCGGATGATGCGTTTCAAGTCCTGCACCTCGGGGATGTCGACTTCGCCGGCGCGCTTTGCGTCGAGGAACGCGTCGACCTTATGGGCGAGCGCAGTGACGGCCCGCCCGCCGATCCCACCGGTGGTCCCGTCACCGATGCGCTCCGACTCGAGGCGCTCCAGGAAGTCCATGTAGCGCCTCACGTCATGATCGAACACGGCGATGTTGCCGCTGGTCATGTACGCGACTGTCATCTGGTTCTCGTTCTGGACGAACTTGCGCAGGATGCCGCCCATCGAGATGACGTCGTCGTCCGGGTGAGGTGAGAAGCAGATCACTCGCTTGCCGCGCGGCAGTTTGCTCTTGCCGCGGATCTTCGACCCGAGCGCGTTGAACACGACGCCGTTCACCGCACCGGGGCTGCCGTGCAAGGCGACGAGCGAGTTGAGATGATGCTCGGCGTAGTCGCGCTCGGTGAGCTTGAGGATCGCCTTCTTGGTGGTGCGGGCCAGCCAGGTGACCGCACGCAACTCCATCGATGGTGTCCAGGCGATCTCATCGAGCAGCCACGGCGTCGCGGTCCGGGAGAGTTCCGCGCCGGCGGCTTCGTCGACGTAGAACGTCGTGTTTGTGTGCCGCTGGAGGAACGTCGCCGCGACGGCGCGGTCGATCTCGCCCTCGACCGCGCGGCGCACGATCCCGGCCTTGTGCTCACCGGTGGCCAGAATGGCGATCTCACGCGCCCCGAGGATCGTCGCGATGCCCATCGTGATCGCTTCGCGGGGGACGTTCCGTTCACCGAAGAAGTCCGCCGCCGCATCACGGCGCGTCACGCTGTCCAGGTGGATCAATCGCGTCCGGCTGGTCTCGCCCGAGCCGGGTTCGTTGAACCCGATGTGCCCGGTCTTTCCGATACCGAGGAGCTGGAAATCGATCCCGCCTGCCGCGACGACCGCGTTCTCATACGCCTGACACTCGGCCTCGATCTGGTCGCGGGACCAACTCCCGTCGGGGATGTGCACCCGCGCCGGATCGATGTCGACGTGGGAGAAGAGGTTCTCCCACATGAAACGGCGGTACGAGTGGATGCTCGATGTGGCCATCGGCCAATACTCATCGAGGTTGAACGTCGTCACGTTGCGGAAGCTCAGCGCCTGCTCACGATGGAGGCGGATCAGCTCGCGATACACGCCGATCGGCGTCGACCCGGTGGCGAGGCCGAGCACCAACGGCCGCTGCCCAGCGCCACGAGCACGGATGAGGGCGGCGATGCGGCCCGCTACTTGGCGGGCGAGGTCGTCATGTGTGGCGACGATGACGGTCGGGATTCGTTCGCGGGAGGTTGACGACATACGTAGAATGTGGGGTGGTGCAGAGCGCGCGTCGAGCCTTGCGGGGTGGCGTTCTCGAGAAGCGTCGGCCATTGCCCGTGCTCGGACCTCGGGCGATGATTCCTGCGTCGCCGAGATCAGTAGCCACACTTTCGAAGCGCCCGGTCGTCAATGGCGCGTGGGCGGCACGTTGTACGTCACGGAGTCGATCGTGAGACGGATGTAGGCGAACGTCTGGTCACCCAACGTCCAGAGCCCCTCGCCGCGCGCCCCGAGGCGAAAGCGACCGAATGCGCGATGGTCCGACAGAGGAGTGGACCATCCGGCCGCCTGGTGGCGATTCCCGTCAGCGGCGAGACGCAGTCGGTCGCTCGAGAAGAAGTCGACGAGGTCGCCGCCAGCGCCGAAGCTCAGCACTGCCGAGACGCTCCGACCGGCGTGAGTGAACGTTGCTCTGACATGCGTCGAATCGACGGGTTCCCATGCGATCGCCGATGATACCAAGGCACCCGGTGCCATGATGCAGAGGTCGTTGAGCAGTGTGACCGTTTCGGCGATGTCCATCTCCGGCCCCTTGGCATCGACCACGGTGAACAGCCGAAGCACCCGGACGCGCATCGTCGCCGAGGGCCCGACGAATCGATGATAGACCTCGGTGGGCAGTCCGCGCATCCGCGCGCGCATGAAGAACAGCCGTCTGGGCTCGGGTACTG
>JBJXGK010000170.1:0-11589 GCA_046153705.1 Gemmatimonadaceae bacterium
CGGTTCCGCCGAAGCGGTGATACTCATCACGGAGGCGTCGGCGAGTTCGCGGCGCCTGCACCACCGAAGGAGTAGAGCGCCTCGTTCTTGACGCCGAGCTCCTTGGCCGGCACCGGCATCTCACGCGGCGTGCCGGTGATCAAACCGTTCGCGACCTTGCGCCGCACGTAGAATACGCTGGCACCCTGCGAGAGCAATTCGATCTCGTTCTCGTACAGCAGCTTGGCCTGCAGCGACGCGACCGTCTCGCCGCCAGCCGCAGCGGGGAGCCCCCCGCGATTCACACGCGTGTTGTTGATCAGCGTCGCGGCTGTGGCGGTGGAGCCGCCGGACCGAAGCAGCGCCTCCGCGCGGATGAGGTCGTTCTGCGTCCGCATGATGAGCGGCACGGGACCGAAGCCGGAGTAGATGCTGTTGAGGTCCTGCGTGCCGGACTCGTCCCAGCGGATGTGCGCGATGTTCGACTGGTGGTACTGACCACGTGTGGGGAAGAACGCCTCGTAGCCGGACCACGCGAAGTCGGTGCCGGCGTTCGCGGTGGTGGCGATGGTGCCGTAGTCCCCTTCCATGCCCACGGTGCCGAACGACCCGTCACCCAGGCGGTCGTCCACGGAGTTCGGCTGCGGATTGCCGCCGTTCGGATACGGATCCGTCTGCGTCGCGGGGTCGAGCAGCGCCGCGACACGGGTGTGGACACGGATGCCGAAGACGTCGTTGGTCCACGACTGCATCGAGGGGCAGAAGGCGTCGCAGCCGTCACCGACGACCACGAAGTCGTACGTGAGGCCGGAGGCCGCGAGCGTCGCGGCCGTGGCCCAGTTCACCGAGGCGTTCTCGGCGTCGGTGCGCGGCCAGTACGCGATGGTCATCGCCGCGAGCGAGTTCGCCAACTGCGCGATCTGCGTGTTGGTGTAGCTGTTGCCATTGGTCCAGGCTGCGTCGGTGGTGAAGGGGTTCGCGAGCGCGAGCGCAGCGGCGCTCTGGAGTTTCGCGACCGCGGCATCGCGGAGCGCCGCACGATCGACGTAGGCCAGCGCACCGAGGTCGACGGTCTCGTCGATGATGTAGCCCTTGTCGTAGTTCAGGGCGATCTGACCGAGCGAGGCGCCGAGCATGAGCTCGGCGATGACCTCAGCCCGACGCGTGTCCGACGGATCGTCGAACTCGATCCCATTGTTGCGGATCGCGCGGAGGACGTCCATCGCCGACGAGGCGGTGGAGTAGTAACCCTCCCAGAACCACTCGATGCTCGTGCGGGCGGCGGCGGCGGGGTCGTTCTGCCACCCGCGCGAGGTGCGCGTGCCGTCGTTGTCGAGCGACGAGTAGAAGTTCATGTTGAAGTTGTTCCACGAGGCGGTGTGGGACTCCGCCTGCGTGACGAGCGCACCGACCGCGTCCAGTCCGTTGTACGTGTTGAAGAACGACCGGATGGTGCCGCCGGCGATCGCCTCGATCGCGGCCGGGTCCGACAACGCGCGTTCGGCGTCCGGCGCGTTGGGGTTGGTGACATCGAGCGAGTTGCACCCCACCGTCGCGAGGACGGCGGCGGTGACGAACGCGCCCCTGAGCTGCTTGGTCAGCATAAGAGAGAGACTCCGGGTCTCATGAGTGGTCGTGAGCGGCATCATCAGAAACCGATCTCGATCATGGCGGTGAAGGTCTTGAACACCGGATAGGTGAAGTAGTCCACGCGGTAGCCGAACGGATTACCACCGCCGGGGCCCGAGACGTCCGGATCGTAGCCGGAGTACTTGGTGGACGTGAACAGGTTGCGGCCGACGACGCCCAGGCGGACCGAGCGGCCCGCGCCAAGGTTGGCCGGCAGGCGCTCGACGAGCTGCTTGGGGAACTCGTAGTTGATCGCGAGCTCACGCAGACGGACGTAGCTGCCGTCCTCCACGAAGTAGTCGCTCGGGTCGAAGTTGTTGTAGAAGGCCGAGTAGTACGAGAGCGGCTTCTTCTCCACGTCCGGCTTGTTCCTCTGGTCGAAGACCGGGTCGCGGAGGTCGAAGAACGGCCACTGGCGCGTGTAGTTGTAGATCTCGCCGCCCTTCACCCAGTTCACCACGGCGGTGACGCTGAGGCCCTTCCAGGTCGCCTGCGAGTTGAACGAGAGGTTGAAGTCGGGGTTCACATCACCGATCTGCTGGAGCACGCTACCGTCGGCGTTGGCCGCCCTGAGCGGTACTTCTGCCCCGGTGCGATACTGCGTCGCGCGGACGTAGTAGCCGTCCTCATTCACGACGTAGTCGGCGACGGTGCCGGTGAGGCGGCCCGCGTCGATCGTCGTCTGCAGCTGACGCTCGTTGCGGATCCACCTGTTGCCGTAGAGCACACCGAAGGTCTCACCGGCGGCGATGCGGAAGATGCGCGTGTTGGCATCGGCCGGATCCGGGCCGACGAGGAACGGTGCGACGTTGAGCGACTCGACCGTCTGACGCGTGCGGTCGAACGCGACGTTGAGGCGCCAGAAGAAGTCCTTCTGCTGCGCGAGGACCGCGCCGAAGAGGAACTCATGCGTCTTGCCGCGCAGGGTGCCGGCGTTGATCCACTGATTCTGATAACCCGTCACGGCCGAGACCGGGACATTGAGGATCTGGTCGGTGGTGCGCTTGTCCGAGTACGAGTACTCGAACGTGTAGTTACCCAGGAAGTTCAGGTTGAACCCGTACTCCGCCTCGCGCGAGTAGGCCGGGCGCAGGTCGGGGTTGCCGAGCGTGATCTTCACCGGGCTGCCAGCGATGAGCGCGAACTGCTCGTACTGCGCGTCGTACTCCGGGCGCAGGCCGGCGGTGCCGACCGAGGCGCGGAGCTTGAACTCATCCACGCCGCGAAGCGCGAAATCCTCCGACACGCGATAGGCGACTGACGCGCGATGGTAGTACGCGCGACGCTGGTCCGCACCGAAGAGCGAAGACTCGTCCTGACGTACCAAGCCGTCGATGATCAGCTTCTCGTCGATCTCGAAGGTCGAGATGGCGAACACGTTGTTATTGCGGATGTCCTGCGTGAACGAGCCCGGTGAGACGGGAGCCGTTGGGTCACGCGAGGCACCTGCGAACTCCGGCACGCGCGGCACGGCGAGTGAGGGCGCGAACACACTGAGGCCGCGGTTCTGCTGGTCCTCGTACACCCACGCCACCTTGGTGGTGTTGGTGAACCATGGGAACGTCCTGGTCGCCGAGATCGAGGAGCCGAGGTTGTACTGGCGCGTGTTGTTCTGCGTCTGGAAGAGCGAGCCCGAGCCGGCGTTGCCGGTGGAGTTCATGAAGCCGAGCGGCGTGAACGTCTTGCCGACGCTGTTGCCGCGATCGTAGTTCGCGTTGCCTTCGTACGTCAGCCAAGGCAACACGCGGTACCGCGCGCGGAACGACCCAGTGAAACGGTCGCGATCGTTGCCGATCTCCTGATTGTACGCCGAGTAGAGCGGGTTGGACACGTTACCCGTCCGGCCCGTCTGGCGCACACGCGGGTCGTAGGGCTGGCCCTCGGCGCCATCGCGAGTGAGGTCGATGTTCGGCTCCAGCATACGGAGGCCGAAGAAGACGTTGCCCTCGTTGGGCTGGTCGGCGACCGAGCGGCCGAAGAAGGCACCGGTCTGGATGTCGAGCTTGTCGGTGAGCACCATGTCCGCGTTCACGCGGAAGTTCTGGCGCGCGAAGCCGCCGAGCAGGTTCAGGATGCCTTCATCCTTGGTGTTCTGGAACGACGCGCTGATGTTCGAGTTCCCGCGGCGCTGGCCGATCGAGATGTAGTTCGTGTAGAACTGCCCCGGGCTGTAGACCTGACCGAGTTGGTCGAAGATTTGCGCGTAGCTGTTGTCGGAGATCCCGTCGGTCTCGGGGATGCGATTCCCGTTGACGTCGAGGATGAAGTTGTTGCTGCCGTCCACTCGATAGTGGTGCGAGTTGTTGTTCGGGATGGTCTTCCGGATGTTGTTCGTCCCGAACTCATTGCGCACGGTGACCGAGGTCTGGCCCTCGGCGAGCGAGGCGCCTCGCTTGGTGAAGATCTGCACCACGCCGTTGGCGGCGTCAGAGCCGTAGAGCGAGCTGGCCGCCGCGCCCTTGATCACTTCCACGCGCTCGATGTCTTCCGCCGCGATGTCAGCGAGTGAGATGCGCGTGATGGTGCCGTCGACGATGATGAGCGGGTCCTGACGACCGGTGAGCGACGTGGCGCCACGGAGTCGGATGGACGGCGCCGTACCCGGTGAGCCCGAGCCTGCCGTGACACTCGCGCCGGCGACGCGGCCGTTGAGGCCGCCCAGCGGCGTGACGGACGGTGCTTCCTTGAGCTGCGCGTTGTCGACCACACCAACAGAGAACGCCACTTTCTTGAGCGAAATCTCCTGGTTCTGGCCCGTGACGACGACCTGATCGAGATTCAGCACGTCCCTCACGAGGGCGAAGTTCGCCTCACCGCGATTGTTCGCCATGGTGACCGTGACGCGCACCGGCTTGTAGCCGATCGCGCGCGCGAGAACGACGACAGTCTCGAGCCGCGAACTCACGGCGAGTCGATAGTTGCCCGCCTCGTCGGTGATCGTGCCGACGCCAGCCATCGATGGGATGGTGACGGTCGCTCCGCCGAGAGGCGTGCCACCGGCAGTGACCTTGCCGGTGATGAGCGCTTGCTGTGCGGCGGCGACGCCGCTCCCCAGAAACATCGCTGCGAGCAGCAGCAATGCCCTGAGTGTCCGGAATGACCCGAGACGATGCATGAGTAGAACAGCTCCGTGAAGGGAGAGGTGGGGGCGCTACTGGCGCGTCACGAGGGTGTCACGCCACGCCAAACTCTGCCGCACCCTCGCGCAAAGCGCAAGGGACGCGATTCCCGCGCGGTTCCCGGTGACGGAATCGCCTGTCATCGGGGTATGACTTGCGGAAAGTTACGGCCGCCCCTCTGTTACACACACGTATGCGCTTGGCCCTCGATCGATTCCACCCGCGCGCGTGTGTCCCCCCGCGTGTCCCCGCGGTGCTGTGCGCGCTCCTCGTGCTGCTGGCCGCGCCGGTCGACGCCCAGCGCAGTACTCAGCCGAAACATGCCCGTTTCCGGGGCATCGTCCTCGACGCTTCGACTGCGAAGCCCGTGGTCGGCACTCGAATCGCGGTGGTCGGCACCGGACGGGTCGCCGTGTCGGACTCCCTGGGCGTATTCGATCTCGACAGTCTCCCGGCGGGCATCAATCGCTTCGTGGTCTTCGCCGTCGGCTTCCCGCGCTCGAACCTCACCCTGCCCTTCGCGGCCGGCGAGGTGATGGAACGCACACTCGAGCTCGATTCCACGCAGGTCAATCTCGATTCCGCCGCGGCCGCCGCTGCGGCCGCGCAGCCGATCGCCGGGGTCACCGTGAACGCGCCGGTGCCGATGGAACGCCGCTACGCGGACTTCGAACGGCGCATGCGCACCGGCCGTGGCCAGTATCTCACGCGCGAACAGATCGAGAAGGCCGGATTCAATCGCCTCACCGACGCGATGCGACAGGTGCGCGGCGCCATCGTGGAGTGCGGTGGCGGTGGCGGCTGCTTCATCCGGATGGCGCGCGCTCCCCGCGGCTGCCTCCCCGAGTACATCGTCGATGGTGTGGAGAACAACAGCTTCGGACTCAACACGCCGATCCTCGACATCGAAGGCATCGAGGTCTACACGGGCGCCGCCGACGTGCCGGGTGAGTTCGCTGGCCGCAATGCCGGGTGCGGCGTGATCGTGATTTGGACCAAGGTGGCGCCGAAACGGCGGTAGGCAGAAGGCGGAACGGGGATGGCGGAGCAATGCGGGGTACGGGACGCGAGAACATCGCATCCCGCACCCCGCATCACTCCACCATCTGGTCTCTGCCTTCCGCCATCTACTCCCTAAAACGCCGTCCCCAGCAACATCGCGTTCAACACCAACCGATCGAGTGCCCGCCACCAACCGCGGAACATCGGCTCGCTCGTGAACATCACCACGTTGCCGCCGCCCACGCGCTCCTGCACGATGAACGTGCTGCCCTTGAGCAGTCGCTCGGAATTGTCGGGGAACACGAAGCCGCCGCGGCGCAGCGTGCCGCTCGTGGGGAACACGGCCACGTTGCCGCCGTCCTTCGAGAGCGTGTAGAAGGCGCTGCCACCCACGAGCACGGTCTGCCGCTGCTGCTCGAGGCCGAGCGTGAGCCAATGCGACAGATCGAACACCACATCGAAGTGGCTGCCGGGCAGGTCCGCGATCTGATCGGTGCAGGCGTTCGGTGAGGCGGTCGCGCGCACGGAGTCGAGCGGCGCTTTCGCGGCCGGTGCCGGCTTGAGGTCCTTCTTCTCCTCGCACTGGATCCGTCGTGCGCTGGTGATGCCCACGTCCTCGCGCATCGCCCAGCCGGTCGCACCGCCGAACGTGAGGAGCGCACCTCCACCTTCCACCCAGCGCTTGAGCGCCTCGCCCTTGCCCAGTCGTCCGAGGCCACCGCTCGGGATGAGGATCACGTTGAACGCCGAAAGGTCGCCGGAGAGCGCATCGACGGAGATCGGCGTGAACTTGATGCCGTAGCGCTGCTCGAGGGTCCACCAGATGGCGCCGTAGGATGTCTGCGAGATGCCCGTCTCACCCACGAGGGCCACGCGCGGCGCGTTGAGCGAGACCACCACACCCGAGCCGGTGCCGTATTGCGCCGCATCGGGGAACGCGGTGTTGACGCCGCGTACTTCCACGCCGGCTTCCTTGGCGATCGCATCAATTCGCGCGGCCATCGAGGCGTCGTTGCGCGAGACGCGTGCGATGAACGTACCGCGCGGCCACGTGGTCGATCCCGTCTGCAGCGGTTCGGCGGCGATCGACACGCGGTACCCTTCCTGCAGCAGATGCGCCGCAAGTTTTCCGGCGCCGTCGCGGTTGTTCTTCCAGAGGTAGCTCGACGACGCGTTCATGCCCTCGACGATGCCGCCACTGAGCGCGTGAGGCAGTACTTCGCCGTTGTGCTTGGCACCGTTGGTCAGTGAGAGCGGCGTGCCGCTCAGCGCCGGCGCGTCCTCGGTCCAATACGCTTCGACGCCGAACGCCACGGGCAGCGCCCACGCAGAGATGTCGTAGAACTCGTAGCCCTCGGCGTCATTGGCGTTGCGCGAGCGCGTCTGGTTGCGTGCGAAGCGGTCGAGCTGGTTCTTCGCGAACACGGGGTCGAGTTCGGGATCGGGCTCGAGCACGGCCTTGGCGACCTTGCCCTGCGGCTGCGCGAGATCCACCACGTAGGCGCCCGCCGGGAAGCTCTTGGCGGCGACGGCGTCGGCTGCGTAGCCGCGCGCCTTGGCGCTCGTGTGCGCGGCGGTGGTCCGTGTCACCTCCACACCGGCACGCAGCAGCGCCGCGGCGAGTTCGGCGGCACGCGCCGGATCGCTCCCCGGCAGGAACACCACCCGCTTCATGGTGCCGTTGCGTCCGTCGGTCACCGCCTTCTGCCGGAAGCTCGCGTAGTCCTTGACCAGCTCACGCGCATTCCTGGCCGAAGTCTCCCACGTGGATACTGCGGCGGTGTAGTGCTTGGCGATGCCGTCACGCAGCGAGAGCAGCGTGCCGTCTTCGCGGCGCTTGAGCAGTGCGGGGCCGCCGTCGGTCTCGTAGGTGGTGCCCATCGCGCCAGTGAGCGCCGGCCACGAGTCGTAGTAGCCCGGATAGTAGAGGTCGAAGCCGTCACGCACGTTGTAGAGCCAGCCGTACGCGTCGAATGCGGCCGCGTTCCCGCGCCCGATCATCTCACTCCACTTGTATGGCCAGCCGGAGATGTTGGCGTTCACCGGCCGCGCGGCGGGTGCCATGTAGTAAGTCGACGTGTACCCGTGCAGGTCGGCGGCGACCATCGGATGCCAACGCAGCATGCCGCCGACGATGGCCTGCACTTCCTTCTGCGTCATCGCCATCAGGTCGCGGTTCATGTCGAACCGGTAGTGATTGAACCGGCCCGAGATGGTCCACGGCTGGCCGCGCTGCTGCTCGATCGACTGGCGCTCGGGGCTGCCGACGGCGATGGAGTTGCTCCACACCGAGAAGCGCTCGTGGCCGTCGGGGTTGGAACTCGGATTGATGATCACGATCGCGTCCTTCATGAGCGCAACCGTCGCGGGGTCCTCGGTGGCGGCGAAGTGATAGAGCAACTGCATCGACGCTTCGAAGCCCGGCACTTCATCGCCATGCACGGAGCCCGAGAACCACACCACCGCCGGGGTACGTGCCTGCACGGCCTCGAGCTGCGCGGGCGTGGCGCCACGCGGATCGGCGAGCCGGTCCAGGTCGGCCCGGATGGCGTCGAGGCGCGCGATGTTCTCGGGTGTCGACACGACGTACACACGCATCGTGCGCCGTTCGTTCGTCACCCCGATCTCTTCCACCCGCACGCGGTCCCGCGCCGACTCGGCGATGCCGAGCAGCACGCGCTCCTGTTGCGCGTACTGTGTGTGCCACGAGCCGACCGCGTAGCCGAGGATGGACTCGGGGCGGGGGACCGTGCTGCGGTAGGGGCCCTTGGCGTAGAACGAGAAGTTCCGATCGTCGCGGAGCGAGTCGGTCGGGGTGCGCTGGGCGGCGGCGCTGCTCGCGCCGAGCAGGACGAGCGCGAGGAGGGAAGCGAGGTATCGGCGCATGATCAAGGGAGTGGAGTGAACGTGCCTGAACTCGGCAGGTCCGGCGTCACGTCGCCGGACCCGCCATCCGTGCAAAACGGGCCAGGCCTGCATCGATGCCGGAGCGGAGCAGGCGGTGGACGGGGCCGGTGCCGAGTCGCATGACACCATACGCGATCAGCAACGAGAAGGCTGTCGCGGCGGCGATCCGCAGCCACTCTGGGCCGGCCGTTCCGGAGCCGAGAAAGAGGGCCTTGCCGGAGTTGTGCAGCAGGTAGAGCGGATACGTGAGCGCGCCCAGGAGCGGGGCGACCCGCGCGATCGGGCCGTCGAGACGGTGGGAGCGTAGCGTCGCGAAGTACACGAAGGTGGCGACCAGAACCGCCACCGTCGACGCCCGCGCCACTTCAGTGATGTGCGACGGGGCGATGAAGCCGGTCATGTCCTTCACTGCCGCGTCCGCCGCCAATGCCAATCCGGCCGCCAGCGCGAGGACGCGGGTCCGCGTCCAGCCGGAATCGAAGACGAGGTAGAATATCCCGCCGACGGCGAACAGCTGGCCATAGGGGTAGATCACGAGCGATCGGACGACACCCGGGAGCGCGACGAACCGGTCGAGCAGGAGGACGGCCAGCCACGCGAGCATCCAGCGCTCGATGGCGCGCTCCTGCCTGAGAAGGAGCAGGAACCACACGATGGCGTAGAACTTCAGTTCCGCGAAGAGGGTCCAGTACACACCGTCCACGTACGGTGCGCCGAACAGGCTCGGCACCATCGTCAGGTTCGCGAGGACCTGACCAGCGGACGTCGGATCGCCGAAGGGACCCGGCGCGAGAAGGAACACCGCCGCCGCGACCAAGACGGCGAGCCAGAACTCCGGGTACAACCGGAGCACTCGTGCTCGCACGAAGGAGGTCGCGGTGCGTCCCTTCGCGCTCCAGAGGATCACAAAGCCGCTGATGATGAAGAAGACCTCGACGCCCAGATATCCGTGTCGGGTGACGGTCTCGAGCGCGCTGAGGGCCGGACGGTCCGCGGTCGCGAGGTGGTACGTGTAGTGGTAGATCATCACCGACGCGGCGGCGACGAACCGCAGCAGGTCCAGCGAGACGAGTCTGCTGCGGGCGTCGACGGGAACCGTCGGCGGGATGCGCACTCAGAACTCCATCTGCGTTCCCAACTCCACCACGCGATTCGGCGGCAGTTGGAAGTACTCCGTCGCCGATCTCGCATTCCGCGACATCACGGCGAAGAGTTTCTTGCGGAAGTAGCTCATCGACAGGCCGTCCTTCTTCCACGGGCCGCGCTTCGCGATGAGTTGTTCGCGTCCGAGGTAGTAGCTGGTCTCGAGCGGTCGCGCTGCGATGCCGAAGTCACGGCAGCGCTGCAGCACCTCCTTCACGTCGGCCGACTCCATGAAACCATAGTGTGCGACGACGCGGAAGAACCCTTGGCCGAGCGCCTCGATCTTGACGCGCTCGGTGCGGGGCACCTCGGGCACCTCGTCGGTCGCGATCGACAGGAGGATGACCGTCTCGTGCAGCACCTTGTTGTGCTTGAGGTGGTGCAGCAGCACCACTGGCACGCCGGCCGCCTCGGACGTCATGAACACGGCCGTACCGGGCACTCGCACGGGGGACCGGCGCCCGATGTCCTCGAGGAAGGTGTCGAGCGGCAGGGCGATGTCGAGGAGACGTTCGCGCAGGATCTCGCGGCCGCGCTTCCAGCTGGTCATCAACGTGAACAACGCGACCGCGACCACGAGTGGGACCCAGCCTCCATGCAGCACCTTGAGGAGGGACGCGCCGAGGAACGTGCCGTCGATCAGGAGGAAGACGAGGAAGAACGGGATGGAGCGCCAGAGCGGCCAGTTCCAACGGGTCAACGTGATGACAGTGAAGATCGTCGTCGTGATGACGAACGTGCCCGTCACCGCGATGCCGTAAGCCGCGCCGAGCGAGGTGGAGTCGCGGAACCCGAAGGTGATGAGCAGGCAGCCGACCATCAGCGTGTTGTTCACCTCGGGGATGTAGATCTGCCCGAACTCCTTCGCCGAGGTGTGCTTGATCGTCATCCGCGGGCTATAGCCGAGCTGGATGCACTGCTGCGTGATGGAGAAGGCACCGGAGATCATCGCCTGCGACGCGATGATGGCGGCCATGGTCGCGAGCGCGACGAGCGGGTACAACATCACGCGCGGCGCGAGGAGGAAGAACGGATTGGCTGCGGCGCTCGGGTCGCGCAGGACGAGCGCACCCTGGCCGAAGTAGTTGATGACCAGGGCCGGCAACACGAGACAGAACCAGGCGAGTCGGATCGGGCGCTTGCCGAAGTGCCCCATGTCCGCGTAGAGCGCCTCGGCACCTGTCACAGCGAGGACGACCGCACCCATCACGATGAAGCCGGCCGTGCCATGGGTGAAGATGAAGCGCACACCGAACGCCGGGTTCACGGCCGCGACGATCGCCGGGTCCTTCACGACCTCGAGGATGCCGAGCACCGCGATCGTCGTGAACCACAGGAACGTCACCGGCCCGAAGATCACCCCGACTCCGGCCGTGCCGACACGCTGCGCGAGGAAAAGGACGATGAGGATCACCAGCGAGAGCGGCACGACCAGCGGCGCGAAGTTGTCGGAGACGACGATGAGCCCCTCCATCGCCGAGAGCACTGACATGGCCGGCGTGATCATGCCATCGCCGTAGAGCAATGCGGCGCCGAACAGCCCCAGTGCGACGAGGGCGGAGCGGCGCCAACTCTTCTCCGTCATCTGCTGCAGCAGCATCGCGAGCATCGCGAGGATGCCGCCTTCGCCGCGGTTGTCCGCGCGCATGATGAACACGATGTACTTCACGCTCACCACGAGCACCAACGACCAGAGGATCAGCGAGAGCAGCCCATAGATGTTCTCGGGTGTCGGGGCGATGCCGTACTCCGGCTTGAAACACTCGCGCAGCGCATAGAGCGGGCTCGTCCCGATGTCGCCGTAGACGAC
>JBJXGK010000173.1:0-3186 GCA_046153705.1 Gemmatimonadaceae bacterium
GTCAAGGCGAACCAGGGCAAGACCATCGTGATCGTGGGGCATTCCAACACCGTGATGCCCTGGATCGCCGCGTTGGGCGGCCCGAAACGACCGGACCTGTGCGATCACCATTACGATGGGCTCTACACGCTCGTCTTGGACGGGGTGACTGCGCGCCTGATCGAAGGGCACTATGGTCCCCCGAACCCGCCCGAGACGACCGCCTGCGCAACGAGCCAAATGCGCCCCTGATGTCGGGGGTGTCAGCGTTGCGGAAGTCTCTGCGGGACCGCAGATTACCCGCATTCGCGCCCTTGGGATAAACCCCCTCGGACGCGATCCCTGACTCCCGCCGGCTGGTCCTCGGAGCTCCGAATAGATGGCTCGCTTCACCCCGCCTGTCGCGTTCCTCGTCGCCCTCCTGATCGCCAGCGCCCCCAGCGCGGCGAAGGCGCAGCGTCCCGCTCTCGCCGGCGAAAAAGCGCGCGTGGCCGAGGCGGTGAAGCGGGACCTCGATCGACTCGCCACCGCGCAGCGCGCTCATCACGCGCGCACCAAGCTCTACGCGACGGACCTCAAGGATCTCCGCTTCACGCCGACCAGCGGCGCTGACGTGGCGATCGCGTTCGGGTCGATGAACGCGTGGGCCGCCAATGCGTCGCATCCGGCGCTCTCGCCGGTGAAGTGTTTCGTCATCGTCTCGGCGGCGGATGCCGTGGACGCGCCGACGTCGAAGCCATTCTGCACAGATGTGGAGCCGGGTACCGCCGCGTCACGTGTGGCGGCGACGACGGCGGCCCCGACGCCGGCGCCCACGGTGGAGAGACCGGCAGCACAGTCGGCCACGACTCCGGCGACGCCACCCGCGACCACGCCCTCACCCGCGAGTCGGCCGACGACCCGCCCGGCTGCGGAGTCGACGCCGAACATTCCGATGGCTGCCCCGCCGCGCGCACCGGTATCCACGCCGTCAATGACGGCTGCAACGCCGCCGCGGTCCGCACCACGGACCGCTCCGCCCAGCACGCGCCCCGGTGCGTCGAACGCCGCGTCGCGCCCGGACGCCGTCCGCATGATCACCCGCGATGCCACCTCCGGCGTCGTGATGGCCGAACGACTCGAGACGGTGACGCCTTCACAGTTCACCGACGTCGTCACCAGCATGGCGCGCGAAGCCGTGACGGTGATGGACGCGCCGCCGCCGGAAGTCGTGCGCGACCCGTACGAGAGCACACAGGAGTACGAGGCCCGTCGCGCCGCCGCGCTCGCCGAGTATCAGCGCCGCGAGGCAGACTACTTCCGTAACACGCGCCGCTCGTTCGTCGTCACGATGCCCGTGCGCGCGGTGCGTTACGACGCCGATCGCGAGATAGTGGAGTTCACGGTCGAGGCCATGCGTCTGCCGACCACGCGTGAAGGCCGTAGCCAGCTGACACTCGCCTGCTTCACGCGCCCGGCGTTCTGGTGCATGCCGGACGGCATGTCGTACGACGCCGCCGAACTCTGGCGTCTCCCACGTGCGACCGCGCGCCAGTTCGACGTGCTCCGCACGCCGATGACGTTGACGGCGCGCTTCACGGTAGGTGGGCGCAGCGACACCGATCGTGCGCTCTCGATCTCGCTCGTCGACATGGAACTGCAGGCTCGCGGGCAGTTGGTGCAGCGTTGGCCAGCTCGCTAGTCACACTCGACGACCTGCGCGCGGCTCAGCGCATCCTGAAGGGCGTCGCGGTCCGCACGCCTCTGCTCGGGTTCGACGCACTCACTGAACGCATGGGCGGTCCGGTCTACGTGAAGCCGGAGATGTTGCAGCGCGGCGGCGCGTTCAAGTTCCGCGGCGCCTACACGTTCGTCGCCAAGCTCTCTCCCGAAGCACGCGCCAAGGGCGTGATCACCGCGAGCTCGGGGAACCACGGCCAGGCGGTCGCGCTCGCGGCCAAGCTCTTCGGCGTGAGTGCCACGATCGTCATGCCGACCACGGTCCCGCGCGCCAAGAAGGACGGTGCGGTGCGACTCGGGGCGCGCTGCTTCTACGAAGGCGTGACCACGGCCGAGCGCATGGCCAAGGCCAGCGAGATCCAGCACGCCGAAGGCCTCACGATGGTCCCGCCGTTCGACGATGAGACCATCATCGCCGGTCAGGGCACGCTCGGCCTCGAGATCGCGGAGGATCTGCCCGAGGTGCACACGGTGCTGGTGTCGATCGGCGGTGGCGGGCTGAGTTCCGGTGTCGCTGCGGCGGTGAAGTTGCTCGCGCCCAAGGCGCGGGTCGTCGGCGTGGAGCCGGCCGGCTCACCGAAGTACTCCAAGGCCCGTGCGGCGAAGGAGCCGGTGACGATCCCGGCCAACCCGAGCGGACTCGCGGACGGACTGCTCGCGGTGCGGATCGGGACACGCAACTTCGCCCACCTCGAGCAGTATCTCGACGATGTGATCACGGTAGAGGACGGCGGACTCCCCTGCGCGATGCAGCTGCTGCTCGACCGCATGAAACTCGTCGCCGAGCCGAGCGGAGCGATCACCGTCGCGGCGCTGCTGGAAGGGAAGGTGAAGGTGAGTGGTCCGACGGTGTGCGTGCTCAGCGGCGGCAACATCGAGTGGGATGGATTGCGCGCCCTGATCGGCGACGGAGGAATGCCCGCGTGAGCATGCGTTGTCCGACCTGTGGTTCGATGTACGCGGCCGAGGCGCGGTTCTGCACGCGCGACGGATCGAAGCTCACACCGTTCGGTGCCGCTCCGGCGGCGCCGACCCCGCCCGCGCCGACCCCGGTCCCGCCTCCGCCGGTCGCGCCAGCGCCACGCCCGGCTCCGCCGCGCACCACGGCCGTGCGGTCGAACGAAGCCGGCCCGGAAGTCGGTGCGTCGAGCCATGCGAACATGGCGGGCAAGGTCCTCGACCGGCGCTACCACATCGTGCGCAAGGTCGGTGAGGGCGGTATGTCGTACGTGTACCTCGCGCACGACGTCGCCACGCAGGAGCGCTACGCCATCAAGATCCTCTCGCCAGCGCTCTCCAAGGAGGAGAACGCGATGGCGCGTCTCCGCCGTGAGGCGGCGCTTGGCATCCGGCTCGCGCATCCGAACGTCTGCCATATCGTGCGCATGGGCGAGACCGAGGATGGGCTCGTGTACGTGGTGATGCCGTATGTGGAAGGCGAGATCCTCAGTGACCGCAACTATCGCGTGGGCAAGACGACGCTCACTG
>JBJXGK010000036.1:0-63081 GCA_046153705.1 Gemmatimonadaceae bacterium
TCTCCGCTGCGTCGATCAAAGCTCGTTGACGCGAGTCCGGCGCCATCATCTTCGACGGACAGCAGCAGGGCGCCATCTTGGAGTTGCGCCGTGACGCGAAGGTGTCCGGGCTCCGACCGCTGGCCGAACCCGTGTTCCAGTGCGTTCTCCGCCAGCGGCTGCAGCACCATCCACGGTACCAAGCGCTCAAGCGCCGCGTCGTCGACCTCCCAGGTCACCACGAGTCGATCGGCGAAGCGCAGCTGCATCAGGTCAAGGTACTGCCGCAGCACTTCCAGCTCCTCGCGCAGCGTATGCTCCTCGCTCACCCCGGTGCGCAGCACGAACCGCAGGAGCGCGGCGAATCGTGTGAGCATTCGATCCGCCGCGAGCGGATCGGTGTGCAGCAGTGCGGCGATGGCGTTGAGCACATTAAAGACGAAGTGCGGCTGCAGCTGACTGCGCAGCGCAGCCAGCCGCGCTTCGGCCAACGTCCGCGCCATTTCCGCCGCCTCCAACTGCCGCAAGCGGAATCCGCGGTAGTAGTACACCGCGTGGAGCAGCCCGACGATGACGTAGAAAGCGATGAAGTAAGTGAGGATCCTTGCGAGTGCGCTCGCCGGAGGATCGGGGACCGCCGAGACCCAGGAGACGAGTGGTGTGAACAGGTAGTGCCGAATGACGGCGGTGGCCATTGTACCTGTACACAGCACGAACGAGTTGAAGATCCAGCGTTGCCCTCCGAGCGGCGCGACCCGCACGAGCCAGGCGAGCATGGGGAGCAATGGCAGACAGGTCCACCAGACCGCGAGCCAATAGACCAGCTGTTGACCCCAATCGAAGCTCTCCCCAGCATGGATGGCGGTCAGCCCGCTTCGGAGTGCGTACAACAGCGCGAAGAAGGTCGCGAGACCGACGGCACCCGAGGCCCACACCCATCGTTCGCGGCGACTCAGCGGTGGCAGGTCCGAGGCGTCACGCGGCAGCGACGTCGTCCACGAAGTTGCGCTCATGGCTGTAGTCTGGCGCGGGCATCGGCGGCTGTCCATTGAACGGGCGTCCATCCATCCCTCGAGGCGTCCTGTTCATCCCGTCGGGATTGGTGGCCGGACTGAGAGCGATGACCTTTATTCCCACACACTCATCAGGGGTGCCCGTGTTCGTCATCACGCCACACGCCGTACGAACGTCCGCCACTATCCTGCTTCTGACCTTGGCGCCCGGTCTCGCGGCGGCTCAGGTGCAGAACACTGCGCGAGGTGAATGCACGGCCGAACCGCCGGCCGCGTTCGTCGGCGACACCGTACCCAATCTCGCGGGAATGTGGGATTTCGTCGTGGACATGGGGAATGCGCGATCGACGGGGACGATCGCGCTGGGACGTCTCGACGCCGACTATGCGGGCGCGTTGACGCCAGATGCCACCAACACGCTGGCTATCCGTCGTCTGATCGTTCAACGGGACAGTCTCCGCATGACGGTCGCGTCGCGCGAGGGTGATGTACTGTTCATCGGGCGACTCCTCGGCGCGGGCGATGCGATGTGCGGGGTGGTCGAATATCACGGTGGGATGCGGTACCAGCTCACGGCCAAGCGACGGGCGAAAGGCCGCACCGACGGTTAATGAAGCGGCGGCAGTTCCTCGACCACGTCGCGACGGAGGAATGTGCAACACGAGTCGTCTGCGCTGATCCGCTCGTTCGGCGCCGATGGGGCCACGCCTGACGCCATCGGTGGAAAGGCCGCCAACCTGTGGGCGCTCGTGCGCGCCGGATTCCCGGTGCCCGCGGGCTTCGCGGTCACCACCCTTGCCTACCGGCAGTTCGTCTCGGAGAACGGTTTGGAGCCGTGGGTGAAGGAACTCGCGCAGCGGGCCTCCGACGACGGAAGCGACGCGGTCGAGGAGGCCTCGCGCGCGATCCGCGCTCGCTTCGATGCTGGACGGATTCCGCAGTCGGTGGCCGACGCCGTACGATGCGCGTACACGGCGTTGAAGGCGCCAGCAGTGGCGGTTCGGTCTTCCGCCACGACCGAGGATCTGCCGGAGCTGTCGTTTGCCGGCCAGCAGGACACGTTCCTCAACGTGGTCGATGTCGACGCGGTCTTGCGCGCCACGCTGCGCTGCTGGAGCAGTCTGTGGACGGCGCGAGCGATCAGCTATCGGGGCCGCCACCGAGTGCCGCACGAAGGCGCCGCGGTCGCCGTCGTTGTGCAAGCGATGGTGCAGAGCGAAGTAGCCGGCGTGCTCTTCACCGCCAATCCGCTCACCGGCCTTCGGTCCGAGACGGTGATCGATGCCACATGGGGGCTCGGTGAGGCGCTCGTCTCGGGTCAGGTCGAGCCCGATCACTACACAGTGGATGTCGGGCGGCTGGAGATCACCAGCCGGACGATCGGCGCCAAGGCGGTTGCTACGCTCGGGTTGGCGGGCGGCGGCACAACGACGGTGAAGAAAGACCCCATGGCACAGCAGGCACTGCCGGATGACGTGATCGTGTCATTGGCCAAGGTGGGCAATCGTATCGCGCACTCCTTCGGTGGTCCGCAGGACATCGAATGGGCTTGGGCCAACAGCAAGATCTGGGTGCTGCAGTCCCGCCCGATCACCTCGCTCTTTCCGCTACCCGGCGGACTTCCTTCAGAGCCACTACAAGTGCTGTTCTCGCTCGGAGCGGTGCAGGGAATGCTCGATCCCTTCACGCCGCTCGGGCGCGACATGTTCCAGCACGGTGCAGCTCGAGTGTCGAGCTTGTTGGGCCCCCCGGTGACACTCACGTCGCAGCGGGTCCTGATCGAAGCCGCCGAGCGGATCTTCGTGAACGTGACGGGCGCATTACGCTCACCGCACACGCGCCCCATCGTGCTCAAGGCGCTGAGCGTGGTGGAGCCGGATACCGGACGCGCGTTGCGATCCGTGCTTGCCGATCCTCGACTTGGACCTCAGGCCGGTCGTCGCCAAGTTCGCTCGACGCTGCAGTGGGTACGACTGCTGGGGTTCGTCGCCCGCCTCCTCACGAACGCAGGTATTGCAGCCTTGCTGCCCGATGTCGGACGCCGTCGAGTTCAACGCCGCGTCGAACATGTGGTGGCCGCGTTCGCGTCCGACGCGGCTGCGGCGCAGACGCTCGCGGATCGCGTGGCACTGTGCGAAGGGCTCATCGGATACGTCGCTCGGTTCGCTCCGCTGCTCATGCCGGCACTTGCCGTGGGCATGGGATCACTGCGGTGCTTGCATTACCTGATCGAGCGCGCGTCGGGCGCTGACGAACTCATCATGGCAACGACTCGTGGGTTGCCGCACAACGTCACCACCGAGATGGACTTGGCACTGTGGCAGACGGCCGCGTCGATCGGTGCCGATGCGAGTGCCGCGATCGACTTCCGCGATGGCGACGTCGAGACGTTGTCGGCGCTGTTCCTCGCGGGCGGCCTGCCGGCCACGGCTCAGCGAGCGCTCGACGTCTTCCTGCAGCGATACGGGATGCGCGGCGTGGCCGAGATCGATATCGGTCGCACGCGCTGGGATGAGGACCCACGGCTGCTCGTCCAGACCTTGCAGAGTTACCTGAAGATCAGCGACCCAGCGCGCGTTCCGGATGCGGTCTTCGCGCGAGGCGCGAAAGCGGCTGAGCGGGCTATCCAGGAACTCGAGGAACTTGGGCGCGAGTCTTCATATGGCTGGGCCCGCGCGCAGCTGATCCGTTGGTGTGGACGTCGTGTGCGAGCGCTCGCCGGCCTCAGAGAGACTCCGAAGTTCACGGTGATCCGCCTCCTTGGGATCGCGCGTCGAGGGCTGCTAGCGAGTGGGCAGGAGTTGGTGCGGGCTGGAGTGCTGGACCGTGCGGACGATCTTTTCTTCCTTCACTTTGACGAGCTGCGGCTGCTCTCTAGTGGCGACCAGCGGGCCTGGCGCGCGCTCATCGCGGCGCGCCGAGTGACGAACGAGCGAGAGGGTCGCAGGCGGCAGATTCCCCGACTCTTGTTGAGCGATGGTCGCGCGGTGCATGGCGGTCTTTCCGATGATTCATCCGAGTCGGCCACGCTGCTAACGGGTACACCTGTGTCGGCTGGCATCGTGGAGGGCAACGTGCGGGTCGTGTTGGAACCGCACACCACGCCGCTCGCCGTTGGGGAGATCCTGGTCTGTCCGGGGACCGATCCAGCATGGACGCCGTTGTTTCTCTCTGCCGGCGGGCTGGTGACGGAGGTCGGGGGACTGATCACGCACGGTTCGGTAGTCGCCAGAGAGTACGGGATCCCAGCGGTCGTTGGGGTGCACCACGCGACGACTCGACTCGTGACGGGAATGCGGGTGCGGGTCGATGGATCGCGGGGCACGATCACCGTTCTTACTGAGTGAGCGACGATGACGCGTCGGGCAGCCAGTTAGGACAGTGCGTATTCGAGCGACACGGTTCCGGTCTTGGGATACACGCGGTGGTTCTTGAGCGTCAGCTTCATCTGTGTCGCGAGATTGGGCAGGAACGGCAGGCCGCCTCCAAGCAAGACGGGAATCACCGCAAGCTCAACCGAGTCGACAAGCCGAAGCTCGAGCAGACTTCGGAATAGACCACCGCCCCCGAAGAGCCAGATGTCCTTCCCGGATCCGGTCTTGAGTCCTTTCACGGTCTTCTCGAGATCTCCGGACACCGACACTCCCGGGCAGTCCTCCTGTCGGAGTGTGCGCGAGAACACGTAGGCATCCGTGCCCGGCATCCCGCCACCACCGTGCTGACGTGTGGCCTCGTAGGTCTTGCGGCCCATCAGGATGCTGTCGAACGCCCCCATGAGGGCGGCGAAGTCGATCTCTGGATCCATGACGATCCAGTCACTCTCGCCGTTCGGACCGGCGATATAGCCGTCCAGGCTGACGGCGGCGGAGAAGCGGACTCGTCTCACGACTGCCTCCCTTCGTTGACTGTCAATCGACCTCTCAGCGTCGCCCGTGGGGTTTCCCAAGCAGTGCCGCGCCCATCGGGACTCGCTCAGGGCGGATCGAGAATGGCCCGTAGCACAGCCGCCGCAATATCGAATCCGGCCTGGTGTACCAACTCGCCCAGCTGAGCGGAGTGTCGCCATTCGCGTCCTTGGCATCCAGCGCCGCGCCTGCACGGAGCAGCAAGTCGATCGTCTCCTCCGATCCGAACGCAGCCGCACGGTGCAGGGGCGTCTCGCCCTTCGTCCGGCAGTCGCGCATGAAAGCGCCTGTAGCAGCCGAAGGCTTCGTCACTCGTTTCGGGTCCGCATCGTGAGCCAGGAGCACCTTGAGCACGAGGTCATGCTTGGTGCGATGCGGTGTACAGAGCGCGGAATGCAAGGCCGTCTCGCCAGTGTCTGCCGCACTTGCATTGACGTCAGCTCCCTGCTCGATGAGAAACTCGCAGAGCTGCCAATGGCCATGGAACGCCGCTCCCGACAGGTCGAAGTTCACGCCGAGCGACGCGAGCGACTCGCCGTGGTCGAGCAGGAATCGCATCGCGCTCACGTCGCCGAAGTAGGCGCACCACTGCAATAAGGAAACGGCGCCGGGAGTCCGCGCGGCTGATGGGTGACCCTTGGCCACGAAGTCCCAGACCAAGTCGGTGCGGCCGTCAGCGATTCGTCCAAGGACGTCGTCCGTCATTCCGTGTACCTCTGGATCGAGTCGCGCGAACGGCAGGTTCCCTGCGACCGTTCGAGAGGAGGGAAGGCGGGGGGCCGCGCCCGATCGCAAGAATATGACGGCGGTGCCGTCCACCCGCCACCGGGCGTGTCGTCGATCGGCGGGCACGTGCCGAAACCGCCCCTCAGCGCTCTCGTAGATGTAGCTGAGACAGCCTCTTAGACGGAGCATCCCGCATGGATCGCGTCACGTTCGCAACTTCGACCGGCGCCGTGTGGATATCGCTCGCGCTGCACTTCGGCGCGGGGTTGCTCGCCATTTCGTCGGGCACGATCGCGCTGTCGGTGACCAAAGGCGGACGGCTCCACAAGCAGTTGGGGTTGGCCTTCACCTGGTCGATGATCGTGCTCGGACTCTCGGCGGCGGGGATCGGGGCGTACGAGGAGAATCCGGGTCAGGTCGTCGCCGGACTTCTGGCTGCCTACCTCGTATACACGGCGATGGCGACGGTGAAGCAGTTGCCACGGATCGCGCAACGGTTCGATGTCGGGTTGATGCTCTTGGCGTTCGCGCTCGCTGCGTTGAACCTGTATGCTGGCGCGAACGAGTGGCTGGATGCGAGCGTCGTTGTCGTTGGACGGCCGCGCGTCGTGCCGCCGCTGGTCGGCGGCTCGGTGATGCTGCTCGCGGCGGTCGGGGATCTGCGCGCGATCCGCGCGGGTGGGTTGCAAGGGAAGCCGCGCTTGGTGCGGCATCTGTGGCGAATGTGCTTCGGGCTCTTCATCGCAACCGGGTCGTTCTTCTTGGGCCAGATGAAGTTCGTTCCCGAGGTGGTTCGGATTGTGCCGGTGCTGGTCGTGCTGGCGTTTGCGCCGATTCCACTCCTGTTCTATTGGATGTGGCGGGTGAGGGCGCGTGGGTTGAACTGACGCGTCGGCGGTTGTTCTTGGACGACGCGCCTTCACCTCGCCACCGGGTTCGCGACGCCGTAACTTCGTCGGCACCCCTTCTCGGACCGACTCGTGACGCGACGCCTGCCGCTCCGCTGGCTGTTCTGTCTGCTCCTCGCCGCTGTGACAGCACCTTCTGCGTCCGAGCTCCTCGCGCAGTCACCGGGTGCCGCCGCGCCCAGCGCGACCTACCAGCGACTCGTCGCGCTCTTCACCGACTGGCGCAGTTTCGAGGTTCCGCCGCGCGTGGACGGCGCTCCCGACTATTCGCCCGCAACGAACGCGCGCCGCCTCACGGCGCTGAAGGACTATCAGACACGTCTCTCCGCGATCGACACCAGCGGCTGGTCCGTGCGGGAACAGGTCGACTGGCACCTCGTGCGCGCCGAGATGAACGGCCTGCAGTACCACCTGAGCGTGCTGCAGCCCTTCGCGCGTGATCCCGCCTACTACGCGTCCGTGCGCGACGCCGAGAGCGACACGCCCGCCGAGGAGGGGCCTACCATCCACTATGCGGTGCGCCTCTGGCAGTACCCAGTGTGGCCACGCACGGTGCTCGACCGCACGCGTGCGCTCTCCGCAGACGAGGCCGCGCGGCTCGCCACCGAACTGCGCTCGGTGCCGCCGCTGCTGCGCCAGGCGCGCGGCAATCTCGCCGGCTCGACCGCGCGCGATCTCTGGGTGGGCGGCGTGCGCGCCTTCGAGGAACAACTCGAGGTGCTCGAACAGCTGCGGGGCAAGGTCGCCGGCGCCTCCGCCGAACTCACCCGCGCCATCGAGGCCGCGGAAGTCGCCACGCGCGAGTTCGCGCAGTGGCTGCGCGACGAGACGCCCAAGCGCACTGGCCCCTCGGGCATCGGCAAGGAGCAGTACACCTGGTACCTGCGCAACGTCCTGCTCATGCCACTGTCGTGGGAGGATGAAGTCACCATCACGCGTCGCGAGCTCATGCGCTCGCACGCGGCGCTCGCACTCGAGGAGACGCGCAACGCCGGCCTGCCGCCGATGCCCGTGGCCAACACGCCGGAGGACTACGCGGCGCTGCAGGAGCGCGCCATTGCACGCATGATGCGCTTCCTCGACGAGAAGAAGTTCACGACCGTCGAGCCCTGGTTCGAGCGTGCGTTGCGCGAACGCATGCCGTCCTTCTCGCCGGAGGCCACGCGCAACTTCTTCTCGCAGGGCAATCATCGCGACCCGTTGCCGCTCTGGAGCCACCTGTGGCACTGGTGGGACAACATGCGCATCCGCGTCGCGCCGCACCCGAGCCCGATCCGCCGCGCGCCGTTGCTCTACAACGTGTGGATGAGTCGCGCCGAAGGGATGGCGACGGTGATGGAAGAATGGATGATGCACGCGGGCCTGTATGAAGACAGCCCACGCTCACGCGAGATCGTCTGGATCATGCTCTCCACGCGCGCGGCCCGTGGACTTGGCAACCTCTATGCGCACAGCAACGAGTACACGATGGCCCAGGCGGCCGACTTGCACGTGGCGTGGACGCCGCGCGGCTGGATGCGTCGCGACCCACTCCTCGGCTTCGAGCAGCACCTCTACTTGCGGCAGCCCGGCTACGGTGCCGCCTATGTGACCGGCGGCCGCTTGATGGAAGAGGTGATGGCGCAGCGGGCGCGTCAGCTCGGGCCAGCGTTCACGATGCAGCGCTTCTTCGACGAAGTGAACGGCGCGGGGATGATCCCCGTCTCGCTCATCTACTGGGAACTCACCGGAGACGACCGCATGGTCCGCGACCTCACCCGCGCCGCACCGCTCCCGCCTCGCCCCTGACCGAGCCCACCGTTCCGACACACGACGTGCCTCACCTCTCGCTCGCCGACGCGGCGGCACTCGCCGAGCGCCTCTACGGCGTGCGCGCCACGGCGCACGACCTTCCGTCGGAGCGCGATCAGAACGTGCTTCTCCGGACTGCGGCCGGCGATCGATACGTCCTGAAGCTGGCCAACGTCGCCGAACGGCCGGAGGTGCTCGAGGCCGAGTGCGCCGTGATGCGTCACTTGGAACCGATCGGCCTCGTGCCGCGGCTCCTCCGCACGGTCGAGGGCGCGGAGATCGGCCGGCATGGCCCTCATCTCGTTCGTCTGATCACGGCGCTGCCCGGCATCACACTCGGCACTGCAGCGCTCCATACCGACGCGCTGCGCCATGACCTGGGACGCGCCCTGGGCCGTGTCGATCATGCGCTCGCGAGTTTCGATCACCCCGCGTTCCATCGCGACTTCCACTGGGACCTCGCGAATGCCCAGCGCGTGATCGGCAGCTATCGGCCGCTGGTCGCCGATCGCGGGATATCCACCGTGATCAAGACGCTCGCGACCTACCACGAGACGCACGTGGTTCCACGGCTCGCTGAGCTCCGGCGAGGCGTCATCCACAGTGATGCGAACGACTACAACGTGCTCGTCGACGATGCGCGGCAGACCGTCATCGGCGTCTTCGATTTCGGCGACATGGTGTACAGCCAGGTGGTCAACGACGTCGCGATCGCCATGGCGTACGTCGCGCTCGCGTCGGACGACCCGCTGGCCGCGTCGGCCGCAGTCGTCGCCGGATACCATGCAACGCTCCCGCTCACAGAACCCGAGCTCGAGGTGTTGTTCAGTCTCATGTGCATGCGCCTCTGCATGAGTGCGTGCCTGGCGGCGAAGCAGATCGCCGAACGACCCGGCGACGATTATCTGGCGATCTCGCAGAAGCCGCTCGTTCGAAAGTTGCCCCTGCTGGCCGCGATCCACCCGCGTTTCGCACACTACACGTTCCGTGCTGCGTGCGGATTGCCCCCGGTGCCGCATGCACCGCGCGTCACGGCCTGGATCGCGCAGCACTCCGCCTCGTTCGCGCCGCTGATCGGTCGTGATCTGCGCAGCACGCCGGTGGCACCGATCGACTTGAGCGCCATGAGCGCGCTGGTATCGAGCGAGCCTCGTGAGAACGCGCCCGCCGAGCTCGATCGCCGCATTCAGCGCCTCCTGAGCGAACACGGCGCAACGGTCGGCGTGGGCGGGTATGACGAGGCACGGCTGATCTACGCGTGGCCCGACGAACCGGACGCGACCGAACCGCGCACGATCCACGTGGGCATCGATCTCTCCCTCGCTGCGGGGTCACCGCTGCACGCGCCACTCGACGCCACGGTACACGGGTTCGAGGACGCGAGCGGGCATCATGACTATGGTCCGGTGATCGTCCTGAGGCATCGGACGGACGATGCGGTCCCGGTCGAGTTCTATTCGCTGTACGGACATCTCACCCGCGACTCGCTCGACGGACTCCGGGTGGGCGACGCGATCGCGAAGGGTGCGGTCTTCGCACGCGTCGGCAGCGCGCCGACGAATGGCGACTGGTGGACGCACGTGCACGTGCAGCTCGTCACGGACCTGCTCGACGTGCCCTGCAACGTCGACGGCGTGGTGCGTGCGAGTCAGCGGGAGGTGTGGAAGAGCCTCTGTCCCGATCCCAATCTGATCCTCGGTATCCCGGTCGGGTCGTTGCCGCACCACGTGCGCAAGCAGGTGATCGCGTCCTCGCGTCGTGCGCACATCGGCGGCAATCTGAGCGTCTCGTACGGGGCGAGTCCGCTCAACATCGTCCGAGGCTACAAGCAGTACCTCTACGACGACGCGGCGCATCGCTTCATCGACGGCTACAACAACGTGGCGCACGTCGGGCACGGTCATCCGCGCGTCGTGCGCGCCGTGAGTGAGCAATTGGCGGTGCTCAATACCAACACGCGATACCTGCAGGAGCAGCTCACGCAGTACGCCGAGCAGTTGACGGCCCTG
Source organism: Gemmatimonadaceae bacterium (assembly GCA_046153705.1). Taxonomy (GTDB): domain Bacteria; phylum Gemmatimonadota; class Gemmatimonadetes; order Gemmatimonadales; family Gemmatimonadaceae; genus Pseudogemmatithrix. Next base: position 10,332 of record JBJXGK010000036.1, read on the forward strand.
CTGCCGCCGTCGCTGAGCGTGTGCTACTTCACCGCGTCGGGCAGCGAGGCGAACGAGCTCGCGCTCCGCCTGGCGCGCGCGCGCACCGGTGCACGCGACCTGGTCGTCATGGAATCGGCGTATCATGGGCACACCACTACGCTCATCGACATCAGCCCGTACAAACACGCCGGACCCGGCGGGTCCGGCGCGCCCGATTGGGTGCACACGTCGCCCGTCCCCGACATGTTCCGCATGCGCGGCGAGCACGCGGACCCCGGCGCCTGGTTCGCCGCACAGGTGGGGACGGTGATCGACGGGATCATCGCGCGGGGCCGACGGCTGTCGGGCTACATCGCCGAGACCTGCCCGAGCGTGGGCGGACAGATCATGTTGCCCGCGGGTTTCCTGCGCGACGTGTACGCACGCGTGCGCGCCGCCGGAGGCCTCTGCATCGCCGACGAGGTGCAGACCGGCTTCGGTCGGCTCGGCACGCATTTCTGGGCGTTCGAGGCGCACGACGTTACGCCCGACATCGTCGTGCTCGGCAAGCCGATCGCCAACGGGTATCCCATGGGCGCGGTGGTCACGACGCGCGCGATCGCTGAGAGCTTCGACAACGGCATGGAGTACTTCAGCACGTTCGGCGGCAGCACCGCCGCCTGCGTGGCCGGCAGTGCCACGCTGCAGGTGGTGCTCGAGGAGGGGCTGCAGCGCAATGCGCTGCTGGTCGGTGAGCGACTGCTCGCCGGTCTGCGATCCCTCAAGCTGGAGTTCGAGATCGTCGGGGACGTTCGCGGGTCCGGTCTGTTCCTTGGTGTCGAATTCGTTCGCGACCGCGGCACGCTGGAGCCGGCGCCGGACGAGGCGAGCTTCGTCGTCGACCGCATGCGTCAGAACGGCGTCCTCGTGGGGACCGACGGGCCATTCCACAACGTGATCAAGATCCGCGGGCCCATGCCGCTCTCGCTCGCCGACGCGGACCGTGTCGTCGAGACTTTCGCACTCGCCCTGCACGAGCTGCCCCGGCGGGGCTAGGTTTTCGTGATGCCGAATGCGAGTCTCATCAGCCTGGCGCTGACGCACAGGTCTCTCACACCGCTCGTCGTCGCCATCGCGCTCGTAGGCGTCGCATCGACGGCGCGGGCGCAGGCCGTCGTGCTGGAGCCCGACAGTGCGACGCGGCCGCGGCTCTCCGCGCAGCGCGCCACGGGAAAGATCCTGCTCGATGGCCGGCTCGACGAGGTCGACTGGGTGAAGGCTCCCGTGGCGAAGGACTTCGTGCAGGTCCGCCCCGACTTCGTGAAGAGCACCCGGTTCCCATCCGAGGTCCGCGTCCTGTTCGACGACGAGTACCTCTATGTCGGCGCCTTCAACCGAGACAGCGCGGGACTCTCATCGCTACGCATGCCGGACCTGCGACGCGACTTCTCGTCCCCCGACAACGATGTCTTCGGTGTCACCCTCGGACCGCTCGGCGACCGGCGCACCGCGTATCAGCTGCAAGTCACGCCGCTCGGTTCGCAGGGCGACGTGCAGGCCTTCGACGGAGGCGCTTCGTTCAGCTTCAGCTGGGACGCGATGTGGCGCGTGCGCACGACTCGCGCGGATTCCGGCTGGATCGCCGAGATCGCCGTGCCGTGGACCTCTTTGCGCTACGCGAAGGGGCTCGCGTCCTGGGACATCAACTTCGTCCGCAACACGCGCCGCGCGGCACAGTGGAGTGCCTGGGTTCCGTACCCGAGGCAGTTCTCATCCTGGCGGCTGGTCTTTTCGGGACGGCTCGATTCCATCGCCCCGCCGCCGCCGAAGGCGAACGTGCGGTCGCGGCTGTATGGGCTCACCGAGACACGCCGCAACGACGCGGTCGGCGGCTTTCGCGGCACCACGGGCGACGTCGGTGGCGAGCTGATCTGGGCGCCCACGGCCAACAGCCTGTTCGAAGCCACGGTGAACACCGACTTCGCACAGGCCGACGTCGACCGGCAAGTCGTGAACCTCACGCGCTTCAGCGTGTTCTTCCCTGAACAGAGACAGTTCTTCCTCGAGAATGCGGACCTCCTCACCGCAGCGAGTGTGGCGAGCTCGAATCCGTCCGGAGGGACGTCGAACCCGTTCGTCGTCCAACCGTTCTTCTCTCGTCGCATCGGACTCGGAAACGACGGTACGCCGCGTCCGATCGCGGGCGGCGCACGCTACGGATACCGCACGGGCCGCACCTCCGTGGGGGCGCTCGCGATGCTCCAGAACGGCGTCGGCGCCAACGACGCCGATGCGGCGGACTTCGGTGTGGTGCGCGGGAGCCAGTTCTTCGGCCGATCCACGCGCATCGGGGGCCTCGTCGCCTACCGTGATGACTCCCGGGGTGCGGGTGGTACCAACGTGGTGTCGGCCGTCGACATGCTCACGCGATTCGGCGAGCAGGTGCAACTGAGCGCGATGGTCTCCAACTCGGATCAGGACGGGAACTCCGGAAGGGCGGCCACCTGGTCGCTGAACCGGAACACGCCGGGCTCGAGCGTGGGGATCAACGGTGCCGTCGTCGACGCCGACTACACGCCGCGCACCGGGTTCGTTTCGCGGCCGGGCGTGATCATGACGAATCCGTTCGCGAACGTCACGTTCCAGCCGCGGTGGCGTCCCAAGTCGCTCGTGTGGATCCGTCCCGAGCTCTTCACGCTGCTGTTCCACGATCCGGATAGTCGCCTGCTCCAGGAGGCGCGCATCCTGGCGAACACCGAGTTCCTCAGCGTCGCCGGTGGCGCGATCACACCGTTCGTCGAGCGCAATCTCCAGCGTCCGGTGGCGAACGTCGCGTTGTTGCCCGGGGTCACCATCGCTGCCGGCACGCACGACTATTGGCGTTACGGCATGGAACTTCGGTCAGATCCGAGCGCGGAGTTCGCAGGGACGGCCAACGTGTCTGCGGGTGGGTTCTTCGACGGCACGCAGGAACGTGCAGCCGTCTCGGGGCGCTGGTCACCCAATCCGTACGTCTCCGTGCGCGCGAGCTACGAGATCAATCGCCTCCGGTCACTCGGCACTGCCGACACGTCGCTCGTGACCCACCTGGTAGGGCCCGAACTGCGCGCCGCGCTCAATCCGCGCGTGCAGTGGAGCGCCTTCTACCAGTACAACACGGTGCAGAAACGCACGGCGCTCAACACGCGCTTCAGCTGGGAGTTCGCGCCGCTTTCGTTCCTGTACATCGTGTACAACGACGGCCAGCCGATCCTCGACAGTCCGGTGCCGGCGGCTCGCTCGCTGATCATCAAGTTGAGCTGGCTGCGACAGCTCTAGTCCATCGCGATCGCGCCCTCCGGCGCCGCGGTCACCGGCTCTGGCGATGGTACTGCGTCTCGACGGCCTTCGCCTCCGTGCCGCCGGGCATGACGTTGTACGCGATGATCGCGAGATGGTCGTCGTCGATGAGCTCGAATTCGGTCCGCCAGCCCCAGCGGGGCGCGTTCACCTCGACGTCGTACTCGCCCCGCACCGCGAATCCGCGTGCGGTCGCTTCTCCCTCGGAGTACATGAGCGCGTAGTTCATGTGGAAGTCGTCGAACCACGAGACCTGGAACCGCTTCGTCACCGCGTTCCGAGCGATCGTCTCTTCGCCGTACCGTGGCTTCCCCTTGATCAGGCCCGTGTACTCGTGCCGGACGAATCGGCCGTCCAACAGCGGTCGGAACTTACCCTTGATAGGGGACTCGTCCGCGAGCACGCCGGGCTCGAACCAGGTGCGGCACGTGCCCTCCCAGGAGCCGAGGAGGGTCTTCATGAGATCGTGGGTCATCGTGACGAATCCTTGTATGGGGGAGGGAACTATCGCACCGACAGACTCGGGTCCTGTCGCAGGATGATCGTCTTGCGAGCGGAGACCAGGCGGTCGAACTCGCCCGCGAACGGCGCCTCGCGCATCCGCTCGCGGTAGCGCTGCCAATCACCGAGTGAACCGATTCCGAAGATGCGGACGATGTCCCAGCCGTCGCTCACCAACATGCGCCCCGATTCGGACCACTCGTAGAGTCGCAGCGCCGACTCGTACGGACGCACCGTGCTGCGCAGCAGTCGCCCGAACTCGGACTGTGCTCCCGGCGCGAGTCGGAGATACTCGAACACGGTGAGCCGCTCGCCTGCCACGAGCGTGTCGCTCCACCCCGGCTCCATCTCCACGAACTGATCGTGGTGCGTCTCCGACATCGCCGAGAGCGCACCGTAGAGCGCCAGCGCCGAGCGACCGGAAGAGTGCGGGCGACGCAACATGGCATTGGCGGCATCCATCCCGGCCATGCCGCTGTAGCTGCTCACGATCACCAGATCCAACGGCTCGGGGCTCTCGGTCTCGCGATACGCGCGAAAACGGAGCAGGGGCGGGACGTCGAGGTAGATCGGCTTCAGTTGCTGTTCATAGATCGCCACGGCCTCGCCGGTGCGCCCGGCCGCGAATCGGAAGGTCACGATCTGGCGGACGTCGGAGCTCGCCATCGGCGCCTGCGCGAGGGCCGGGAGGGGAGTAGTGACGGTGAGCAGCGCCGCGACGAGCGCGGCTGACGCATGCGTCCAGCGCAAGGTGAACATATTTCTCCGCCCTGAATGGAACGAGACCATCTCGGCCCAGGAGAAGGTACCATCGTGAGCGCCCGTCGCGCAGTAGAATTACGCATGCTCGCTCATGGACGAACGGTTTGACTACCCCACCGCGCCTCGCGCGTGAGCTCGGGCTGCTCGCCCTTGCCGCCACCGGCATCTGCTCGATGGTCGGCGCGTCGATCAACATCGTGCCGATCATGCTCCAGCGGAACGTGCCCGGCATCGGCCCCTGGGTGCTGCCGGCCTTCGCATTCGCGGCGGTGCCGGCGCTCTTGGCCGCTCTCGCGTACGCCACGCTGGCCTCGGCGATGCCGCGGGCGGGCGGGAGTTATCTCTACGCGAGCCGAGCGCTGAGTCCGTGGATGGGATTCGTGGCGTCGTTCTCGCAGTGGTTCGGTTTGTCGATCGCCATCGGCGTGGTGTCGTATGTGATCCCTCCCTTCCTGCGTGATGTGGCTGTCGCGCTCGCGTGGCCCGGGGTGGCCGATGCGCTGGGGGAGGGCCGCGTCCGCCTGCCGCTCGCGCTTGGGATCCTCTGGACGTTCGTCGCGGTGAATCTGCGTGGCCTCGGCGCGTATCAGCGCACGTTGATTCCGTTGATGTTCCTGATGTTCGCTCTCGGAGCGATCGTGATCGTCGCGGGCTTCGGCTCCAGTCACGAGGCATTCGGGGCGGCGCTGCTGGCGCGCGAAGGGCGGACGCTGGGCGCCGCGCCGGACGCACCGTTCGACCTCCGGATTTTCCTCTCGGCGGCGGCCGTGCTGTTCTCGAGCTTCATCGGCTTCGACGCGATCGCGCAGGCGGGTGGGGAAGCGAAACATCCCGAACGCGACCTGCCGCGAGCGATCGGCTTGGCGATGGTGGTGGTGGGCGCGTTCTACTTTCTCTTCGCCGGCGCCGTGTACCACACCGTGCCGTGGTGGTTCATCGCGTCGGAAGCGGCGAGCAAGGACGTCACCGCCCCTGGCCTGCTTGGCTACATCCTCGATCCGCGCTTGACGGTGCTGATCGTCGCCGGCGCCGCGGTGGCGTTGATCAACGACCTCCCGGCGATGCTGCTCTCGGTGTCTCGCCTGATGTTCGCCTGGGCGGCCGACGGCGTGTTCCCTGCGGCCGTCGCCCGTGTACATCCTGTGCGCCACACACCCAACACCGCGATCGTCCTGAGCGGTCTGATGGCAACGGTCGGAATCCTTGGCAGTCACCTCGCCGGCGACTTCTTCCTCGGCGTGGACCTGCTGGTGATCTCGATGTTGGTGAACTTCCTGTTGATGTGCGTGTCGGTGCTGGCGCTGCCGCGCACGAACCCCGTGCTCGCCGCGGGGATGCGCGTGCTGCGAAGCCCGTCCCTACGCGCCGCGCTTGCGGGGCTCGGCGCGCTGGTGTTGCTGCTCTTCCTCACGGTGCACGTATGGAAGGACCTCAACTCCGATGTGAGCGCCTGGTACTTCCGATCCACACCGGTGTGGCTAATCGTGATGGCGGCGGGCACGCTGATCTACCTGCGTGAGATCGCCTCGTTGCGCCGCGCGGGCGTGGATCTGCGCGAGCGCTTCTCCACACTTCCGCCCGACTGAGACCCACGTGACCCCGACGGTAGAACGGATCACCCTCGCGCCTGACTTGAGTATCGCCCGTGTCCTCACGGGCCTGTGGCAGGTGGCTGATCTCGAGCGCGATGGTCGAATGCTCGATCTCGATGCCGCAGCTCGCGCGATGGCCACGTACGTCGCGGCCGGCTTCACCACGTTCGACATGGCCGATCACTACGGGTCGGCCGAGGAGATCGTGGGCCGATTCCACTCTGGCGTTGGCGCACCGACGGTCGAGCTGCTCACCAAGTGGGTGCCGGCGCCGGGTCCGCTCACTCGCGACGACGTGCGCGCGGCGGTGCAGCGCGCTTGCACGCGCATGCGGCTCGAGCGCCTTCCGCTGCTGCAGTTCCACGCCTGGAGCTACGCCGATCCTTCGTGGATCGACGCGATGCTCTGGCTGGACGAGCTGCGCCAAGAGGGAATGATCGGTCATCTCGGTCTCACGAACACCGATACGGCGCACCTGCGCCTGATGGTGGAGAGCGGCATTCCGATCCTCACCAATCAGGTGTGCTACTCGTTGATCGACCAGCGTGCGGCTGGCGCACTCGCCGAGTACTGCGTGACCAAGGGCGTGAAGCTGCTCGCCTTCGGCACGTTGGCCGGCGGATTCCTGAGTGAGCGCTGGCTCGGCAGACCGGAGCCCGACTGGGAGCAGTTGGAAACCTGGTCACAGATGAAGTACGGTCGCTTCATTCGTGAAGCCGGTGGCTGGTCCGCGTTCCAGGCCTTGCTGCGCACGCTCGAGAGAATCGCGAAGCGCCGCGGCTCGTCGATCGCCAACGTGGCGTGCCGAGCCATCCTCGACGCGCCGGCGGTGGCCGGTGTGATCGTCGGCGCGCGGCTCGGCGCCAGTGCGCACATCGACGACAATGTCCGCCTCGCCACGCTGCGCCTGGAACGCGAGGACGTGGTCGAGATTCGCGAGGCGATGGCGGCACTGCGCGCCATTCCCGGTGACTGCGGCGATGAGTACCGCAAGCCGCCGTTCCTCACCGCGAGTGGCGACCTCAGTCATCACATCGAGTCGTTCCGCGCGCCGTACCGTGTTGAGGAGCGCGCCGATGGCAGTCGCCGCGCCTTCAGCGACACGATGTGGGAGCCGATCGCCGGCTACGCGCGCGCGCTGCGCGTGGGTGACCGCATCCTCGTGTCCGGAACGACGTCCACCCACCGCAGTCGCTTGATGGGCGGCAGCGATCCCGCAGCGCAGACGCACCATGCGATCGACAAGATCGAGGGAGCGCTGCAATCTCTCGGCGGGAAGCTCGAGGATGTGGTGCGAACGCGCGTCTTCGTGCGACGCGCGGAGGATTGGGAAGCAGTCTCACGCGCACACGGCGCGCGCTTCGGTGGCGTCCAGCCTGCCAACACGCTGGTGAGCGCTGCGCTCATCGGCGACGAGTATCTGGTGGAGATCGAGGCCGAGGCGGTCGTGCGGTAGGCGTCGCGTACCGCTAGGGCGCGATCACCGCCCGCTGCAACCGCTCCTCCATCCGCCGAAGCGGCACGCCGCCTTTGCCGGGCAGGATGCTCCACCCGTTGAAGACGAGCACCATGTCCTGGTCCGGGAATGCGACCGGCAGCTGCCCGCCGAAGCCCGAACCCGCCCACAGGTACTTGCCCGGGGCGAGCCCGTCGGGATGCAGCCACCATTTCAGTCCGTACATCACGGGATTCTCTCCGGCGCTTACCGACACAACGGGTGTCACCGAGCGCCGTACCCATTCCTCGGAGAGCACGCGCGTGCCGCTCCATGTGCCGCCTTGCAGGAAGAGATACCAGATGCGTGCGAGGTCGCCTGCCTCGAGATAGAGCCCGCCCTCGGTGTCGGCGGTGCCCGACGGCGTACGCTTCCAGAACCAGCGCGTGATCCCGAGTGGCGCGAAGAGATGGCGTGCGCCGTACTCCTCGATATCCGCTCCGGTCGCCTGCCGGAAGATGTGCGCGAGCAGCGCGCTCTCGCCGCTGCTGTAGTTGAACTTGGTCCCCGGCTCGCGCATCATCGGCCGATCGATCGTGTACTGGATCCAGTCCGCACTCGCCTCGAGGCCGACGGCGGTGTTGTTGGGGTCGATGTAGGGGAGGTTCTCGTTCCAGTCGAAACCGCCCGTCATCGTCAGGAGGTGGGCGACAGTGATACGGCGCTTGCGGTCGTCGATGTTGCGGACCTGCGTCGTATCGAAGAAACGGAGGATCGGTGTGTCGAGGCTGGGGAACTCACCGCGCGTGACCGCCGTCCCGATGATCGCCGACGCGATGGTCTTGCTCACCGATTGCAGCGTGTGCAGGTCGCCGCGCCGGTAGGTCGGATGCCACCACGGATTGAAGTAGTTGTAGGGGCTCGTCGGGTCGTGCGAGTTGAGCGCGTTGCGGACGCGGGCCGAGTCGCCGTAGATGGAGTCGTAGTTGTACGTGTACGCCTTGTCATAGGCGATGCGGCCCTGGCGGATGACGAGGAACCGATTGACAGGGCCGTATCGGCCACCGCGGATCTCCGCGTCGATCGAGTCGAGCACCGCGGCGTTGAGGCCGACCGCGGCGGGTGAGGCGACTGGCCAGGCACCGCGCGGGGCGCGACTGCGCGTCGGGGGCGCCGCGGTCCGAGCTGCGGCCTGAGCCGAGACCTGCTCCGCGAGGCCAGCCGGCAGTAGGAGTAGGAAGGCGAGGCGAAGAAGCTGTGAGTGCAGACGCATATTCCGAGTCCCCTCGTGCGGTGTGTGCGAGTCGAAAGCTGCGCCGCTTCGGCTATCGGCGCCACCGCGCACCCGCGCGGGAACCTCTTCGCGGCGCCGACGCGTTGACCACGTGACCCCTCCGCAAGAATCACGACGACTGAGCGAGATGACATGTCCTTCCAACACACGAAGCGGCGCGTGCCTCGCGCGCGACTGCTGCTCCTGCCGTCGCTGTTCCTGCTGCTCGGCGCCGAGAGCCCCAGCACGCGCACCGCTCCAGGCAGTCCGATGCCGGTGAGCCTCTTCGCCTTCGATCGCGCCGACGAAGCGGAATGGTTCGTCGTGAACGACGGTGTCATGGGCGGTCGCTCCTCGGGCTTTGTGGCCGTGGAGGAGGGAGCGCTCCGGTTCACCGGCACGCTCGTGACTCAGGGTGGCGGTTTCACCTCCGTGCGCGCGAGCCGAGGCGTCGCGCTGACGGGTGAGCTCGGGCTCGAACTCCGGGTTCGTGGCAGTGGCCGCCAGTTCGAGGTCGAGCTCGACGATGGCCTCCGCGCGTACGGACGGAACGTCTCGCGCCGGGCCCCGTTCCCGACCTCGAAGGAGTGGACCGTTGTTCGCGTGCCGTTCAACGTGCTGCGGAACACCATCTTCGGACGCGAGGTCAATGCTCCGGCGATCGATCTCTCGCGCATTCGCGGCGTGGGGATCTACATCGCCGATGGTCAGGACGGGCCGTTCCGGCTCGAGGTGGACTACATCCGCAGCTACGGCGACGTCGACGACTAGCCTGAACTCGTCGGCGCTGCGAGAGCGGACTGCCGCGCGGTCACCGCGCTCGAGAAGCGCATCTCAGTTGGATACGGGAGGACGTCGGGCACCACGCCGCGCCTCAAGTCCTCCTGCCGTTCGGTCCACCAGCGCGCCGTGGTGAGCTCGGGGAAGTCCTTCATGAACAACTCCCGGTCCCGCCCCGGAGCAAACAGGAACTTCGGCCATTCCGCGGGGAACACGTCGCTCGGCCCGACGGAGTACCAGGGCTCGGCCGACAGCTCGTCGAGTTCGTCGCGGGCCGCGACGAACTCGCGGAAGTGCAGCTCCCCGAGCAGCGCGACCTCATCGTAGTCGTAGAACACCACGCGCCCGCTCTGCGTGACACCGAAGTTCTTGCAGAAGAGGTCCCCCGGGAAGATCCCGGCAGCGGCCAGCTCCCTGATCGCGCGGCCGTACTCGCCGATGCCATGCCGCGCGCGTGCCTCATCGGCGCCGCGCAGGTAGATGTCGAGCGGCGTGACACGCGCCTCGATGTACAGGTGCTTGACGATCAACCGGTCGCCGTCCCGCTGCACCGTCGAGGCGCAGGCCGATTCGAGTTCGGCAAGCAGTGCCGCGTCGAACCGCGCCAATGGGAACGCGACGTCGGAGAACTCGAGTGTATCGGCCATCCGACCCACGCGGTCACGGTGTTTCACGAGTTGGTACTGCCGCCGCACATCGTCGTGGGTGGACTGCTTCGGCGCCCCGAAGGTGTCGCGCATGAGTTTGAACACGCAGGGGAACGAGGGGAGCGTGAAGACGACCATCACCAGCCCCCGAACGCCCGGCGCCTCGACGAATCGGTCGGTCGCGTGCGTGAGGTGTCCCTGCAGATCCCGATAGAAGAGGGTCTTGCCCTGCTTCTGCAGCCCGACGGCCGTGTAGAGCTCAGCGGCGGAACGCGCCGGCATGAGCCTTCGCAGGAACGCCACGTAGGCCGACGGCACATCCATGTCGACCATGAAATAGCTGCGTGCCAGGCTGAACAGCACGTCCAGCCGAGCGCTGCCCACGAGCAGTGTATCGAGCACCAATGTGCCGTTCGCAGCGCCGTGCCGCACGGGCACCGCGAACGGATACTCGCGGCCGCCGTTGATGATCCGTCCCACGATGTACGCGGCCTCGCCGCGGTAGAACAGCGACGAGAGCACCTGCACCTGCAGGTCCGGGTGACTTTCCCGAGGAGCCGGGAACTCGGATCGCAGCGCGCGCACCACACAGCGCAGGTCGCGTTGCAGGTCCTCGAAGGGCAGGCTCAGTCGGGCGTCGGCCACGATTGCGGCGAGTGTGCGACGGAATCCCTGCGTCGCCGGGTGGTAGCAGCGGTACGCGGGCGCGTCCCCTTCGATGAACTCCGAGGACACCGCCGGCCGCCAGAAGATGTACTCGTTGCGATAGTAGGTCCGTTCGAGCACCCGGCAGGCGACCGAGTTGAAGAACGTCTCGGCCAGCTCGGGCTGGTGGTGGTCATAGAGGAGTTCGATGTAGGCCCGCTTGACCTGCGGCCACACCGATTCGTCGACGCGCGCGCGCGGGAATCGGGTAGAGATCGTATCGACGGCCTCACGCACCCGCGCGTCGTACAGGTCAATGCGCTCGCCATGCGCTGCGCGGACGGCCGCCCAGTCCGCACGCTCGAACCGCCCCTGAGCCTCGGCGCACATCTTGCGGAAGATGCGATAATGCCGGTCGAAGCCCTCGAGGATCGCCTTCGCAATGTCGCCGGCCGGTTCCATGTCCTATCTTAGCACGACTTGACCAGAGGAGCAGATTCGGGCATGGCCGCGAGCACCACTCCCCACCAGCCACCTGGCCGCGGCCTCGCGGTTCGCGCCGACATCGCGCAGCGCTACGCCGACGTTCTCACCCCCGCCGTTTGGCAGGCCCTCGAGGCGCTTGCACCATTCGATGATGACCGCCGGCGGCTCATGCGGGAGCGCATCGAACGGCGTGCCGAGAGGGCCCGCACACGACGGCGGATCGACTTCCTCGATGCCGACGCGACCATCCGCGGTACGTCGATCACCGTACGAGATGCGCGCGCGGGGCGGTTCGACGGCTCCGAAATCCCGAGCGACCTCCAGCGCCAGTGGATCCAGGGCACCGGACCGGCGACCCGGCCGCGCGCGGATCTTGCTGCGGGACTGCGGAACGTCGCCTACGCCCTCCTGTCCGGTGCGGACGGCTGGATGTTCGACGGAGAGGACGCGCTGGGTCAGGTGGAGACCATGTCGCTCGACAACCACCGCAACCTCAAACTCGCCTTCGCTTCCGATCCGCGATTCCTCGACGTCGCCGAACGGGTCGCCGCCGAGATGAACGCGTGGGCGCGCGAGACCCTCGGTCGCGAGGCGATTAGCGACTGGCGCGCCCAGCTCGCCTTCACCACGCGGATCTTCCGTGCGCGAGGCCTGCACCTGGTCGACCGTCACGTGCGTGATCGCAACGGTGCACAGCTCTCGGCCTCCATAGTCGACGCCGTGTTGTACACGGTGAACAACCACGCCACGCTTCGCGCCGAGGGCCGGTCGCTGGTCTTGTACCTGCCGAAGATCCAAACGGCGGAGGAGGCGGCGCTCTGGCACGAGATCCTCTCGGCGCTCGAGCGTCACGTGGGACTCGCGGTGGCGAGCATCAAGACGTACGTACTGGTCGAGCAGATCGAGGCCTGCTTCCAGTTGATGGAGATCCGCGCCGCGCTCGGCCCCCGGTTCGTGGGGTTCAACACCGGGCGCTGGGACTACATCAACAGCGTCTCGGATGCGATGGCATGGGATCGCGATTTCCTGAACCCGGACATCAGCGCGATCACCATGACGTACGGCTACATGCGTCACTACGAGGCGCGGGTGAAGAGCGCCGTGAACACAGCGGGCCGCAACGGTCGTTTCGCGCTCTGGCAGGGTGGGATGGAGCCGAACATCCCGGTGGGGTCGGCGAAGGGAGTCACGGAAGGCATGGCGCGCGCCAAGGCGGGCGGCACCCGCGAGCAACAAGCGGGCGCGAGCGGCAAGTGGGTCGCGCACTGGAAGATGGTCCACATCCTCCGTCCCATCTGGGAGGCGGTCGGTCAACCGAACCAACTCGGGCGCTCGTTCCCACCGCTCTCGTACGATCGGGCCGCCGCCGATTCGCTGATGCTGATCGAACCGGCGCCCCGCACGGTGCGCGGCGCGCGCGACCTCCTGTCTGTGGCACTGCAATACGGCAACGCGTTCGCTCGCGGCTACCAGGCCGCCGCGCTCAAGCCGGCCGATGCGTTCGGTGACCCCGATGTGCTCTACCTCATGGAGGACATGGCGACCGGAGAGATCCGGCTCAGCATCCTCTGGGAGTGGCTCCACAAGGACGCGCGGTTCACCGATGCCGACGCTGCGACCGGCGTCGCCGCCGGTGACGCACTCACGCCCGCACTCTTCGACCGCCTGCTCGACGAGGAGTACGGCAAGCTCCTTCGTGCCACCGATCGCGACGTGCACGATGACTCCAAGGGCACCACGCTCCCTATCGCACGGGAGATCGTCGCCCGCTACGTGCGCAGTCCGGTGAAAGCGCCGTGGTTCGTGGACCTGCTCAACCTCAATCTCGACGATCACGACCTTGCGCGCGCGACCGCTCGGATCGACGCGTTCATGAAGGCCTTCGCGCGTGATGGCACGCGCCTCACCGATACGATCGACCTGCCTGCTACCTGAAAGGGGAACGACATGAGCTTCGAGAAGGACGTTGAGCAACTCCGGGCCTGGTTCGCGTCGCCGCGCTTCAGCGGCATCACGCGCGTACATTCGGCGCGCGAAGTGATCGAACAGCGCGGCACGATCCAGGGCGACTATGCGGTCGCACGCGACGCGGCCGAGCGGTTCCACGCGTTGCTCCGGCGACTCTTCAGTGAAGGGAAGAGCATCACGACCTTCGGTCCCTACTCGCCCGGGCAGGCCGTGGCGATGAAGCGCATGGGGATCGACGCCATCTACCTCGGCGGCTGGGCGACCAGCGCCAAGGGATCGGTCCAAGAGGATCCGGGTCCCGACCTCGCGAGCTACCCGCTGAGTCAGGTCCCCGACGAGGCGGCGCCGATCGTGCGCGCGCTGCTCACTGCCGACAAGAACCAGTTCCACACGCGCGCGCGCATGACCGAAGCCGAGCGCAAGGCGACGCCGGAGATCGACTATCGGCCGTACATCATCGCCGACGCCGACACCGGGCACGGGGGCGATGCACATGTGCGCAACCTCGTCCGCCGATTCGTCGAGGTCGGCGTGCCGGGCTACCACATCGAGGATCAGAAGCCCGGCGTGAAGAAGTGCGGGCACCAAGGCGGAAAGGTGCTCGTCGCCGAGGACGAGCAGATCAAGCGACTCGTGGCGGCACGCTTCCAGCTCGACATCATGGGTGTGCCCGGACTGATCGTCGCGCGGACCGATGCCGAATCGGCCACGCTACTCGATGGTCGCAGCGACGAGCGTGACCAGCCATTCATCCTTGGGGCGACGAACCTCGGCGTGCCGACGTTCCGGGCCGCCTTCCTCGCGATCCTGCGCCAGATGCGTCGCGCGGGCCTCGAGGAGCTCAGCGGCCACGAGCTCTATGCGATCTGCGAGGAGGAGTACGCCGCGGCGGACGCCTGGCTCGCGCGCGTCGGTCTCGATCTGCGCATCTCGGCGGCGGCGAGCGAATACCACGCGGGCAAGTCCGGAGTCGATGCCGCCTTCGACATGGTGTTCGAGCGGTTCAGCGATCTCTGGCGAGCGGAGGCGGGTGTCTCGACTTACGCCGATGCAGTAGCCGCGGCGATCGACCTGCGCGCCGCAGAGTCGGAGCACCTCCCGATCACGAAGACCGCCTGGCTCGAGTTCGCTGCCCGCGCGCCGTGGTATCAGGCGCGCGAGAAGGCGCGCTCGCTCGGACTCTCAGTGACGTGGGACTGCGAGCATGTGAAGACGCCCGACGGCTACTACCAGGTGCGTGGCGGCTTGGAGTACGCGATCGCCAAGTCACTGGCCGCCGCACCGTTCGCCGACCTGCTCTGGATGGAGACCAAGAGCGCACACCTTGGCGAGGCCAAGAAGTTCGCCGACGCGATCCACGCGCGTTTCCCCGACAAGATGCTCGCCTACAACCTCTCACCGTCGTTCAACTGGGACACGACAGGCATGAACGACGAAGAGATGCGGCAGTTTCCCATGGAGCTGGGGAAGATGGGTTTCGTCTTCAACTTCATCACCTACGGCGGCCACCAGATCGATGGACTCGCCGCCGAGGAGTTCGCGGCCTCGTTGCGGGAGAACGGCATGCTCGCGCTCGCCCGGGTGCAGCGGAAGTTCCGCCTCCTCGACTCCGGCTACCGAACGCCGCAGACGCTCGTCGGAGGACCGCGCGCCGACGCGGCGCTCCTCTCGATCGCCGGCCGCACGTCCACGACCAAGGCGATGGGCGAAGGCTCGACGCAGAAGCAGCACCTCGTGCAGACCGAGGTGTCGCCCAAGCTGCTCGCCGACTGGCTCGAGCGTTGGCGTGCGCGTCACGGGGTCAAGGGGGCCTTCAAGGTCGCGCTCAAGCCGCACACGGCGGGGAGCGAGCTGCTCGAACTCTCCGTGCTCAGCGAAAGCGGAGCGAAGTCCGCCAACGTGGTCTACGCCGCCATCCTCGACCGTCGTGGGCGAAGCATCCTCTCGGTGCGCGACCAGAACAACTTCGACGTCGCGCTGCGGAACAAACGCCTGCTCACCCTCCTGCTGCTCTTCCTGCTGCATCGCTACAAGGTGGACTCGGTGCACTTCGTCACACCGACGGACGACAACCGTCGCCAGGCCGAGGGAATGCAGTCGCTGGGCATCTTCAAGGCGGTGCAGGTCGAGATCGGAGAGATCATCGTGGCGGAGGTGGACACGGCGCGGATCAAGGAACTGGTCGGTTCGGACCGCGGCGCGCTCGACGCACTGATCGGGGTCACGGCGTAGAGTGAGGCGGCCCTCCGGGGCGGAAGGCGCGCCGACGCCCGTCCGTCGGTCCTCGCGCGGCCCGTCGTGGCGGGGTATACTCGACTCAGCCTGATCAAAGCTCTTTTCCGGCCTACCTGACCACCCCCGATCGAACCTCCTATCCCGACCCGACGCAAGGACGACACGCCCCAGACCACGCCGACATCGAAGAACCCCGAGATGGCGGCTGCCAAGGCGGTTGCCAAGGCGGCCAAGGCGGGTGGCAAGGCGACTGGCAAGGGGGATGAGAAGGCGAAGACGCCGAAGAAGCGGGGTGGCACGGCGACTCGTACGGCGAAATCGAAGTCGCCGGTCCAGTCGCCGCTGGCGACCGCCGCCGACGCGCCGATCGCCGTGGTGCATGCCACTGCGGAGCTGGCACCCTTCGCCCGAACCGGCGGCCTCGGCGAGGCCGTCCGCACGCTCGCGCGCTTCCAGGCGAAGGCGGGCATCGACGTCACCATCGTGATGCCTTACTACGGGGACGTCGCTCGTCTCGCCCCGCCGGTACAGCCGCTGGGATCGCCCTTCCAGGTGATGGTCGGCGGCCGCCCCGAAGAGGTGAGCCTGCTCGAACTCGTCCGTCCAGCCGGGCCCCCGACGCCGCGGGTCGTCTTCGTGGCGAGTGCCACGTACTTCGCGCGCGAGGGGATCTACGGTGACGCCAACGGCGACTTCAGCGACAACGCCCGGCGCTACGCCTGCTTCTCGCTCGGTGTCATCGAGGCGATTCCGCGCCTGAGCGAGGGCCGGGTGGTGGTGCACGCGCATGACTGGCACGCGGCTCTGATTCCCGTCTACCTGCGCGGTGTGTTCGCGGATGATCCGCGCTACGCGTCGGTGGCGTCGGTGCTCTCGGTGCACAACGCGGGCTTTCAGGGGCACTTTCCCGCCGAGACCGTCGCGGATCTCGGCCTTCCGTGGTCGCTGTACACGATGAATCACCTCGAGTGGTACGGCCGCATGAACCTGCTCAAGGGAGGCATGTCGTTCGCCGATGCCGTGGTGACGGTGAGTCCCACACACGCCGACGAGTTGCGCACCGAAGGCGGAGGCTTCGGCCTTCACGACGCGTTCCGCGCGTTGGGCGGCCGCTTCGGCGGCATCGCCAACGGCATCGACCAAGAGGAGTGGGACCCGGCGACCGATCTGCACATCGTCGCGCGGTACTCGCGGAAGGATCTCTCGGGCAAGGCCAGCAACAAGGCTTCGTTGCAGCGCTTCTTCGGCCTCCCCAAGCGGGCGCAGACCCCGCTCATCGCCATGAGCGCCCGCATGGTCTACCAGAAAGGGCTCGATCTCATCCTGGGGTCGGGGTTCCTCATGCTCGACGCGCAGTTCGTGTTCCTCGGGTCAGGCGAACCGCGGTACGAGCGCACGCTGCTCGACCTCGCGCGGCGCGCACCGAACCGTCTCGGTGTGCAGCTCAACTTCACCGATCGGCTCGAGCACCGACTGCTCGCCGGGGCCGACTTCTGCCTGATGCCGAGCATGTACGAGCCTTGCGGGCTCACGCAGATGCGCGCGCAGCGCTACGGCACGCTGCCACTCGCGCGCCGGGTCGGAGGACTGGCCGACACCATCGAGGACGGCGTCACCGGCTTCCTGTTCGACGAATACACCTCCGACGATTTCCTGAAGGGTGCGGCGCGGGCGATGGAAGCCTATCGCGACCCCGCCACGTTCGTCCGGATGCAGCGGGAGGCGATGGCGCGCGACTTCGGATGGGAGCACGCCGAGGCGCGTTACCGCGAGGTCTATCGCTTCGCCGCCGAGCGGAGAGGCGCGTGACCACGCCGGTCGTCCCTGCGATGCGCCGCATCGTCATCCACGGGCATTTCTCGCAGCCGCCACGTGAGGACCCGTGGCTCGAGGAGATCCCGCGCGAGCCGCGCGCCGCACCGTGGCACGACTTCCACGAGCGCATCGAACGTGAGTGCTACCGCGCCGTCGTCTCGGCGCGCGTGCTGAATCCCGAAGGCAAGATCGCGCGCATCGTGAATCTCACGGCGCACATGTCGTACGATGTGGCGCCCACCCTCCTCGAGTGGCTGGAGCACCACTCGCCGGCGACGTACAGCGCGCTGCTCGCCGGCGATCGCCAGGCCCGGGAGCGCACCGGATTCGGGACGGCCCTCGCGCATCCCTACCACCACATCATCCTGCCGCTCGCCTCGCGCCGCGACAAGGAGACCGAGGTGCGGTGGGGCATCGCCGATTTCCGTCGCCGCTTCGGCCGCGCGCCCGAGGGCATGTGGTTGCCCGAGGCGGCGGTCGATGACGAGACCCTCGAGATCCTCGCGCAGGAGGGGATCCGCTTCACCGTCCTCGCACCGAGCCAGGTGCGGTCGGTCCCCGCGAACGGCATGCCCGGCCGGTACGTCACGGCGACGGGGCGCGAGATCGCGGTCTTCCTCTACGATGGCACACGCTCGCACAACGTGTCGTTCGGTCCCATGCTCTCGAACGCTCGCCTGTGGAAGGCGGACCTGCTCGAGGGGCAGCCGGCGCAAAAGGCACCGCAGGCGATCACCATCGCCACGGTCGGCGAGACCTTCGGTCACCATCACCGATTCAGCGAGATGGCACTCGCGTGGTTGGTGCAGGAACTCGCGCTCACACCCGATGTGGCGATGTGTTCGTTCGCCGAGTTGCTCGCGGCGCACCCGCCCACCGAGACCGTGACACTCGTCGGGCCGAGTGCGTGGAGCTGTCCGCACGGGCTCGGCCGCTGGCGGAGCGACTGCGGGTGCCGCGAGGACGCGGCGCGCGCGCCCGATCAATCCTGGCGCGAATCGCTTCGACTTGGCCTCGATGCCCTGCGCGATGCGCTGCACGAACAGTATGCCCGCGAAGCAGCGGCGTTGTTCACGGACCCTTGGGGCGCACGCGATGCCTATGGGGCAGTGGTCGCCGCGCCGACCGCGGAGCGGGCCGCGATGGTCGACACCCTGCTCGCGCCGGAACTCGACGCGCCGCAGCGCGTCCGGGCGCGCGAGTTGCTGGAGATGATGCGCGACGCGCTTCGCATGTTCACGTCGAGCGCGTGGTTCTACGACGACATCGGCCGCAGCATGACGATCCAGTCGCTCCGCTACGCCGCGCGCGCCATCGAGTTCTCGGGCGACCCCGAACTCGAGCGCGCGCTGCGCGCGACGCTTCGGCAGGCGCTCAGCAATGACCCGGCGCTGGGGACCGGCGAGGACATCTGGGCCCAGCGCGTGTGGCCATCGGTCTCGCCCCTCGTGCGGGTGGCCGGAGGACTCTCGGCCGCGCAGGCGTTCGTGCCGGGTTGGCAAGAGCCTGAGACGCGCGCCTTTGACGTTGACGTGAAGGCCAGTCGGGTCGAGCTGGTGCATCGCCGGACGCAGCGGCGTCACGTGTTCGACGTGTCGGTGCAGCGCCGCGGCGTCGCCGACGCCCAGTCGTACGTGCATCCGCGCCCGGACCTCGACGAAGCAGCGAGTGCCGCGCGCATCGTCGGCACCGTGCCGGTCGGCGTGCAGGACTTCCCCGAACGCGAGCGTGACGCCGTGCTACACGGCGTGCGCGCGGCGCGTCAGCGGGAGCTCGCCACACGGCTCTTCGGCGACGCGCGACTGGCGCTGATGGCGCTCGGACCGCCGGGGCTCATCGAATCGGCGGTCGCGGAACTGGAGTCCGAGGTCCGCGACCTCAGCGAGGTCGACGCAGCCGCGCGCGTCGCGCGCGCCTCCGATCTCATGGATCTGCTCGAGCTCAGCGGCCACCACCTGCCGTTCGATGTCCCGTCGCTCTTTGCGCGGAGCATCCGCAGCGTCCCGCCTCACGCGCGCGGGCAGTTCACGGATCTCGCGATCCGTCTCGGCTTCGGTGAGGAGTTCCTCGCCGAATGGACGGCCTCTTGACGCCCATGTCTCACGGAGAGTCGCGATGCCATTCGTGATTTTCGTCGCCCCGTTCTTCTCCGATCCCGCGAGCCGTACGATGGCCGCCATCGCCGGGCTCCCAGGCGTGCGGCTCGGCGTCATCGGCCGCCAGGCGCAGGAGGAAGCGCCTGACTATCTGCGTGGGCGTCTCACGGCGCATTGGCGCGTGGACGACGTGCTGGATCCCGGGCAGCTGGTATGGGCCGCGCGGGGGCTCTCCTCGCTCGTGGGCGAGCCGATCGCCCGGATGTGGGGCTCGCTGGAGCAGGCGCAGGTCCCCATCGCCGAGGCCCGAGAGCAGCTCGGCATCGCCGGCATGAGCGCCGAGACCACGCGTGCTTTCCGCGACAAATCGAAGATGAAGGACATCCTGCGTGCGGCGGGGGTGCCGTGCGCACGGCACGCCCTCGTGCGCTCGCTCGATGAAGGCCGCGCCGCCGCGCAGCGCATCGGGTTCCCGCTCGTGGTGAAGCCGCCCGATGGCGCGGGGTCGGTGGGCACGTTCCGGGTCGAGAACGAGGACCAGTTACTGGTCGCGCTGTCGGCCTCGACGCCCAGCGCTGAACATCCGGTACTCCTCGAGGAGTTCATCGTGGGGAGCGAGCACTCGCTCGAGACCATCTCGATCGATGGCGAGGCGGTCTGGCATTCGCTCACGCATTATCGCCCCACACCGCTCGAGGTGGTGCGCAATCAGTGGATCCAGTGGTGCGTGCTGCTCCCGCGCGAGGTGGATGACCCCGCGTACGACGACATCAAGCGGGCGGCTGCCGACGGCTTGGCGGCGCTTGGCATGCAGTCGGGCCTGACGCACCTGGAGTGGTTCCGCCGGCAGGACGGCAGCGTGGCCATCGGTGAGGTGGGCGCCCGTCCGCCTGGCGCGCAGATCACGACGATGGTCTCGCGCGCCAACGATTTCGATTTCCTGCAGGAGTGGGCGCGGACCATCATCTACGGGGAGTTCCGGCAACCGGTCCGGCAGTTCGCGGTGGGGACCGCCTTCCTGCGGGGACAAGGCAGCGGCACCGTGCGCGCCGTGCACGGCCTTGAGACGGTGCAGCGCCTGTTCGGTCACCTCGTGTGCGATCATCGGCTGCCCTACATCGGCATGGGCCGCACCGGCAGCTACGAAGGGGAGGGTTTCATCATCATCCGGCACCCCGAAACGGCGGTGGTGAGCGATGCCCTCGAACAGATCGTCTCGCTCATTCACGTCGAACTCGGCTAACCCCAGACCGGATCCGCCAATGAACGTCGTCTTTCTCGCCCCAGGATATCCCTCGGAGATGCCGCACTTCGTGCGCGGCCTCGCCGAGCAAGGCGCCCACGTGATCGGCTTGGGGGACCAACCGGTCTCGGCGCTTCCCGAACTCGCGCGGCAGCAGCTCTCGGAGTACCTGCATGTGCCGTCCATCCGCGACGAGATGGCAGTGGTCGGTGCACTGACGAAGTTCATGCGGGGCCGCACGGTGGACCGTGTGGTGGCTCTCTGGGAACCCGTCGTCGTGCTCGGGGCACGCATCCGCGAGGCGCTGGGCGTGCCCGGGATCGACCTCGAGATGGCGCACAAGTTCCGCGACAAGGACCTCATGAAGCAGGTGATCCAGGCGGCCGGCCTGCGCACGGCACGTCATGCACGCGCGTCCACGTCGGCCGAGGTGCGCGCAGCTGTGGAGAAAGTCGGGTATCCCGCCATCATCAAGCCGATCGATGGCGCGGGCTCCATGGACACCTTCCGCGTGGACACGCCGGCGCAGCTCGAACAGGCGCTCGGCCGTCTCAAGCACGTGCCCGAGGTGAACGTCGAGGAGTTCATCACGGGCGAGGAGTACCATTACGACACGATCTGCGCGAACGGGAAGGTGCTCTACGAGAACATGGGTTTCTACCGTCCGAAGCCGTTGATCTCCCGTAGCAACGAGTGGATCTCGCCGCAAACACTCGCGGTGCGCGATCTGTCGCAGCCGCACCTGCAGCCGGGCATCACGCTCGGCCGCGAGGTCCTCAAGGTGATGGGACTCCAGACCGGCTTCACGCACATGGAGTGGTTTCTCACGCCGTCCGGAGAAGCGGTCTTCAGTGAGATCGCCGCGCGGCCGCCCGGTGCGAATACCGTGGACCTCATGAACTTCGCCGCCGACATCGACGTCTTCAGCGGCTACGCCGAGGCCGAGCTGAAGGGCACGTATACGAGCGGCAAGCCGCGGACGTACAATGCGATCAACATCTTCAAGCGTGCGGAAGGGCAGGGGCGCATCAGCCGGATCGAGGGCATGGCGCTGCTCATGGAGCGCCATGGCGAACATGTGGTCCTGGTGGATCTGCTGCCGATCGGCGCCCAGCGCCGCGACTGGGTGCAGACCTTGCTCTCCGACGGGTACGTGGTGATCCGCCATCCGGACTGGGACACGGCCTGCGCGATCGCGGACGACTTCGGGACCGATCTCCGCATGTTCGCGAACTGACGCGATGGACGCGAGCGTCTCCCTCGCACGCTTCCCCCGGCGGCGCGCCCGCTCGGGGCGTCATGTCCGCGTGCCAGGGGTCTGGTCGCCCGAGTTGGGGAATCGGCGTGACGTCTATGTGTTCCTTCCGCCGTCGTACGACGAGGGGGGACACTTCCCAGTCGTGTATCTGCACGACGGGCAGAATCTGTTCGACCCGCGTCTCTCGTTCGCCGGTGCTTGGGGGGCCGATGCGGCTGCTGATGCGTCCGCGCGGCTCGGCTACGAGGCGATCCTCGTGGGCGTCGCGAATCTCAACGCGGCCCGGGTGGACGAGTACAGTCCGTTCATCGACGCCAAGGTCGGGGGCGGTGCGGGCGAGCGGTATCTCCAGTTCCTCGTTCGGACGCTCAAGCCGCGGATCGACGCCGAGTATCGGACCCGAACGGGCAGGGACGACACGGTCATCGGCGGCGCGAGCCTGGGGGGACTCATCTCGCTCTACGCGTTCTTCCGGTTCCCGGAGGTGTTTGGGCGCGCGTCGGTGCAGAGTCCCGCCCTCTGGTTCGCGGGTGGCGCCATCTTCGACTACGTGACGGCGGCGGCAGCGGCACCGGGCCGTATCTTTCTTGATGTCGGCGGGCGGGAGGGGGCAGGGACCCTCCGGAATGCCCGTCGCATGCGCGACCTGCTCAGTGAAAAAGGCTACGTCCCGGGGGACTCGTTGCATTACCTCGAGCAACCAACCGGCAGGCACCATGAAGCGGCGTGGGGGCGGCGACTGAAGCGCGCCCTCCCCTTTCTCCTCGAGGAAGAACGATGAGCACACGGGTGAGAGGTCATCACCACAGTTGGGACTCCCCGGCGGCCGGGCGGCGCATGCACGTGCGCTGGTTCGGGCACGGCGGCGCGCGCCTGCTCGCGTTCCCGACGACGATGGGTGATCACAATGAGTGGCCCAATCGGTACATGCCCGACGTGCTGCGCGAGAAGATCGAGCGTGGATGGCTCACGCTCTTCACTCTCGACCAGAATCACGATCAGAGCTGGTACAACAAGGACATCCCGGTGCGGGAGCGGGCCTGGTACCACTTGCGCTACGACGCCTACCTCCGCGACGAGCTGCTGCCGTTCACACAGCATGTCAATGCGCACCCGTACGTGATCGCCACTGGGGCGAGCTTCGGTGCGTATCACGCGATGAGCTTTGCGATGCGCAATCCGCAGCTCGTGAACCGGATCATTGGGATGAGCGGGCGCTACGACATCAAGGGCATGACCGAGGGTGAATCCAACGACCTCGTCTACAAATGCAACCCGTTCGACTTCGTACCGAACGAATGGGAGGCGCACCGCATCCAGGCGATGCAACGCATGGATATCATCATCGCGTGCGGCAAGGGCGATCCGGCGTGGGGAGACAACATGGAGTTCTCCGGCCGACTCTGGCAGAAGGGCATCGGCAACGCGCTGCGCGGATGGGACGGCTTCGCGCACGACTGGCCGTGGTGGGAGAAGATGATCAGCCTGTACGTTGACGGACACGACTGAACCCCTGGGGAGCGACGCACAATGGCGAACAGCACGCAACAGAAGCGGATCGGTCTCGTGGTGGGCCGCGAATGGTCGTTCCCTCCGGCGTTCATCGACGAGGTGAACGGCCGCGACGCGGGCGTCACGGCCGAGTTCGCGACCATCGGGGGTACGCACCACGACGGCCCCGTGCCGTATGACGTGCTCATCGACCGGATCTCGCATGAGGTGCCGACCTATCGGTCGTACCTCAAGCATGCCGTGCTCCAGGGCAGGACGGTCATCAACAACCCGTTCATGTGGACGGCGGACGACAAGTTCTTCGGCGCCTCGCTTATCACCAAGCTCGGTGTGGTCTCGCCGCGCACCGTGCTGCTCCCCAACAAGGAGTACGTCCCGGGGATCGTGCCGAGCGAGTCGCTGCGCAACCTGCAGTACCCGCTCGACTGGGACGGCATTCTCGAGTACGTCGGACTCCCGTGCATCCTCAAGGACGCGCACGGCGGCGGATGGAAGGAGGTCTACATCTGCCACAGCAAGGCCGAGGTGATCGAGCATTACAACGAGTCCGGCCTGCTGACGATGATCCTGCAGGAGTTCATCAACTTCGACCACTTCGTGCGCTGCATCTGCCTCGGGCAGGACGAGATCCTTCCGATCCGCTACGATCCGAAGAAGCGCGCCTACATCGTGGATAACGAGTACATGGGGCCCGCGCTGCGCCAGCGCGTCGTGAAGGATGCGCGCACGATCGTGAAGGCGCTCGGTTACGACATGAACTCCATCGAGTTCGCGGTGAAGGACGGCGTGCCGTACGCGATCGACTTCATGAATCCCGCCCCCGACTTCGATATCAACTCACTCACCCCCGAGTACTTCCAGTGGGTTGTGAGCCACATGGCCGATCTTTCCATCGCCTTGGCGAAGAGCCCGCGGAAGCAGGCCGAGGCGCTGGGCTGGGCGGCGATGTTCAAGGCGAGCCGCGGTTGACCACCTCGATCGCGGCCGTGGCCGCAGCGGAGTGGCACGAGCGGCTGTCCGCCGACGCCGGTCTCGCTGCGGCCTCGTGGGCGCAGCTGTCAGGCGACCTCGCAGGCCAGGACATCGTGTTCGGGGGGCGGCCGCTCTGCACGGTATTGCGTCCGCGACTCTTCACGCCGGACGAGTGGGCGCGGTATCGCACGCAGTGTGCGGCGTTGCTGGGGGCGTTCCGCGCCGCCAAGGCGCGCGCCGTCGCCGATCCCGCCGCGCGGGCGCAGTTCCGTCTGGAGGACTGGGAGGAATCGCTGTTCGTGGCGGCCGCCGCGCAGCTCGACGATGCGCCATTCGAGCCCCTGGGGCGACTCGACACCTTCGCGTCGGCCGATCATGGGTTCTCCGTCACCGAGTACAACGGCGAGACGCCGGCGGGCCCCTTCTACAATGACGCCATCGCAGCGGCGTTCGAACAGCTCCCCATCACGCGCGTGATGGCGCGCCGGTGGTGGCTGCGCCCGTTGGCGGCGGGGGCCAGCACCATCCGCCCGCTACTGGACGCGTGGGAGCGCTTTCGCGGCCTGCGGTCGTTGCCGCGTGTCGCCATCCTGGATTGGCCGGAGGTTCCCACGCAATCCGAGTTCCGGCTTGCCATGGCGCAGTTCCGCGCCCGCGGCATCCCCTGCGAGATCGGCGACCCGCGCGAATGTGAGTTCTCGGGTGGTGTGCTGCGTCTCAACGGCACGCCGATCGACGTCGTGTACAAGCGAGTGCTGTTCGACGAACTCGTCACGCGTGCCGGCCTCGAGACGCCGGTGTTGCAGGCGATGCGCGCCGGTGCCGTGCTGATGGTGAACGGGCCCCGCGGCAAGCTGCTGCACAAGAAGGCCTCGCTCGCCGTCCTCAGCGATGAGCGCAACGCCGATTGGTTCGACGCCGACGCGCAGGCGGCCATTCGCTCGCACGTCCCGTGGACACGGCTGGTCGAGGCGCGCAAGACACGCGGCCCCGATGGTCCCGACATCGACCTGCTCGCTTGGTGCGCTGAGAATCGCGACCGTCTCGTGCTCAAACCGAGTGAGGGCTACGGCGGGCACGGCATCGTCCTCGGATGGACCGTGGACGCCACGACGTGGAACGCAGCCCTCGCGGGCGCGCTCACCGCACCGACCATCGTCCAACAACGCGTGTCCATCCCGCGGGACGTGTATCCTTCCATCGAGGGCGGGGCGCTCGCGCTGATCGAGCGGCAGGTGGATACGGCACCGTATGTGATCGACGGTCGCTGGATCGAGGGCGCGCTGTCGCGCCTCTCGACGGCCGAGTTGCTCAACGTGACCGCAGGCGGCGGCAGCCAGACGCCGACGTACCTCGTCGATCGTCGTCCCTGAGTCTCCCTTTCACCCGTCCGTAGCCATGCTCAAGCGTCCGTTACTCACCATCGGTGTCGAAGAGGAATACCAGATCATCGATCCGAAGACCCGGGAACTGAAGGCGTATATCTCGGAGATCCTCGAATCGGATCACATGGTCCTTCGGCAAGTGAAGCCGGAACTCCACCAGTCCATCGTGGAGGTCGGTACCACCGTCTGCCAGACGCCGGCGGAGGTGCGTGCGCAGCTCATCATGCTCCGCGGCGGACTCATGGATCTCGCCGCCCGGAGGGACCTCAAGATCGCCGCCGCGGGAACCCATCCGTTCTCGCACTGGAAGGACCAGCCGATCACGGCGCTCGATCGCTACGTCGGCACCAAGGAAGCGATGGCACAGCTCGCCGAGCAACTCCTCATCTTCGGCACGCACGTGCACATCGGCATCGAAGACCGCGAGCTCATGATCGACGTGTGTAACGTCGCGCGCTACTTCTTGCCGCACATCCTCTGCCTCTCGACGTCGTCCCCGTTCTGGATCGGCCGCCGCACCGGGCTCAAGTCGTATCGCTCGGTGATCTTCCGTGCCTTCCCGCGCAGCGGCGTGCCTCGTCCGCTCGCCAGCTGGGCGGACTTCCAGAACTACTCCGACACGCTCGTCGCCACCGGGTGCATCCCCGACGGCTCCAAGATCTGGTGGGATGTCCGGCCACACCACCTGTATCCCACGCTCGAGTTCCGCATCTGCGACGTGTGCACGCGCGTGGACGAAGCGGTGTGCATCGCCGCCATCCTGCAGGCACTCGTCTACAAGCTCTGGAAGATGCGCCGCGACAACATCACGTTCCGCGTCTATCCCTCGGACTTGATCGACGAGAACAAGTGGCGCGCCGTGCGTTACGGACTCGACGGCAAGCTGATCGACTTCGGCAAGCGGACGGAACTGCCAGCGCGTGAGCTCATCCGCGAGTTCATCGAGTGGTTCCTCGGCGATGTGCTCGACGAACTCGGTACGCGCAAGGAAGTGGAGTACGCGTTCCGCATCCTCGACGAGGGGTCGAGCGCGGACCGCCAGTTGAGGGTCTTCGAACAGACCGGAGGTGACTTGACCAAGGTCGTGGATCATCTCATTCGCGAGACGGAAGAAGGAGTCCGCTAGGCGCGGACCGATTATCAGCGGTTCCCCGACCTGCGCGCTCGTCGTTCAGAACCGATACTGATGCAGTGCTGCCATGCTCGTGCGAGCGTGGACGACCCTAGCCCGACCCCACCGAATGGCCCGCTACCGCCCGCTCATCGCTGTCACGACACAGACGCTGCAGTCCATCGACGGGATCCCTGCCGGATTGCCGCAATCGGTCGTCATGAACCAGCGCTACTACCACGCCGTCACCCTCGTCGGCGCGGTGCCGATGCTCGTGCCGTTGCTCGACGACGACGAGGACACGCTCCGCGAGATCTTCGAGCGCGTGGACGGCATCCTCGTGCCGGGCGGGGTGGATATGGATCCCGCAACGTACGGTGAGGAGCCGCATCCCAAGCTCGGCAACCTCGACCCGGCGCGCGACCGCACCGAACTCATGATGTGCCGCTGGGCCATCGAGGCGAAGAAGCCGTTCCTCGGACTCTGCCGCGGGGCGCAGGTGCTCAACGTCGCGCAGGGGGGCACGCTCTGGCAGGATCTGGAGCACCAATGCTCGACGGCCATGAAGCACGACTATTTTCCGACCTTCGGGTACGAGCGCGACCATATCGCGCACGAGGTCACGATCGCCAAGGGCTCGCGGCTCCGCCATGCGATCGAGGTGGAACGTATCGGGGTGAACTCCATGCACCACCAGGGACTCAAGACCATCGGGCAGGGGCTGCGTGCCACCGCCGTGGCACCCGACGGACTCGTGGAAGCCGTCGAGTTGGACGACGCGGACGCGTTCATCGTCGGCGTGCAGTGGCACCCCGAGGTGTTCGAGCTCACGGACCCGCACACGCGGCATCTGTTCAAGGAGTTCGTGGACGCGTCCTCCTCCTGGCGCCGCGCACACCACTGACGACGGAGGCTCTCCGTGGCGATCGCGATCACGAAGGACACGTTCAGCGATGAAGACCGCGCGCGGTTCGCCACGCGCCTCATCGACCAGGTCGCGCATCTCAGCCGGATCTGCGACGAACCCAGCTTCGGTGAGGGACCCACGACCCTCGGTGCCGAGCTTGAGGTGCCGATCGTCGGAGCGGACCAGCGCCCGTGTCCGTGCAACACCGATGTCCTGCGCACGATGAACGAACCGAGAGCGACCGTGGAGATCGCACGGTTCAACGTGGAGTTCAACTGCACACCGGTGGCGGCCGCCGGGCGGCCGTTCACGGCGATCGGCGACGAAGTGCGCACGTTGCTGGCGGCCGGCGATGAGGCCGCTTCCGTTCACGGCGCACGCCTCCTCCCGGTGGGCATCCTGCCGTCCGTGATGCCCGAGGACGTCACGCGCGACGCGATGACCGACGTTGCGCGCTATCGCGCACTCGAACGACAGGTCGGGCGCATGCGCGGCGGTCCGGCCCACATCACGATCCACGGCGAAGAGCCGCTGTCCCTCGAGTACGACGGCGTGATGCTCGAGGGTGCGAACACTTCGTTCCAGCTGCACCTGCGCGCGAGTGCGGCCCGCTTCGCCGACACCTACAACGCGGCGCAGCTCGCCACCCCTATCGCCGTCGCGCTGTCGGGCAACTCGCCGGTGTTCCTCGATCATCTGCTCTGGGACGAGACGCGCGTCGCGGTCTTCAAGCAGAGCGTGGAGGCGCGCACGGCGGACGACCTCGTGTGGCGGCGTCCGGCGCGCGTGGCGTTCGGCCACGGGTGGGCGCGGCGCGGCGCGCCCGAGCTCTTTGCCGAAGGCGTCCGCCTGCACGAGCCGCTCTTCCCCGTGTGCGATGACGCGGCTCCCGATCGCCCCGATGCGAGGGCGCCACGACTGGCCGAACTTCGGCTGCATCAGGGCACGATCTGGCGCTGGAATCGGGCGATCTACGACCCGAGCGAGGGCGGCCATCTCCGGATCGAGTTCCGCGCGCTGCCCAGCGGGCCGACCGTCCTCGACATGATGGCGAACGCCGCGTTGCTGATCGGTCTCACGGTCGGTATCCGTGACAGCATCGACGGCTTCATCTTCGGCTGTCCGTTCCTGATGGCGGAGATGAGCTTCTATCGCGCCGCGCGCGATGGCATGGACGCCGTGATGTTGTGGCCTGATGGCGTCGGTACCTCTCCCAAGGCGCGCCCGGTGCGCGAGCTGGCGGATTCGTTGCTGCCGCTCGCCGACCAAGGGTTGGCAACGCTCGGCGTGGAGAGCGAGGAGCGCGCGCGGCTGCTCGGCGTCATTGCGGATCGGGTCGCGTCGGGGCAGACGGGGGCGCGGTGGCAGCGGAGTGCGCTGCGGACGCTCCGCACGTCAGGACCCCGGCGCGCCGCGCTCGATCGGCTGGTGCGGGAGTACGCCGCGCGCTACGACTCGCAGCAACCCGTGCATCTGTGGCCCGCGGTGGACTGAGACACGTAACAGCGGAGCGCAGACGTGCTCCGCGCCACCGCTAAGGATCGCGGGCCGAACGTGCGGTGAAGGTTTCGCCCACGCGCGCCGCGGTGAGGAGGCCGAGCGCGGCGAAGGTGAGCGTCCCGTTGCAGCAACTCGCCGTCACGTTGGTGGGCGCGCCGGCGATGAACAGATTCTCGTGGTCGTGCGCGCGGCCGTCGCGGTCGACGACGCTCGTCGCGGGGTCGTCGCCCATGCGGCACCCGCCACCGGGATGTTCCTGCCCGATGTCACCCGCCGCCGACGCGTTCGAGATGATCTCGCCGTCGCCAGCGCGCGCCATGCGCTGGAAGAGGTCGCGGATGTTCTGCTCGGTCCACGCGCGCAGTGCCACCGACACGGGTGCGTCGCGGAACTGCAGCCGCGGCATCGGATCGCCCCACGCGTTCTTCGCGCTCGAGTCGAGCGTGAGTTCGCTGTCGCGCGCCGGGAGCACGTCGTAGTACGCACGCACACGCGCCGTGCCCTTCGCTGTCCGAGAGCGCCAGTCGGTCATGAGCGCATCGCCGAAGAGGAGTGCCCCCGAGTCGTCGCGCAGGCGCGGCTCTTGGCCGAACGACGACTCCCAGATCCGCAAGTCGTGCCGGATATACCGGTCAAGCGCGCCCGGCCTCATGAACTGCTTGGTGACGAGCGAGTGCTGCGCGTTCACTCCGGGGAGGAGCTTCATGGGCAGTCGGATCTGCGCCGCGACGTTGCGATGACCGCAGAGGTGTTTGCCGACGAGCCCGGAGCGGTTGGCGAGACCGTCGGGGTAGGCACCACCCGCCGAGAGCAGCAGCAGGTGCGGCGTCCAAGTGAAGCCCGCGGCCAGCACGAAGCTCTGCGCACGGATCATCACCTCCTGCGCCGGCAGCTTCGAGGCATTCGCCATCGCATGCGTGATGCGCCCCGTACGCGCGTCGGCATGCAACCGACGGACCAGCGTGTCGGTCACGAGCCGGATACGCCCCGCACGGACGAGCGAGTCGAACGTGAAGTCGGGCGAGTACTTCGCGCCGCTTGGGCAGATCGGATAACAGGTATCACAACGCTGACAGACGCCTCGCCCCCGGTACGGCACGGAGTTCTTCGCACTCGGCTGACTCCACATCGCGATCCCAGCCTGGTTCGCCCATGCCCGCAGCTGCTGCAGGTTGTGACTGAGCGGCAGCGCGGGCATGGGGAAGGGTTTGCCGCGCGGGTCCATCTCCGCCGGCCCTTGCTCGCCCGCGATTCCCATCCGCTCCTCAGCCTCCTGATAGAACGGATCGAGCTCGTCGTAGCTGATCGGCCAATCGTCGCCCACGCCGTACAGCGTGCGCAGACGGAAGTCCTCGGGCGAGTAGCGCGGTGTCACCCCGCCCCAGTGCAGGGCGAGTCCACCGACGTTCATCGAGGGCGAGAAGCCGTACGCCGTGCCGAGTGCGTTCTGGTCATCGAGATGGTCGTTCGGCCAGGGCGTCTCGCCGTAGTCCATCCAGCGCGCACGCTTGATGCCGCGTTCGCGGAGCGGAGTCGAGTGCCCTCCGGCCTCGACGACGAGGATCGTCGCGTGGCGTTCGGCCGCAAGCTTTTCCGCCATGAGCGCCGCGGTGATGCCGGAGCCGATGATGCAGATGTCGGCCTCGAGGACGCGGCGCGGTGTCATGCCTCCCCCGTGGTGGCAAGCGGGAGTGGTGGGCGCGACGTCTCGGAGAGTGAGCGGCAGTATCCCTTCATGATGCGCGACTCGTACGCGAGATCGATCGCTGCGCTCGAGGCAGCCCAGTGGGCGAGCAGCGCCACGGCGACATGCGGTGCCGCGAGGGGATTGGCCGGTAGAGTTCTGTTGCTGACCCGAGCGAGTTGCGTTTGAATCACGGCACGCCGCAACGGCACGCCCAGCCGCGCGAACCCGCGCCGATGCTTGCGACGTGCAAGCAGATCGAGTCCCTCGAGCTGCGCGTTCCAGCCCGGTGCGGGATCGCTCGGTGTGTAGGTGATCTCCGCGTCGCCATAGCCATGCATCTCCTCGGCGACCGGAGTGTAGCGCGCCAGCCAGGTCGCGAATGCGGCGACGGCGTTGGCGCGCCCGGCCTCACCGAGCATCTCGGGGAGGAGCGCGTCGCCGAGCGCGCGGAGTAGCACGGGGTCGAGGGTGCGTGGCGACGCGGGTGCGGCGCGCTGTGGGACAGCGGGCGGTGCGGCGCCGGCCTGGTCGCGAGTGGCGCTCGCCGCTCCCTGCGCGAGCGACTCGGTGGCGCCGAGCCCCGACGCGGTGGCGGCCGCCAGTGCGGCCCGCCTGATGAAGTCTCTGCGGTCGGTCGTCACGGTCTCATGCTAACTCGCGCGGAGGGGACGCGCGAGGGCGAGCCTGTTCGGTCCGCAACCGAAGGGCGTTGTCAGTGCGGGTGGTGAATGATCGAAGGGGACGAGGCCGCTGGCCCCGTCCCCCTCGTCGCGTCCGCGCGAAGATCGCGCTAGAACGCGTATCGCATACCCGCCTGAATCTGGCGTGGGTCGCCGAACCCGCTGCGGACCGTGCCGTCGAAGTTGAAAAGCAGCGACCCGAACGCGGGGTCACGGAAGTTGTTCCGCCCGAGGACGTTGAAGACCTCGATGATCGCCTCGAGCGTCCGGCCGCTGCCGACCGCAAAGGGGCGGGCGACGCGGAGGTCCCAGCTCAAATACTCGTTGGCGCGGCGCAGCGTGTTGCGGTCGAGGATGGTGCCATTGGCGCAGATGCGCTCGGTCGCCGTCGCCGCGCGCTGGCCCGACGGGGCATTGGCCACGCAGGATTCGCTCATCGGCTGCGCCGAGGCGTAGCTGACGCGGTTGTTCAGGAGCAGGCGGTAGGGCAGGCGCGAGAGAACGAAGGCGTTGAACCGATGGCGCTGGTCGCGATCGCTGTAGCCCCACTCGCGGCCGAGTTGGTCGGCGCTCGCGTACCGGAAGGTGAACGGATCGCGTTCGTTGTCATCGTCCGACTTGTCGGTCGAGAGCGTGTAGTTGAGCTCGAACTGGTGATTCTCGGCGCGGCGGTTCGCGAGCGTCAACGTCACGCCGCGGTACTGACTGCTCGCGCTGCTCTCGACCGTGGTGAGGGTACCGATGCCGTTGCCGCCGGCCAGACCGGTGCCCCAAGGACTTCCGAAGACTGCGGCGTTGCGGTCTACGAAACGGGTGAGGCGGTCCGAGTTGGCAACGGTCACCGAGATGGACCCGGTGAGACCCGCGTCACCCAGCGTGCGCTCATAGGCCGCAGTGGCGCTCATCGTCCGCGGGTTCCTGAAGTCTTCCGAGACAACGAAGATCCCAGGTTGGAACGGCACCGCGTTCGGTGCGGGCGCGGGGAGCAGCTGGCTGATCGTCGGTGGGGCACCGAGGACGCCCGTGAGCTCCGAGTTGCGGAATATCGTTTGGCCGACCGAGCCGTTGTTGTTGCGCACGGAAGCGAAGTTGAGTGCGGCGATGCGGGCGTTGTAGATACCGGCGCTGAAGCGGAAGACCTCGCGGCCATTCCCCGAACGGTCCCAGGCAAGGCCGAAGCGCGGCTGGATCATGGACAGGTCCGACGGGATCTTGCCATTCGAGGGGAATCGGTAGGTGCCGGAGCCATTGGTGACCGACTGGCCGATGAACGGCGCGAAGAAGACGTCCGCCGGATCGGTGATCATGCCGGGCTGCTTCTGGCCCTCGAGACGAACGCCGTAGTTGATGGTGAGGGCGGAGGTCGGGTTCCACGTGTCCTGGAGGAAGAACGCGACATCGGTCTGTTTGAGCGACTGGGTGCCCGACTCCTCGACCGTGCGGCCACCGACGCCGGCCTGTTGCAGGTAGAGCAGGACCGGGCCCGTGATGGTCTGGCCCACGGGACAGCTGCCGCTGTTGCTCGTGCCGCCGCCCGAACACTCCACGTAGCCGTTGCCGTTGCTGGCGTAGTTGATGAAGCCGGTCACGCTGTTGAAGATGAAGCGGCCGTTCGCGAAACCGATGAACGTTTGGGTCGAGTTGACGAGGTTCACCTCGGCACCCGCCTTGATGAGGTGCGAGCCCCGGACGATGCTCAGGTTGTTGAGGAGCTGGAGGCGCGTGTCGTAGTACTCGACGGGGATGAAGAACGGGCGCCCGATCCGGAACGCGTTGCCGAAGTCCATCGCGATATCGGGGAATTCACGGCCGCCGGGCAGTGTGGGCGCGTCGTAGTCGCGCGGACGATCCTCGCGCGCAACCTGGAAGCGGAACTCGTTGGCCACCGCGTTCGTGAGTTGGCTCGTGAGCTGCCCGCTGAGTGCGTTGCTCGAGCCCTTCTCGATCGCGTTCGCGCTACGTCCCCAGGTATCGACGTCGAACGTGCCGTTCGTCTGCTGATTGCTCGTATAGTTGTACTTGGCCGAGAACTGGTGCCGATCGTTGACGCGCCAGTCGATCTTGGCGAGGAAGACCTGCGCGTCGTTGGAGCGTTCGATCGGGCCGAAATCGTTCGCCAGCGCGCCACCGAAGGCCGTGGACAGGAAAGTCGTGAGCGAGTCGTACTGCGGGGTAGACGGGCGGTTCTTCTGCTTCGTCTCACTGAACGACTGCTGGTCGTACGCGGTGAAGAAGAAGAGTCGGTCCTTGATGATGGGGCCGCCGAGCGTGAAGCCGAACTGATTCTGCGAGAAGTCGGGCGTCAGGCGCGTGCCGTTGCCTTCCAGGTCCGCGGAGAGCGCGCCGTTCTTGCCGAAGTAGTGGACGGAGCCGGCGAGCGTGTTGGTGCCGCTCTTCGTGATGACGTTCACGAAGCCGCCCGCCGACCGCCCGAACTCCGCATTGGCGCCTTGGCTCGTCACGACGAGCTCCTGCACCGCGTCGAGGTTGAACGTGAAGGCCGGACGCTGGCCGCCGCGCTGCTCGCCGAAGAAGGGGTTGTTGAAGTCGGCTCCGTCCACGCTCACGTTGTTGAAGATGCCGCGCTGGCCGGCGACCGACAGGACGTCACCGTCCGGTCCTTGCGTCACGGCGACGTTCGGCGTCACGAGCGTGAGGGCGAGGTAGTTGCGCCCGTTGTTCGGGATGCCGGATACGGCGGTCTCCGTTAGGGTCGCGGCCGACTCGGTCTTCGTCGCATCCACCGGCGTCGCCGCGCGATCGCTCACGACGACGGCCTGGAGTGTGGTCGTGGACCTCTTGAGTGCGAAGCTCACATCGAGGACTTGACCGACGCGCACACGGATATCGCGCTGGGCGAGAGGATCGTACCCGACGGCGCGAACGCTCACTTCGTAGAGGCCGAGTGGCAGGAGCGTCCCGACGTAGAGACCGGTCTCGCTACTGCGGACCACACGGCTCACGTTCGTCTCCGTGTTCCGGAGCGTGACGGTCGCGCCCGCGATCGCCGCTCCCTGTTCGTCACGGACAACACCACGGATGATGCCGGTGGTGGCTTGGGCCTGCGCCAGGGCGAGTGAGGGCGCGAGAAACAGGATCGTTCCCGCAACGGCGGCGCGTAGTGCTGCGCCGATGGTTCCGCGACAGTGCGTGTTCATCCGAGATCTCCCTTCGATCCGTGGGGTGGTAAACGACGACCGATGAATGCGCAGAATGTAAGGAATGCCAGCCGAGTTGGGAACAGCTCCCGCCCGCCCTCACCGCTTGAACGCATACACATGCCGGAACTCCCACGCCTTTGCCCCAGGCGCGCGGAACTCCTTCAGCCGCCGGAACACGCCGTTCCCCAGCGTCCACGTGTAACGGAACTCCACCGGCTTGTCGTCGTCCATGCCACGTCCCATCAGCACCAACTCCGTCCCTTCGGCCGTGTCACGGCGTGACGCGATCACGAGCGTATCCTGCTTCTCGCCGGCCTCACCATCGATCACGCGATCGCCTACCAGCCGCAGCACGCCCGTCGAGTAGATCGTGTTGCCCGGGCCATCGTCGTAGATCGTCCGCAGTCGCACCGCATCGCTCCCGCCGATCGGCGCGACGTGCTGCACCGTGGGGATCGTCACCATACGGTTGCTCGTATAGTCGCGATAGGTGAGACCGCCGCGCATGATGCCGCTCGTTCGCGCCAGGAGCGACGCGGGCGCCGCCGACCACGGAGCGGACTGCGCCACGAGCAGCGCCCGATCCCGACCGGCGCGGAAGTCGTCCAGCGATTCCAGCGCGTCGACGTCCGGGAACACGCCCATCCCGGCGATGAAGCTCGCGTTCACGTCCGAGCGCTTGAGCGGGACGCGCACCCGGATGCCGCTCGCCTTGAGCCGCAGGAAGAGGATCTGCCCCGCCGTCGGCCCCTCGGCGCTGCCACCGGTCTCCTCACCCACGAGCCGGATGCGGCCGTCACGCGCGCCCGCCTGCTGCAGCACCGCCAGCAGCATCGTCGCGCCCGAGCTGTTGTGCCGGCTGGTGAGCAACGATACCCGCCCGGTGAAGCCGCGCTTCGAAGGCTGCAGCGTGCGCGCCGCGAAGCGCTCGGCGTACCAGCCATCACTCGTGCGTGAGAAGAGGAGACGGTTCGGCGAGAAGAAGGCCGAGGGATCGCCCCACGTCTCGAACGATCCGCGCAGCGCGGGCGAGACGTTGATCGTGCGACGGCGGATAGACTTCACCGGCTTCAGGGGCTCGGTGATGAGATGCCGCACCAGCCCCCACGACGCATCGTCCGAGCCGCCGCCGTTGTCACGCAGATCCACGACCAGGTGCTTGATGCCTCGCGCGCGAATCGCCCCGAACACCGCGCCGTAGAGCGAGTCCACGTCCACAGGCGTGCGGTAGTTGACGAAGCTCCGTACCGTGAGCAATGCGGTCGAATCGTCCAGCGCGCGCCAACTGGTCCCGGAAGGGAAGTCCACCCTGCTGTCATCGCCGCCGAGCGCATTCCACGCGGCGTACGTGATCGGGGCGCGTGTGACGGTGCTCTTGACGCCGGTCGCACTGACGAGGTCGAGCGTCCACGACGTCGCGAAGCCGAACTCGAACGGCCAGTAGTGGTCGAGGTCGTTCCCCATGAGGTCGCCGTCCGACTCCAGCCGTGCGGCCTTCGCGAAGTCGGTGAATCCATCGACCGCCACGTAGCGCGAGAGCTTCTTGACCACCTCGGCGGCAGCGATGCCGTTGATCGCGCTGATCTCCGTGCCGCGTTCGAGGCCTGCGCCGGTGGCGACGAAGATCCGCTCGCCGATGATCCGCACGCGCACCGGCAGGAAGGTCGGATGCGTGGTCCGGTACTCCTCGATCGACTTCGGCAGCTCGGCCTTGGTGTGGTCGCAGCGCAGGCGTGCCAGGAGCAGCGCGACGTCATGGTAGAACTCCATATCGGTCATCGGCTGCTCGGCGCGCCGGCGGAGCCGCGCGAACGCGGTGTCGAGCACCCGGCGAGGGGTGTAGCGGTCCCACCCGGAGTGAACCTCCTCGAGTGCTTGCCGGAGCAGTGAGATCTCGGCGGCGAGGTCGGCGGGGGCGAGCGCGCGGGCCTGGTAGGCCGGGATCGCTGCGGCGGGGGCGGCGGATTTCGCGGCGGACGGGCTGGCGCCCTGGGCCGCACCCGCCGACGGGAAGCTGGACACGAGTGCGACGAGAGCGATCACGCGGGCGGGCAGGGACACGATCGACACAGGAACTCCAGTAGGAGGACGAGGCGAATATCCCCAGGGGCGCCGTGGTCCGCGTCGCGAAGTCTGCGAACTCCAGCGGTTTATGGAGTTTGAGACGTCCCGGCGCCTTGCGCGCGGCGGTACTCGGTCGGCGTCGTGCCCGTGAGCCGCTTGAACACGCGGTTGAACGACGCCTTGGAGTTGAATCCCGCGTCCAGCGCCACCGCGAGGACATCCCGGTCGGCGTCGCCGGATCGCAACTCGGCTTGGACCGCCTCGACCCGGATCCGGTTCACGAACTCGTTGAAGTTCCGGCCGAGTCCTTCATTGAGTGCGCGGGAGAGGTACGTCGTATTGGTCGCCAGGTGCCGCGCGAGCCTCGGCGCCGTGAGGTCCGGGTCGCGCCACCAGCCGCGTGCACGCACCTCGGCGTCCCAGCGTGCGCCCATCGCACGCCAGTCCACCTGCCGGTCCGCGGCGGCGGACGGTGCCGCTGCCGGGTCCGTCGCTGAATCGTTCGCTGAGGCGGTGTCCGAGCCAGTCGCCGAGTCAGTCGCCGAGCCAGTCGCCGAGTCAGTCGCCGACTCGGCCGCCGCGGGGCGCGGATACGCGAGTCCCGCGCTCCGCAGTCCGCCGAGCCCGAGGCCGTAGACGACGAGCGAGAACCAGATGTAGAGCGGGAACCGGTCGAAGTAGTTGAACCCGCCGAGGATCTCTTCCACGAGTGTGGTCGCGATCCAGAGTGCGACCGTCGCGCTGCAGGCGAAGAGGAAGATGCGGAGCCAGTCGAGCCGGAACTCCTCGCGATTGGAGAGCGCGGTGTCGAGCCAATGCTGATACCGTGCGTGCGAACGCCAGGCGAGCACGAGGTAGATCGCGAGCGCGGCGAACGACCACGCCGTCTCCACCGGGATCACATACGGGACCTGGACGGCCCCGTTCCAGTAGTTCTTGAACTCGAGGGGCTGTACGAAGACGATCGTGTAGTACAACCCCTGCAACGCGCCGGGCGCGAGATGCCAGGTCCAGCGCCGCGGCAGCGCGCCCGTGCTGACGGCTTGCACGTAGAGCCAGATCACCGGCCCCAACGCGAGCGACCAGTCGTACGGCATGAATGAGAGCCAGGGCCATGCGTCGTAGAAGCCCGCGAACCCGATGATGTATGGGAGCACGCGCAGCGCGACGAGCGTGACGAGCAGCGCGAGCAACCGGTTGGCCGTGCGATTGGCCGGCGCGCTAAGGAGCAGCGCCGCCAGCACGAGTCCGTGCACGGTGCCGATGCTGAGGAGGATGCTGTAGGTGCCGAAGCGGATCATGTGTGCGGCGTCATCGCAGTGAGCGGTTCCTTACCAACCCCCGCCACCTCCGCCACCCGAACTCCCGCCGCCACCACTGCTTCCGCCACCACCGGAACTGGAAGGCGCCGACACCGAACTCGCCATGCCGCCGATCGCGCCGGCGAACGACGCGCTCGCGCCAGCGCCAGAAAAGCCGCCGCCTCCGCCGAAGCCGCTCCAGCCGTTGCCAGAGCCCCCGCTGAACGAACCCGCACCACGCGAGTCAGTCATAGCCATGGTCGAGCCGACAGCGGCCGCCCCGCCGAACGCACGGAACCACTTGTCGGCCTCGCGGCCCAGCCCGAACGCGATCACGTAGGGGAACCACGCATCCTGCAGCTGCGGCGTCTCCTTCTGGAGTTCGTCTCGGAAGAACCGCCGGGCCGCGGCGAGCCGCTTCCGCACGGCGATGCGCTCGGCCGACTCACGCGAAGCCGCGAAGTTGCAGATCGAGTTGAAGAACGCTGCGAGCAGCACGGCCATTCCGATGAGCGTCAGCGGTCCAACGGCGAACGCGCCACGCACGAGGAAGAAGAAGACGAAGGTCGCCGCGACCGCGGTGATCGGCACGAGGAAGGCGATCGCCAGTGCCACGAAGTCCATGACGCGGCGCTGGAAGACCGTCGCGAGTCCCATCGAAACGAGATACGCGAACAGCGCGACCACCGCACCGATGCCCGCGAACACCGCGTCGGAGAACTCGCGCGCCACGCCAACGCCAATGAGAATCAGGGCGGCCAGCACGAGAACGATCGTGAGTAGCTTGGAAGGTGTGGAGCCTCCCGCGTGGCCGGGTGTCGTGCCGACCAACTGCGTCAAATGCGTCTTGATCTTCGACGCGGGGTCGAAGCCTGTGCTCTTGTAACGCTCGCGGACCTCGGTGGTGCTGGTGGTCTTGGAGTGCTGCTGGAAGAGGGCGTCGATGAGTTCACGCTCGTGGTTCTTGAAGGCGCCGCGTTCCACCTCACGGGTGAGGTGCAGCACCTCCTGCTTGAAGATCCAGGTCTTCTTGGTCTCGACGCGACTGGAGAGCTTGCCCTCCTGCACGAGTCGCGCAAGCGTGGCGGCGACCTCGGGCGCGGAGGTGTGATCGTCCCACGCGGCGCCCGCGACTTCGGGGAGCATGAAGAAGATGTGTTCGCGGAGCCACTCGGGCGTGATGGTGCTTACTGGGGGCAGGGAAGCGAAGCGGCCGAGTCGTGCGTCGCGTGCGAACAGGCGCACGAGCATGAGGAGCATGGCCGCGGCGAGTGCCAGGACGAGTGGCCGCCGTGTGCTCGCGTCGGCACCATACCGCACCGAGGAGGGGCGGCCTGTCGCAGTGAAGCGGAGCGGGAGAGTGACCACGAAGCCATCACCTGGCGGCATCGAGTCGACGTGCCAGGCGCCGGTGAAGTCGGCGCGTGTGCTCCACGCGGGATCGAGCGTGAGCGCGAGGTCGTAGCTCCCTATCACGCCGTCGCGATCGACCATCGCGAAGTTGTGATCGAGTGCGAAGCTGCCGTCGGGCAGCAGCTTGAGGACCCGGCCGTGCTCAGTCTCGATCAGGTAGCTGCGCAGCGTGTTGTCGAACGGCGGATCGCTCGGCAGGCGCGCGCGCCAGCGGAGAGATTCGCCGTCATCGCTCCAGGCGAAGTCGTCAACGTTCTCAAGGTCGTCACCGGCACGGAGCTCCTTCTCGGCGCCGGTGGCGGAGTCGATGCGCGCGAGGCGGCGGAGGGAGAGCGTTTGGCCCAAGCGCATGTTCCATCTGCGCTCGGCGCCGTTCCAGTCGCCCGTGAGGCGGATGGTCTGGCGCTCGGAGATGCGGAGTACGCCGGCGGAGTCGAGGTGCGCGGTGACGGAAACGCTGGGCCAGTCGATCTGGCGCTCTTGGGCACGCAGAACGGCGGGGACGAGGGCAAGAAAGGCGAGGGCGAGGAGGCGCATGGGCTCGAAGATAGCCCAGTGATGCCCGAGCGCGCCCCCTACGCGAGCTGCAACGGCGCCGTGATCCGGTTGAGCAGCAGGTCGATCCTTTCCACTTCCGCACTAGCGCCGAGCTGAGAGAACACGCCGCGCGCACGCTGCGCGAGCACGCGCGCCTCGCCCGCGAAGCCGCGTTGGAACGTGAGCATGGCCAGATCGCGCTGCGTGATGCCGACCAGCAGCGGTCGCTTGAAGGCCTCCGCCTGTGTGATCGTCTCTTCGAGGAGCGACGTCGCTTCTTCGACGAATCCGGCTGCGGCCAGCGCGTTGGCCAGGATGCGTTGGTCCTCGGTCACGCGCACGAAGTCCGCCTGCGCACGGTGCGCGTCGATGGCCAAGCGCGCCTCGCGAATCGCGAGCGACGCATCACCGCTGGCGGTGCGGATCTCCGCCCGCCCGGCAATCGCCTGCGCGCGCAGGCTCACGTCCTCGGCCTGCGTCGCCAAGCGCACGGCTTCGTCGGCGGCCCCAAGCGCATCCTTCAGCATCCCCTGGTCGCGGTAGGCGATCCCGAGGTTGTGATGCGACTCGGCCACCCCGCGTTGGTTGCGTGCCCGCTGATAGGCCCCGAGCGCCGTGGTGAATGCGCCGATGGCGCGGCCGTGTTCTCCCTGCATGTTCGCGATGATGCCAAGGTTGTTCGCTGCGCGGCCCACGGTGGTGAGGTCGCCTTCGAGCATCGCCTCTTCCTGAGCGCGGGCGAAGCAGTGGATCGCTTCGCTGATGCCGCCCCGTTCCAGCGCGATGGCGCCGCTCACGTTGAGAGCGCGCACCTCGACCGAACGATCCCCGGTCGCGCGGGACCGCATGAGCGCGGTGAGCGCCCACGTGGCCGCGCGATCCATCTGTCCGATTCGTGCGTGGCCGACCGCCTTGAGCAGGCTGAGCGTCGGGGACCGCTCGAGCTCTTGGGCCGACCGCGCGCCGAGGAAGTCCAACAGTTCCGCGTAACGCCCCGCATTCGCCAGCTCCTGTGCCTCGTGAAGCGGCTGCAACGACTCGCGCATCTCGGCGCCGAACTCCTGATCCCATTCGAAGGCGGCCAGCCGGCGCAGCTCGACTTCGGCTCCCATGCGCATGAAGATGGCGCGCGCGGTGCGGGCGTCGGCCCGCGCCTCGTCCGTGCGCCCCTCGCGCTGCAGCAGCATCGCGAGGTCGCGACGCGCCTCGGCCTCCAGCTGCGGCCGCTCGAGCGATGTCGCCTGGCGGATCACCTCGCGCAGCATGGCCTCGGCCTGATCGCTGTGCCCCTCTTTCGCGAGCACGGCCGCTACGATCCGGAGGTCACCGGCGATGCCGACCGGATCATTCAGACCACGGTGCAGATCAAGGGCCTCGCGCGCCTCGCGGCCGGCGATCTCCACCTCACCGCGACAGAGGCGGATCTCGGCGCGACCGCGCAGTGCCAAGGCGCTCAAGTTCCGGTCGCCCGCGGCGTTGGCTGCCACCGTGGCGCGGACCGCAGACGCGAGCGCGCCGTCGAAGTCGCCCTGTTCCCGACGGGTGATCCCCACGTTGTGGTGACACTCGGCGACGCCCGCGTGCAGGCCGATCTGTTCGAACGCGGCGAGTGCCATCGCGTAGGACGAGAGCGCCTCGGCGTGCCGACCCTGGATGTTCGCGACGATGCCGATGTTGTTCGCGCAGCGGCCGATCGCGGGAAGATCATTGTCGCGGCTCGCCGCGAGCAGGCCCTGGGTGAAGAAGTCGGCGCCTTCCTCCGGCTTGCCGACCACCAGCGCGATCGCGCCACGCGCATTGAGCGCACGACGTTCTACCGCCTGATCTCCGGCGCGTCGCGCACCGGCGAGGGCATGCTCCACCCACCGCACTCCCTCGGCGGTCCGCCCGAGCCGCGCGTTGGCGGTGCCGTACGCCAGAGCGAGTCGCGGGGACTGCTCAACGTCCGTCGGCCAGTCGGCCAGGAGCGCGAGCACGTCGGCGTGCCGACCGTCCGCAGCCAGGCGAAGCACCGTTTCCTGTTGCTCCGACGAGAGCATGCGTACCGTCATGAGTCAGCGATCCTTGACGAGTGTGGAGAGGGATGGCGCCACGCTCACCACGAGACGGCGTATTCAGAGAAGTGGTAGATGTTCGACTTGAGCCAGTTCTCAGTCGTGTTCTTGGTGTACGGGATCTTCACCCACGGCGTGAACCAGTTCTCGCGGTACGACATCCCCAGCAGCTTCTTCTCGATCTCGGTATCGGCTGAGTCCACCTTCCGGTCGCCGTTCAGGTCGCCGCTCACGCCACCGTACCAGATCTGCAGCGTCGACGGGGTGTCGAACTCCAGGCCGGCGGGTGAGAAGACCGCACCGACGACGGTCGGATCGACGATCATCGTGATGAGGATCGAGTCACCCTCCTCCATCTCACCGACGTTCGGCGCCCATTCGGGATCCGAGGCGGTGAACTTCAAGTACGGCGAGGTCTTGCCGTTGGAGACGTAGTTGATCTGCACCGAGCGCGTCGTTCCCTGCTTCGACCAGAAACTGACATAGTACTTGTCGACGCTCGGGCCGAGGAGCGCCGCTGCCCCGTCACCGGTGGCGTAGGCGGTGCGTCCGACTCGGCCGCTGGACTGCACCGACGCGCCCGCAGCTTCGAACTGCAGGTCGGCAGGCGGGGTGAACTGGAGGATTCGCGGTGCCTCCGCCTCCGAAGCGACCGACGTCGATCCGTCGCTGCAGGCAGTCGTCGCGAGCAGGATCGAGGCGATGGGAAGCAACAAGCGGCGCAAGGACATGGATTTCATATCGGCAGGAGTGGGCGAAGCAAGCGAGGCGACCAACTGGCGCAGAGACCGCGCGACCGCGAAATCACTAGTAGGCGACGGCATAGTTCGAGAAGTGGGAGAGGGGCGCACAGAGCCAGAAGAGATCCAAGTCAATCTGCGTGGGCTGCGCGGCCCAGCTCGTCGCGGTGTTCGGCTGATACCAGATCGCCATCGACTTCGACTGCGAACTGCTGTACTGGAACCCGTAGTAGTTGAGGCAGACCCTGGCGGGCGTTCGGCTGAACTGCGTGCCATGCGGGCCGAACCGCACCGCGGCGTAAACCGAGTCGACCAGCGTTGTCACCGTGACTTTCGTGCCTTTCGCCAACGTGCGTCCATCGGCGTCGTAGAAGTCCGCAGTGGCGGGGATCTCAAGCTTGAGGAAGGGCAGCAGCGTTCCCTTGTACATGATCTGGTGCGTGGAGGCGGTCCCCACGACGACGGAGAAGCTCGTGTCGCGCGTCGAAGGCTTGGTCCACGTGGCGAACTTGACGGCGTTCACCGGAGGACTCCACGAGCCGGAAGCCGTGGTCGTCGTCGGCGGCGAGTCGGTCGTGGTGGTAGTCCCACCGCTCGTGCTGGTGGTCCTGCCCGACCGCCTAGCGCTCGCCGCGGCCTGAGACAACTCGAGATCGCCGTCGATCTGCGGTGCCGTCGAATCCGAGCAAGCGAGGATCCCGACAAGACCCAGGGTGAGCGTGCTGCGAACCGCGCGGCGGAAGTTCAGCGAAACGGGCATGGTGCGGACTCCAAGTGGTGGGAGAGCCCCGGGTCCCGGGCGCTCGACAGTACAGTGGCGAGAAAAGCAGGAATCGTTCCGTCTTTAGCGCGATCGCTAACACGCTATCGCATAACACTTTAGGTCCTTAATCCGGGTCAATGCCGGGCCGTTCGAGGAGGGTCATTTCGACCATGGCGGTGCGAATCGTCCTGAGAAGGCGGCGAGTTGACATGGTAGAACCTCCACCGAGGGCCGAGTGATTCGCCCAAGACTCGGGCAAACTCCGGCAGAAGCGACCGTTCATCGAACCGGCGCTCCTGAGGGACCTCTAAGGCAATCGGCGTTCCGTCGCGTCGCCGAATGCCAAATGGTTCACTGCCTTGATGTTAGGGGCGATCCACTTCGGTACGCCGAAGTGCGGCGTGGTCAGTTTGACCACGCTTAGGGACGATGTGACCCATGCGCACCGCCGGAAGCCGATCATGCGCTCGAGTGCTCGATCTCTTCGTCGAGATCCTTGCCCGAGAGCAGTCGCCGCAGACGCCGCGGC
Organism: Gemmatimonadaceae bacterium; assembly: GCA_046153705.1. Taxonomy (GTDB): domain Bacteria; phylum Gemmatimonadota; class Gemmatimonadetes; order Gemmatimonadales; family Gemmatimonadaceae; genus Pseudogemmatithrix. The sequence goes on from JBJXGK010000036.1 coordinate 54,684, forward strand.
GAGATACCCAGCCGACGCGCCGATTCCGCGCGGTTCCCTCCGCACCAGGTCACGGTGGCCTTGGCCGCAGCGGAGTTGATGTCCGCGAGGGGCGCAGGGAAGGGGATCGGACTCTTCACGTTGGTCGCGGGCCGCACGCGAGGGACCAGTTCCTCGACCAGGAGTTCACCCGCCGGCGACATGAGCAACGCGCGCTCCACCGCGTTCTTCAGTTCGCGCACGTTCCCTGGCCAGCTGTGCGAACTGAGCAGCTTCTGTAGTTCGCTCGAGAGCGTAGGCACCGGCAGCCCGTGTTCCTTCGCGAGCCGCGCCAGCAGCGCCTTGGTGATGAGCAGAACATCATCACCGCGCTCCCGCAGCGGTGGGAGCTTGAAGGTCACGCCGCTCAGTCGGTAGAAGAGGTCCTCACGGAACGACCCGTCCTGTGAGCGCCCTTCGAGATCCTCATTCGCGGCGGCGAGCACCCGCACGTCCACTTCGCGCGCCTTGTTGCCACCCACGCGGCGAATCTGCTTGTCGTCGAGCACGCGCAGCAGCTTCGCCTGGAGCGGCAGAGGCAGGCTGCCCATCTCGTCGAGGAACAGCGTGCCACCGTCGGCGGTCTCGAACAGTCCAGGTTTGGCGGCGTGTGCACCCGTGAACGCACCACGCTCATGGCCGAACAGCTCCGACTCCAGGAGGTTCTCGGGCAACGCGGAGCAGTTGACGGGCACGAACGGGCCGTCGCAGCGGGGGCTCGCGTCGTGAATGGCGCGGGCGAAGAGCTCCTTGCCGGTGCCTGTCTCGCCGAGGATCAGCGTGGTGGCATTGCGGTGGCGCGCGAGACGCTCCGCGCGCACGACCTGTTCCCTAATAGAAGCGCTCTCACCGATGATGGCGGAGAACGCGCCGCTCTCGCGCGACCGTGCGCTCGAGGTGTGTCCCGCGGGTGAGGCAGCGGCGGCCAGCGCCAGCGCGGCGGACACGGAGTTCCGGAGCACTTCGACGTCATCAGGCAACGCGAAGTAGTCGGAAGCCCCAGCGCGCACGAACTGCATCGCGACCCGCCGACAGGAGTCTGCCGATGCGACGACGCAGGGCACGCGCGATGAGACCGTATGCTCCTTCAACCATTGCAGCGCTTCGCGTTCCGCTCCACCGGCCGCGAGGATCAGCACGGTGCCGACCGCCGTCGGCACCGCCGTCGCATGACCCTGCCGCACCTCCAACGCCACGCCAAGGTCGGCGGCCAGGTCGGGCCAGAAGCCCTCGAAGGCGTCGGAGAACTTGAGGACGCAGATCATCGGCGCGGACACTATTGCGCCACCAGCGTAAGCCGGCCGCATCCGTGATCGCGCATCAACGGTCGAGCAGCCACGCAGCTACATGATCGATGAAAGGACATGTGGTATCTGGATGAGTTGGTGACGCGGATCACGAAAGCCTAGTGCGCCACGTTTGAACCGAAGTGGCGCATGCTGGGGCTTTCGCAGGACTCATGCCCCGGAGGGTCGAAATGACCACGGCAGGGACATTCGGGCCCCAAGCACATCGTGACCCTGCGCTGCAAAGTTGCGTGTTGACAAACACTTACGACTCCGGGCCAAGCGGCCCCCGAGTTGCTCTAGTGGTTCCGTGCAGCGCCACAAAGTGATGAGCCCGACCATGTAGTCTCGGCTCGATTCGCACGCACCTGACTGGAGTAAGTTCTTGCCCCAACCGGAGTTGTTGCGCCAGCGCCATCACGAAGAAGTGGTCGTCCCTCCTGCCGCCGCGAGCGCATCAGCGCTTCGGAGCGCCGGAGCGGCCACCCTCCGACTGGAACCGGCCCCCGCGTCACCGGCGCGTGTCACGGTTGCTCCCACTGCCGCCACTGCTCCGGCCGCGCGAGACGATTCTGCGCTCGCGTTCATGGCGCACGAACTCCGCACACCGTTGACGGCAATCATCGGAATGGCCGAGCTCCTGCGAGACTCGCAGCTCTCCGAAGACCAGCGCGACATGCTGGACATCATGGGCCGCTCCGCGAAGTCGCTCGTGGAGATCGTCAACGGCGTTCTCGATCTAGCGAAGCTCGAGGCCGGCAAGATGCAGCTCGATGTGCGGTCCTTCGGCCCGGCGGAGTGCGCGGAGGAGTGCGTGAATCTTCTCGCGGCCACGGCCGCGCAGAAACGCGTGGACCTGGCCTTCTATATAGATGAGTCGGTGCCGCTGCGGGTCCGCGGTGACGCCGCACGGCTCCGGCAGGCGCTGATCAATCTCCTCGGGAACGCCCTCAAGTTCACGGAAGGCGGTCAGGTGGTGCTCACGGTGACCTGCGCCGAGCGCAAAGATGATCGCTGTGTCCTTCGGTTCGCCGTAGCGGACTCGGGCCCCGGGATCCCTGCCGATCGTCTCTCCGCCATCTTCGAGCCGTACGCGCAGGCCGAGGTCTCGACGAGCCGGAAGTTCGGCGGCACGGGACTCGGATTGCCGATCACCAAACAACTCATCACCCTGATGGGCGGACGGCTCTGGGTGGAGAGCGAAGTTGGAGAGGGCTCGACGTTCCACATCAGCCTGCCGGTCGAGATTGACGCACGGAGCGGTTCGCGGAGTTCGCGCTCAGACGATGCACTCATGGGCCGACGCATCCTCGTGATCGAGGACAACCCCATCGTCGGGAACCTGCTGGTGGCCGCGTTGGAGCGCTGGGGCGTGGCCGCCACCGTGGTCAGCGATCTCGCGCGCGCGATGGAGCAACTTCGCACCAACGAGTTCGATCTCGCGCTGATCGACGGCGAGATGGCCGGCGTGGCCGGACGATCCGTCGCCTCGACTCTCCGCAGCTACCCCGGGGGATCGCGCCTTCCGCTGGTGCTGATGACCTCGCTCGGCATCCAGCCGGCGGAGAAGGATGGCGCACGCGATCGTCGAGAGGGCCGCTTCGCCGCCTACGTCACGAAGCCTGTGCGCCCCGCGCGCCTTCGCGAAGCCCTGATCCGAGTGTTCGACGGGGAAGCGAGGGCGAAAACGCCCGTGAGTGCACCCGTGATCGCTCCTGGGATCGCGCCCGCGCTCGCACCCGCGCTCGCACCCGCGTTCGCACCCGCGTTCGCACCCGCGCTCGCACCGGCGCTCTCGTCCCTTCTCACCTGCGCGTCGAACGAGGGTGCGGACGACGTGCTCGGCACCGACGATTCGCTCATCGCCGCGACTGATAGCCGGCCGCGCAGCCGCGTGCGCGGGCTGGAGGGTATTCGCGTGCTGGTCGTCGACGACGACCTGAGTGTGCGGCGGACGCTGGAACGACTCTTGGTGAGAGACGGCGCCGACGTCTCATCGATCGAGGATGGTGCCGAGGCCATGACCGCCGCGCTCGCATGGAATCCGGACACGATCCTGCTCGACGCGACCCTGCCTGGCATGGACGGCTTCGAGGTCTGTCGCCGATTGAAGGCCGACCCCCGTACGGTCTTGATTCCCGTGCTCATGATCACCGGCCTCGACTCGCGTCAGGACCGGCTCAGGGCACTCGAGGCAGGGGCCGACGGCTTCATGCCGAAACCGTTCGACATCCACGAGTTGCTCGTGCGTGTGCAGACCGCGGCGCGGACCAAGCTGGTGACCGACCGCCTCGAGCGTCCGGAGGAGATCCTGGTCGCGATGGCGCGCTGCATCGAGGGGAAGGACGAGAATACGCTCGGGCACTGCGAACGGCTCGCCGACTACGGTGCACGACTCGGTGCACGCCTCGGGATGTCGAGCGAGGATGTCGAGGCGCTGCGCCTCGCGGGTCTGGTGCACGACATCGGCAAGCTCGCGATCCCCGACGCCATCCTAAAGAAGCCGGGCAAACTGGACGAGTACGAATGGGAGATCATGCGCACGCACTCGGTCGAAGGCGAGCAGATCTGCAGCGGGCTGGCCTCGTTCGAGCGCGTGCTTCCGATTATTCGACACCACCACGAGAAGCTCGATGGGTCGGGGTATCCCGACCAACTGGTGGGGGACGCCATCCCGGCCACGGCGCGTGTGCTGCAGATCATCGACGTCTACGACGCGCTCACCACGGCGCGGCCGTACAAGGTGGCGGAGTCGCCGGAGAATGCGCTGCGCATCATGGAGCGCGAGGTCGAACGCGGGTGGTGGGATCCGGTGATCTTCGAGACGTTCCGGAGCCTCGTCGCGGAAGACTTGGGTTTACGGCGAGGGGCGCGGCCGCAGGTGCACTGAGGCTCCGGGCGCTCGTTCCGTACGGGCGGCGTCGATTCCGCGTTGCCCCCGACCGTAGCGCGCCGTATAATATCAGTCCACACTACGTCTAAGGATGGCCGAGCGATGCGCACGCACCTTGGTAAGGTCAGTCCGAGCGCAGTGCTGATAGGAGCGTTGTTGCTCCTCCTCGCGTTCCCGCTAGAGGCGCAGGCTTCCCCCATCGGTCAGGTGAAGACGGTAGTCGGTGCGGCCGAGGTCGTCCGGGCGGGGCAGGTGATCGTGGCGAAGGTGGGCCTGCCGTTGTTCGAATCCGATCTCGTCCGCACGGGTGCTGATGGTCGCCTCGGCGTCACCTTGCGAGACGAGACTCGGCTCGCCTTCGGCCCCGGTACGCAGCTGATGCTCGCGAAGTTCGCCTTCGAGCCCGCCGAAGAGAAGTTGGGGCTCACGGTGCGCTTGATCCGCGGAACGCTCTCATTCATCTCCGGTCGTATCGCCAAGCTCTCCCCGGCGTCGGTCACGATCGAGACCCCGACCTCGGTGATCGGGGTGCGCGGTACACATCTCGTGTTGAAGGTCGACTGATGCCGATGCGACGGAGAAGTGGCATCCTGCTCGTCGCGGCGATCGTGTCGGTTGCGTGCGCCCGTCCCAGCGAACTCGTCGTGCTGTTGCCCGATCCCGAGAGCGGTGAGGTCGGCGCCGCAAACGTGCGTGCTGAGGGTGGGGCTGTGGACCTCGCCACGGCGGGCGCAGGGACTCGCGTCGGCGCGGGGCGAGCGCCGACGGCGCCGAAAGCGATACCGGCTACCGACGTCAATCGCCTTTTCGGTGACGCGCTGGCCTCTCGACCGCCCGCTGCACGTCGATTCGTCCTGCAGTTCGAGGTGGGTTCCGAGCTGACGCCCGAGGCTCGGCGCGTGCTCGACGAGATCGTGCGCGAGGTGCGGAGCCGCGCGTCGCCCGAAGTCGCGGTCATCGGACACACCGACCGGACGGGTCCGGCAGACACCAACCGGCGCGTTGGTCTGCAGCGCGCGGAGTCCGTGCGGGAGTTCCTCATGAGCAGCGGGATCAGCGCGGACCTGATCTCCGTCGCCTCGCACGGAGAGTCCGATCCCGTGGTGCCGACCGCTGACGATGTGGCTGAGCCGCGGAACAAGCGGGTCGAGGTCACGGTCCGCTGACCACACGCGGCGCGGCGTGAAGTCCCGTCACGCGATCGGGCTCGGATTCGCGGCGAGCCTCGCGACGCTCGTCGCCGCGTCCTACGCGGAGTCGTTCCTGCAGCGCATCGACCTGCGGATCTACGACACGGTGCTCTCCGCAGCGCCCATCGGCGACGGAACGCTGCCAGGAGTCGCCGTGATCGCGGTGGATGACGCGAGCCTCACGTCTGTCGGGCGCTGGCCCTGGCCGCGGACAGAGCTTGCGCGTCTCGTGGATACGCTCTTCGCGCGTGGCGCCACGGTGCTCGCGCTCGACCTGTTGGTCTCCGAGCCCGATCGTCCCAACGGAGCGCTGCGCTCATCGGCGCTCGCGCCGAACGACTCTTCCCTCGCGCGCGCGATGCGCGGCGGCCGAGTCATCCTTGGCCATGCGCTCACGTTCAATGGACCGCAGCTGCTCACCACACTGCCGTGCGCGAGCGCCCCACTACCGGTGGTGCGCATCGCGGGCGCTGCTGACGGATCGCCTGACGCGGGACTCTTCCAACCGACCGGTGCGATCTGTTCGCTCGACGGGCTTACGCGGGCTGCGGGTGCCTCGGGATTCTTGAATGCCGGGCCCGACCCCGACGGCATTCTCCGGCGCGTGCCGCTCATCGCGAAGGTGGGGGAGGACATCTATCCGTCGCTGGCCTTGGCGGCAGTGCTCCGCGCACGCGAGGCCGCGGACCTCTCGCTTCGTTTCTCCTCGTCGGGGGACCTGACGCTCGGCATCGACGGCCGCGTGATCCCGCTCGACGCGCAGGGGACGAAGCTCGTGCCGTACCGTGGCCGGTCCGGGACCGTGCTTCAGTTCAGCGCAGCGGCCGCGCTCGACGGGCGCCTTCCTCCGGAAGCGCTGCGCGGTCGCGCGGTCTTCGTCGGCGCGACGGCGGTCGGGCTTGGCGACGTGGTGGCGACGCCGCTCGATGTGACCTTCCCGGGTGTCGAGGTGCACGCGACCGTCGCGGCCTCGCTCCTCGACGGGCAGTTCATCTCTATCCCCTCGTGGAGTCGGGCGCTGGTATTGATCATCGCGCTGCTTGCGGGTCCGGCGATGGCGGCGCTGATCCTGTGGCGGAATCTCATGAGCGGCGGCCTCGCGACTCTCCTCGTCGCGGGCGGTGGGCTCGTCGCGTCACTGGTCGCGATGTCGGCGCGCGGCGTGTTCGTCTCGCCGCTGCTCCCGACGCTGAGCACGCTCGTCGCGTTGGTCGTGATGCTCTTGGTGCGCGCCCGCGGCGAACGGGAGACGGCCGTCGCGGAGCGACTACGGCGCGAGCAGACGCAACGCTTCGCGCTGCAGTCCCTCACCGCGCTCGTCGAGATCCGCGACCAGTCCACCGGTCTTCATGCGCGCCGGACGGCCGCGTACGCCAAGCTGCTCGCCTCACGCCTTCGCAACTCGCCCCGGTACCGGGAGTATCTCACCGACGAGGCGCTCGCGGTGATCACCGAGCTCGCGCCGTTGCACGACATCGGCAAGGTCGGCGTCTCGGATGCGGTCCTCAACAAGGCGGGGCCGCTCACTGAGGAGGAGTACGCGCAGATGCGCGAGCATCCCGAGATGGGCTACCAGACCATCCTGCGCGCGCAGCAGAATGCTGGCCTCGATATCGAGACCGGCGAGAGCGTGCTACAGATCGCGAAGGAGATCGTCCGGTCGCATCACGAGCGTTGGGACGGGCTCGGATATCCGCGGAAGCTGGCGGGTGAGGAGATTCCCATCCCGGCGCGCATCATGGCGCTCGTGGATGTTTACGACGCCCTGGTGCAGTCGCGCGTGTACCGTCCGGCGATGACGCATGAGCAAGCGCGCACGCTTGTCTCGCAAGGGCGCGGCACCAGATTCGACCCTGACGTGGTTGACGCCTTCCTCGCGGTGGAGGATGAGTTCGCGCGGCTCACAACGCGCTTCCTTGACGTCAGCGCGCAGGTGTGAGGGGGCGGAGCCCGTGTCGGTTGGACAGCTTGACCGCACCCGGTGCATGTCCCAAGTTCGTTACCCCAGATCGATCTCCCCGACCGCGGTAGGTACCTGTGACCCTCACCTCGATCCCGTCTCGCGTGGGTCGTGTGCTCGCACGTTCGGTCGGCGCCGTCGTCGCGGTGGTGGTGGCCGGCGTGTTCGCGTGTTCCGGCGATGGCGGCACCGAGCCCGTTACACTTGACCTCGGGCGTTCGACGCTCACCGTCGCCCCCGGTCCTTACGTGGCGGGGCAATCGTACTCCGCGACGTTCACCGCGCGGGACAACAACGGCGATCCGTTCGACGACGCCATCGCCGTGGTCTTCGATCTCGTGGGTGGCACGAGTGATGGTGTCTTCAGTGCCGTGAGTTCGGGTGGCCGCGGTGTGTACGAGGCATCGTTCCGAGCGACGGTGGCGGGTACGCCCTCTCAGCTGACCGCATCGATCAATGGGGCAGCGCTCAGCGGTGCGCTCCCGACGGTCACGGTCGTGCCGGGTGCGGTCTCGCTTGCGACCTCCACGATCGGGCTCGGCGCGATCACTCTCGCGGTGGGCGCGAGCACAACGGTCATGGTCACGGTGCGAGATGCGCTGGGGAACGTACGGACCGGCGGCGGTGACGCGGTCGCATTCACCAAGAGTTTCGCCGGCAGCGACGGCACGTTCAGTGCGACGACCGACAACAGCAACGGGAGCTACAGCGCGACGTTCACTGCGACAGTGCAGGGGACGCCGCTCCAGATCTCGGCGACCGTCGGTGGTCAGGCCTTGACGTCTCTCTCGGCGACGATGACGGTCACGGCCCCAACGCCGTCGCTCGCCCAGTCGACGGTGACGGTCGCGCCCGCGTCGATCGCCTCCGGCAGTGCGACGACTGTCACGCTGACCACGCGCTCTGCCGCTGGGGTGCCGCTCACGACGACGGGACTCACGGTGGTGTTCACCAAGGGCCCGGGTACCAGCGACGGCAACCTCTCGAGTGTCACCGACAACGGCAACGGCACTTACGCGGCCACCTTCACGGGCACGACGGCGGGCACCGC
>JBJXGK010000037.1:0-12775 GCA_046153705.1 Gemmatimonadaceae bacterium
AGAACGGCAGCACGTTCCAGAATCGCGGGCGTCCGCTTGCCGCGAGCTACCCGCTGCGCTGGAGCAAGGACCTCTGGGCGCGGAATCAGGTGGTGTACCGCGTGCAGCAGGACGAGACCACGCTGCATTACGACGCTGCCGCGGATTCCATCGCGCGGCGGATCATCAAGCGCGCGCCCTGACCGGCATGGGAACTGTTGGTCACTGGGTGTGAACTCGGTGCGGGCGAGCGACTCGTGCTATGCGGCGAGCCGCGCTGCGGTCGGCGCCGGAGCGTGTGCGCGCTCGAGCGGAGGAGACTGCGAGCGCCGCAACGTCCGGCGAGCGGGGCTTCCGCAGAAAGGACGTCTCGAGCGATGGTGGGTGCGCCGACTCGTAGTGCTGAGGTTCCGTTGTGCCCGACGTGACCCGCAGCGCCTGTTACAGGGATACTGGAGGGGAGGCGGTTGCCGAACGTCGCGCGCGGCTGCAGTGTTTGACGGAAGAAGGCGGGGGACCGCTTGCAGGATGGTCTAGAGTTACGTGGATGGCAAACCGATGATACGAAAGGCGAGAAGACCCAAAGCCGCTTCCCGTGGCGTCTCGGCGAAGGCCGTCGGCAAGATCGCGCTTGCTCTGCCCGGCATCGCGCCCGGTATGTACTATGGGTTCCCGGCCTTCATGGCTGGCAAGAAGTGCCTGACGCGCGTCCGCGACGAGGATGGCATCTGCGTCGTGCACATCGGGTCGTTCACCGATCGCGACCTGCTCATCGCGGCCGACCCTCGCGCCTTTTTCACCACCGCCCACTATCAGAACTATCCGATCGTGTTGGTGCGTCTCGAGCATGTCGTTGCCGATCAGTTGCGCGGAATCCTGACGGACGCTGCCACTCGGCTGCAGGAAGCTCCCGCGAGGCGACGCGTTCTCGCCACCGGCAGTTGATGGAAGCGGGCACGGCACATCCGAACGTCTGACGGCACAGGCCACCCTCATCGCACTCCCATGCCCCGTTACGTCGCCTTCCTGCGAGGTGTCAGCCCGCTGAACGCCAAGATGCCCGAGCTCAAGCGGTGCTTTGAGTGTGCAGGCTTCGAGGATGTACGCACTCTCCTGTCCAGCGGGAACGTGGCCTTCTCCAGCAAGGCGTCGAAGGAACGACTGCTTGCCCGCAAAGCGGAAGCAGCGATGCAGGCTCAGCTTGGAAGGACGTTCAGCACCATCGTCCGTTCCTCTCAGCACCTGCAGGGCTTGGTTGAAGCAGACCCGTTCAAGGCGTTTCGGCTACCTCCTGGTGCCAAACCAGTGGTCACCTTCCTGCCCGCAGCACTGCGGTCGGCTCCGCAACTGCCCGTCGAGCTTGACGGGGCATGCATCCATGAGATGCGAGGCCTTGAGGCGTTCGTGTCTTACGTTCCGAGCCAGAAGGGTCCAGTGTTCATGGCTCTGCTGGAACGCACGTTCGGCAAGAGTATCACCACGCGCACGCTGGACACCGTCCGAAAGTGCGCATCGGCGTAGGCCGCTGTGAGATGGCCTCCACTCGGAGTTCTCGCGCGCCGTGGGTCACGACCCGCGGCGCCATGGCCGCAGCACGGTATAGGTGGGAGTGGCGGTAAGCGACGCGCGCTCGACCGCGAGACACCGGCGATAGACGAGATGCGCGAGCGCCGTCTGCACCGTGCGTTTCGACAACCCCGTCGCTTCCACAAGGTCTTGCAGTGCGATCGTGACGCGCGCGCGATGCGCGCCGAACGCGCGCCGCGTGAGCGCGAGGTACACCAAGAAGGCCGACGGCTGGCGATCGTGACCGACGAGGTCGGCCATCAGCGTGTCGAGGATGTACGGGTCCAGCGCGAAGGACATGGCTTGGCTCCTATGGTAACCAATGCCATAGTAGTAGTTGCGCGCCTTGCGTGCAATTCGCCGGCGGGTGAAAGTGTCTGCTGACGCTGTACCACGCTCGTCTGACTCTTCACCAACGGCACGTCTCATGATCAAACAAGTCAAGTTCGTCAGCATTCCCGTCCACGATCAGGACCGGGCTCTCGCGTTCTACACGGAGAAGATGGGGTTTCGGGTTGCGACGGACTCACCGATGGGGCCCGGACAGCGATGGATCGAGTTGAGCATCCCGCGCGCGCAGACGGGTGTGGTGCTATTCGCCGCCCCGGGGCAGGATGCGCAGACTGGCGGCTTCATGAACATGTCGTTCCAATGCGACGACGTCGTCGCGACGCATCGCCAGCTACAGGCTGCGGGTGTGGAGTTCGTGCAGGAGCCCAAGGTCGAGACGTGGGGCACGTCGGCGATCTTCAAGGACAGCGAAGGCAATCAGTTCGTACTCTCCACCGGCTGACTCTGGGGAGCGCCGCGGAGCGCGGCACCACCATCGCCGGCGAGCCGATGCTCATGCATTTAGGAGTCAGCTCAAGTATCATTGCAACACCTATGTCTTCAATGCGATTTGTGATGCACGCCGGTGGAGGCGCGTCGGGATGGACGCTATCGCGTTTATCGAAAGCGCTCAGAGACGCTCCAGTCAGTCGCTGACTGGAGGGTCGCGCATGCCGAATGTTTCTGGCGACACAAGCTCAAGGGGCTGGGCCACACGTTGGCCAGGTTGAAGCCTGAGTCGCGACATTCGGGTGAACTGCGAAGACGACGCCTACACGGAACTCGTGTGGCGCGCGTTTACCGATGCACCGCTGCTGAAGGAGTGGCTGATGGTTACCGATTTCGCGCCGCCGGTCGGCCGCCGTTGCACGTTCCGTATGACGCTGATACCCGGCTTCGATGGGCTGATCGCGTGTGAAGTGTTCGACGTGCAACCACTGCGGCGCCTCGTTTACACGTGGGACAGCGACGGAACTTGGGGCCGGACTACGCTCACCCGGACGCAGGTGCCGGTCGGTTCAGGCACGAGACGCACACTCACGCACAGCGGATTCCACGGCTTTCGTCCCTTCCCGTTCAGCGTGATGATGCGTTCGGGTTGGAACGGCAAGTTGACGCGCCTCGTACCTGCGCTGCTCCGACGCTTGAGCACGGATGTTCCATCTTTGCCTGAACCAAAATGAAGAGCGATTACTGGAACGTTGACGACGAGCAAGTCATCGGAAAAACGGGCCACCCGCTTGCGCATTGGATGCATGTACTCGATCGCTTCCGCGCGGCCGACAAGAAGTCAAACGATGTGGTAGCGCATCTCCAGCAGAAACACGGCGTGCCGCGATACTGGGCGCGCACGTTGACCACGCGCTACCTGAAATCGCGCGAAGGCTAGGGCGCAGGCTTGGCGCTGTCGCACACCGCCGCGCGCTTGCGACACTCGGTCTTGGCTCGATGCACCACGTGCGTCCGCTGTCCGCCGAGCGTTCGAACTGCTGCAGCACGCGATCACCGCTGAGCGGCATGATCGCCACACGCGTCTGTGAGCGGCAGGACTCGCCGGGGCCAGAACAACCGGAATGCAACGCACCCCAGGTGCGTCAGAGGTGAAATCTGACGTGCGGGGGCGCACGCCCGCGTAGCATTGCAGGCAGACTGCGTGATTACCAGTGGCTTGCCGCGCGCACGCGAGTCCGCCGCTCGCCTCTTCGGTGATCGCTCGACAATCGTGTTCACCTTACTCCGAGAGTTCCCCCTCGCCGTGTCCCGCTGGCCGACCCGGTCGCCGCTCGCTGCGTGGCGAGCGCTCATCGATTTGCACTACGCACGGCGTGCTTCCTATGCTCATGGCAGTGCAACTCGTGCAGGATGGGTGGACGGCGTGTGCGCGTGATGGCGGACACGGTCACTGGAGCACGTGGCCGTTTTCGCGAGTTCCTCGCGCCACCACTGCTCCTCAGCGTCGCGTCGGCGCCCGTAACGACTCTGTGTGCCGCGGCTGCAGTGGAGATTGCACTGAACAATACTTAGGTATTGACAGAAGTATTGTGCGATCATATACTCCGTCGAGCAGGTCGGGTGATTCGAACACTGGGACGGGACAAGAAATGGTTCAAGCTGCGGCGACCGACGACGTCTTTTCCGCCCTGTCAAACCCGACGCGGCGGAAGGTCCTCGAACGACTGTCCGCCGGACCGGCCACGGTCAGTGAACTGGCGGCTCCGTTCGACATGCAGCTCCCATCGTTCGTGCAGCACCTCGCCGTGCTCGAGGAAAGCCGACTGGTGAGATCGACCAAGCGCGGGCGGGTTCGGACCTATGAGATCGCGCCCGCCCGCTTCACGGTGGTCGAGGACTGGCTGACCTTGCGTCGGCAGGAGTGGGAGTCGCGCCTCGACCGGTTCGACCAGTACGTCTGTCAGCTCAAAGAGAAGGACTCGAGATCATGAGCGAACGCTTCACCTTCGATCCGAAGCTCGATTTCGCCATCGAACGGACCATCGACGCTCCCGCGCGGCTCGTCTGGGAAGCGCTGACCAAGCCGGAGCACCTGAAGGAGTGGTACATGCCCAAGCCTTGGGGGCGTGTGGAGCGCGCCCAGCTGGACGTGCGGCCGGGCGGCATCTTCAGTGTCGAGATCGCCGTGGGAGACGGTCCGGGCTCACCCCACGTTGGCTGCTTCCTCGAGGTTGTTCCGAGAGAGCGCCTCATCTACACGTCGATGTTGTTTCCCGGCTTCCGACCAGCGGTCTTCGACGACATCCCGATCACCGCGATCATCACGTTGGCGCCCTTTGGAAACGGCACGCGCTATGTCTTCACTGCCTTGCACCGGAGCGAAGCGGACCTCGAGGCGAACAGGACGTCGGGCTTTTGTGAAGGCACGATGATTGTCATCGACCAGCTCATCGCGTACACGCGATCGATGAAGTAGAGTCAGCGCAGTGCGCCATCGGGACGAGGGCCAACCCGACGCAACTCACGATCTAGGAGACCCCATGCCCGCCCGGAGGACTGATAAGACTCCCAAACCCGCAGGTCAGAAGCCGGCCAAGCGCGCAGCGGCAAGAGGCAAGGCCGTCACGACGCTGCCGGAATCCATGGTGACCGGCAAGTCAAGCCCCGCGAAAGCTGCGGTCGGTGACAAGCCGGTCCTCGCCTACATCGCCGGCCTGCCACAGCCGCAACGCGGCATCGCGGAACGCATCGATGGCCTGGCAGCCAAGACGCTCCCCGGCCTGCAGCGCTCCGTGAAATGGGGCATGTCCTACTATGGCGTCGGCGACGGCTGGTGCTTTTGTTGCGGCGGCTTCGCCGGCCACGTTAAGCTCATGTTCGTCAACGGCGTGACGCTGAAGCCGGTACCGCCGGTCACGCCGGTGGCGATGGGGAAGTCTACGCGGGGTGTGGAACTCAAATCCATCGATGACGTCGACGCACGCCAGATCGCGGCATGGATGACGCAAATCGCGGCCGTGCCTGGTGTTGGGGGGAAGAAGCGGTAGGCCCGATGACAGATGTTGAACACAGTCGCGCTAAGGAGAGCATTCCCGTGTACGGATTGATTGGGCGCTTCAGCGCCACGTCGGGGCAGCGCGAAGCGCTCGTCTCCATCCTGCTTGAGGGCATCGAGTCGATGCCGGGTTGCCTCAGCTACGTGGTGGCGCGTGATCCGAAGGATGATGATGCCATTTGGGTGACCGAGGTCTGGGATAGCGCCGCAAGCCACCGGGGTTCGCTTGCGCTGCCGAGCGTGAAGGCCGCAATCGCAAAGGCTCGACCACTCATCGCCGCGTTTCAGGACCATATCGAGACGGCGCCTGTGGGCGGGATCGGGATCCGCCCGCCGTCGGCCTAGCGGCAGACGATGCAGATGGCAGCGCTCGGGCAGCGCTCGGGCAGCGCTCGGGCAGCGCTCGGGTAGCGGTTCAGTGGCCGCCGCACACAGAACAAGCCCCTCGATCGCGATTCCGGGCGACTTCGGTCGTACGGCGCAGCCGGGCCGCTTCCCGATGACGATCGTCGCGGTGTTGCCCGAGGTATTATAGGTCCCGCGCAATCACAGGATCGGGACCAGGATCGGGACGACGCAAAGCGCCGAGACCACGACCATCGCGACAGGCACGGGTCCGAGCGCCTAGGGCCTTGGTTGTCCCATCATCTCCACAAGCGCGCCAGTCGCGCGATTCCGTCGTTCGTCAGGTTGTGGCAGGTGTCGAACGTGAACTGCTCGAGTGAATCCATGGTGGAGAGCAGCTGAGGCGCGCGATCGGTGCCGGCGGTGTAGCTGTTGAAATACTAGCGGAGCCGCTCGAGACCGGTGATGTGTTCGGTCGCGGTGTCGGTGGTGTTGCGACAGTACATGAGGATGAGCGACTCAAGCGCAGCGCACTTTCCGATGTGGAAATACCCGGCGTCAGGCACATCCATCGGCATGAGTTCGCGCAGGGCAGGGAACGATGGTAGGGCGGCAATGCCATTGTCGTCGACGTTGAGACAACTCACGCGACTGAACCCATTTTCGCGCGCGAGAGCGAGTTGTACGTCGCGGAGTGTTGGGTTCAGCGGCGGAACGCTGAGTGCTCGCACGAAACGGTCGCGCGCGCCGCGGACATTGGACTGGAACGCGTGCGGCCAGTGCTTGTCTTCCTTCTCGAAACTCTCAATGCCGCGGCTGGGCCGAAGTCGTGCATGACCTCCCTCCCATGCGCCCGATGTCCGCTGAACTCAGACAGGAGAGAGGGAACGGCCTTCCGATCAGTCGTGCGAGACGGGCGGGAGGATTCCCTTGCCTCGGACAGGAGGAGCCCCGAGGCGCGCGATGCGTATTCTCGGCAGAGGTAACGGCGGTGTCAACTGATCCAGCTCGGCGTGAGCCTCCGTAACGCGGTGACCCGAGATCCCCACCCAGCTCCCCTGCCGCGTTAGATTCCGGAGTCCCTTTCCCCTCCGTATGACCACCACCGAAACCGAGTCCTACCTCGCCTCCCCCGCGCTCCGCGCGTCCGAAGGCGACCTCTTCAACATCGACGCCGCGCTCACCGAAGAAGAGCGTGCGGTCCGCGACTCCGTGCGCGCCTTCGTCGATCAGAAGGTCCTGCCGATCATCGGGCAGGCCTACGTCGACGGCCGCTTCCCCAAGGAACTCATCGCCGAGATGGGCGAGAACGGCTACTTCGGCGCGAACCTGCCCGAGGAGTACGGCTGTGCGGGCCTGAACAACGTGATGTACGGGCTCATCATGCAGGAGCTCGAGCGCGGTGACTCCGGCATCCGCTCCTTCGCGTCTGTGCAGGGCGCGTTGGTGATGTATCCCATCTACGCCTTCGGCTCTGAGGAGCAGAAGAAGCATTGGCTGCCGCAGATGGCGAAGGGCACGAAGATCGGCTGCTTCGGTCTCACCGAACCCGACTACGGCTCCAACCCGGCGGGCATGATCACCCGCGCGCGCAAGCAGGCCGACGGCACGTGGATCCTAAACGGCGCGAAGATGTGGATCACGAACGGTTCCACCGCGCACGTCGCGGTGGTCTGGGCGAAGACCGAAGACAGCGACACCGAGGCCGGTGACTCGATCCGCGGCTTCCTCGTACCCACTGACAGCAAGGGCTTCAAGGCGAAGGACCAGAAGGGCAAGCTCTCGCTGCGCGCCTCCGACACCAGCGAGCTGGTGTTCGACAACGTGCAGCTCCCCGCCGACGCGATCCTGCCCAAGTCGGGCGGTCTCAAGAGCCCGCTCATGTGCCTCACGCAGGCGCGGTACGGCATCTCCTGGGGCGCACTCGGTGCGGCCATCGCGTGCTACGAGGAGGCGCTGAGCTACGGCAAGAACCGCGTGATGTTCGGCAAGCCCATCGCGGGGTTCCAGATCCAGCAGCAGCGCTTGGCCGACATGATCACCGAGATCGTGAAGGGCCAGCTCCTCTCGCTGCACCTGGGCCGCATGAAGGACGCCGGTACCTTCACGCCGCAGCAGGTATCACTCGCCAAGCGCAACAACGTGAACATCGCCACCGATATCGCGCGCGAAGCGCGTCGTCTGCTCGGTGCGGTGGGCATCCTCGCCGAATACGGTGCGATGCGGCATATGGCGAACTTGGAGAGCGTCTACACCTACGAGGGCACGCATGATGTGCACTCGCTGATCCTCGGACAGGCGGTGTCGGGGATCTCGGCGTTCAAGTAAGAGGTGGGAGAGTGGGAGGAAAGAATGAGGGGGCCCGCGTCAGCGAGCCCCCTTTGTTCATCCTGACGGGGATCGATCGAGTGCAGCCGTCGTCCAGCCATGTCGCGATACTGATACCCTACAACTCGCCGGTGGTCTCCGCCGCCTCGACCTGACTCGGCGCAGTCGTGTTGCGGGTCCGTGCGCTCCACACCGCCCATCCGTGGAAGGCGAGCTCGAGCAGGATGATCGCGAACAGGATCAGCCAGCCGTTGCGCCCCGCCCAGTCCGCGAGCGGGGATTCAACGACCGACGGAACGTCCCGTGACCTGCGCACTCAGTCCTGCGGCGGAAGCAGCACGGAGTCGATCACGTGCACCACGCCGTTGGAGGCGGAGATGTTCGCCGCCACGACCTTGGACTGGTTCACGAACAGGCCCTGGCGCGTGAGGCGCACCTGCGTGCGATCGCCGTTGAGCATCTTGAGCCGGCGGGTGAACAGCAGCGAAATCGCGCCGCGACGGCCTTCCGTCACGTGGTAGAGCAGGATGTCGGTCAGCGCGTCCTTGCCCAGCGAGGCGACGTTGTTGGCGTTGAGGCCGAGCTTGGCGAACGCCGCGTTGGTCGGGGCGAAGACGGTCAACTGGTCGTTGCCGTTGAGCGCGTCGACAAGACCGGCTTCGACGACGGCCGCGACGAGCGTGGAGAAGGCGGTGTCACCGAGGGCGATCTCGACGATCGTCTGGCTTCCGCGGCGGAGCTCGGCGGTCTCCGACGACAACGTGAGGTCTTCCGTCGGCTGGACCTCGGCGTAGTCCGGCGCGGCCGGCGCGTCAGCGCAGGCGGTCACGGCGAGAAGGACGGCAGCGATGACGGCAAGGGAACGGATGGAACGCAACATGACCAGAGACTCCGCGGGTCGTGCCCGTGGCGAGAGGTGAGGGAATGCGGGCCGGAGAATCGGCCCGCTCGTGCTCTCGTGGAATGCGCGAAAACCGCGGTTTCGTTCCGACGATCTCGACCGGTGACATCGGTGTTACGAGGGTCCGATCCGTGTCGAATCAGACGCGCGCGCGTCCGTATCGCTCCTGCATCAAGGAACGGATCCACATCGGCATGTGACGAAGCGCGAACACCACCATCCGGTAGCGGAAGCCCGGGATCACGACTGTCGGTCCGTCGCCGAAAGCCGCCGTGAGCGACTCGCGCACCACGCGGTCGGCCTCGAGCCAGGCCCAGCTCGGGATGCCCTTGGTCTTGTCGATCTCCATCCGATCGTGGAACTCGGTGTGCGTGAAGCCCGGGCAGAGCGCCTGCACCTGCACGCCGGTGCCGCCCAGCTCCATGGCGAGTGCCTCCATGAAGACGCGCTGGTATGCCTTCGTTGCGCAGTAGTTCACGTTCCCGGGGCTCGCGGTGAACGACGCTACAGAAGCCACCGTGATGATCCGCCCCTCTCGCCGCGCGATCATCCCCGGCAGCACGGCCCGGGTGAGCAGCATCGGCGCCATGACGTGCAGTTCGAGCATCGTCGCCTGCTCGGCTACGGGCCGCGTCGCCATCTTCCCCTTGGTGCCGAAGCCGGCGTTGTTCACGAGCAGCAGCACGCGCTCGTTGCGCGCCAGGTACTCCGCCAGCGTGCGCATGGCGTCGTCGCGCGAGAGGTCGGCGGGCCACGCCTCCGCAGCGATGGAGTAGCGGGCCGAGAGCTCCTCGCCCAAGGCTCGGAGGCGGTCGCCGTCGCGGGCGACGAGCAGGAGGTCGAAGCCGCGCTCGGCGAGCTGGCGGGCGAATTCCTTGCCGAGTCCGGCGGAAGCGCCGGTCACGACGGCGAGGGGGCGGGTGCTCTCAGAGTTGGTCATAGGCTCCGGAGAATCTACAATTCCGGGACCATGAGCATCATACAGGCCTCCATCCCGCTCTTCTTCGTCCTGATCGCCGCCGAGCTGGTCTGGGCGCAGACGACCGGCCGCCGCGTGCTCCGGCTCAACGACAGCCTGTCGGATCTGAGCTGCGGCATCCTGAGTCAGCTCGCCGGGATCTTCACCAAGCTCTTCACGGTGGGGATCTACATCTGGGTGGCGGAGCGCGCCCGAGTGCAGCTTTTCGTGCCGGCCATCCCGGAGTGGCCAGCGCAGGGCGCGGTGAGCTGGGTGGTGGTCTTCGTGCTCGTGGACCTCTGCTACTACTTCTCGCATCGCTACGCCCACGAGATCAACATCCTCTGGGCCGGCCATGTGGTGCACCACCAGAGCGAGGAGTACAACCTCCCGGTGGCGCTGCGGCAGAGTGCGCTGCATGGGCTCATGAGCTGGGTGTTCTATATCCCGCTCGCGCTCATGGGTGTGCCCTGGCAGCTCTTCGTCGCGTGCAACGCCATCAACCTCGTCTACCAGTTCTGGATCCACACCCGCGCGATCGGCCGGATGGGACGGCTCACTGAGGCGGTGATGAACACGCCCAGCCACCATCGGGTGCATCACGGCGTGAATCCCGAGTATCAGGACAGGAACTACGCCGGCGTCTTCATCATCTGGGACCGACTCTTCGGGACGTTCGTGGCCGAGCGTCAGGAGCCGGTGTACGGCATCACCAAGCCGCTCAACAGCTGGAATCCGTTGTGGGCGAACGTGCACGTCTTCGTGCAGATCGCCCGCGACGCATGGAAGGCGCGTCGCTGGCCGGACAAGTTGCGCATCGTGTTCGGACGACCGGGGTGGAAGCCGCCGGAGTTGGGCGAGACGGAGCGACCGCGGCCGGTCACGGCGGAGACGTTCGAGAAGTACGACCCGCCGGTGCCGGCGCCGCTCGCTGGCTATGCCTTCGCGCAGTTCGTGGCGGCGCTCGTTGCGGGCTTCGCGCTCCTCCAGCGAGCGGACGACATCCCGCTCTCGCTCGCCGCGGCACCGGCGTTCTTCATCGCGCTGGCGCTCGCGGGTGTGGGCGGCGTGTTCGAGCGCGCGAAGTGGGCCCGCCCGCTCGAGACCGCGCGGCTCCTCACCACGGCGGTGGCCTGTGCGGGGCTCCTGCTGACCGGGCTGGCGCCGGGCCTGGTGGCGTGGGGCGGCCTCGCGTTCTCCGTGCTGTCGCTCGTGGTCCTCTGGGTGTTCAGGTCGGAGCTCACGCGGACCGAGCTTGCGCCGTTGATGTGAGTGTGCGGTTGCACCTCCATCGTTTTAGCTTTCCCGCGTCCCCCACTGAGGACCCTCGTGAAGATTGCTGTCTGCCTCAAGCGCGTCCCCGACATGGACGTCCGCTTCAAGATCGCCCCCTCCGGCAAGGCCGTGGATGAGACGGGGCTCAAGTTCGATATCTCCGACTTCGACGGGTACGCCGTCGAGGCCGCGCTCCAGATCAAGGAGAAGCTCAACGCCGGTGAGGTCGTCGTGATCTCCCTCGGCCCAGACGTCGTGCAGGAGACCCTGCGCAAGGCGATGTCGATGGGTGCCGACCGCGCGGTGCAGCTCAAGGCCGACGCGGTGCCCGCCGATTCGTTCGCGATCGCCTCGGCGCTCGCTGCGGAACTCAAGGACGGCGGCTACGACCTCATCATGTTCGGCCGCATGTCGATCGACACCGCACACGGCGCGACCGGCGCGATGGCCGCCGAGTTGCTCGGGCTGCCGGTGGTGAACGCGATCAGCAAGTTGGAGTTCGACGGCCGCACGGCGAAGATGCGCCGCGAGCTCGAGGGGGCGTACGAGTTGGTCGAGTGCGCGCTGCCGGCGGTGGTCACCATCGACGAAGGCATCGCGCGGCCTCGGTACCCGTCGCTCAAGGGAATCATGGCGGCGAAGAAGAAGCCACTCGACACCAAGCCGGCGCAGTTGCCCGCGCAGCGGCTCTCCCTCGACGCCCTCGCGCTCCCGCCCGAGCGCGCCGCAGGTCGCATCATCGGCGAGGGCTCGGCCGCCGTGCCTGAGCTCGTCCGACTCCTCAAGGAAGAAGCGAAGGTCCTCTGATGTCCAACAACGTCCTCGCATTCGCCGAGTCGCGCGGTGGTGATCTCCGTCGCGCTGGACTCGAAGCCGTCGCCGCTGCCCGGGTCATCGCCGATGCCCGCGGTGGTGCGGTGCACGCCATCCTCTTCGGCGCGAGCGGCATCGCCGCACACGCCGCCAAGCTCGGTGCCCATGGCGCCGACGCGGTGATCGTCGTCGAGCACGCGGCGTTCGCCCACAACAATCCGGAAGCCGTCGCTGCGACCATCGCGGCGAAGATGTCGGGTTACGGTGCCCTCGTGTGCGCCGCGAGCGCCACGGGCAAGGATATCGCGCCGCGGGTCGCCGCGAAGCTCCACGTGCCGGTCGCGTCCGATGCCATTGCGATGACCGTCGCCGGCGCGTCGATCACGGTGACGCACCCTGGCTACACGGGCAAGATCATGCAGACGCTCACGCTGACGGCGACGCCGGCGGTGTTGAGTGTGCGTCCGGGGGCGTTCCTGCCGAAGGAGAACGCCAAGGCTGGAACGGTGGAGAACGCGGCCCCTTCGGGCGATCCGTCGGCGAGCCGCGTGAAGATCACCGAGACCGCCGCGGGCAACGCGGCCAAGCTCGACCTGGGTGAAGCGCCGGTCATCGTGTCCGGTGGCCGCGGCCTCAAGGAACCCGCGAACTTCAAGCTCGTCGAGGATCTCGCGGCGGCGTTCGGCAATGCAGCGGTCGGTGCGACGCGCGCGGTGACCGACGATGGCTGGCGCCCGCACTCCGACCAGATCGGGCAGACGGGGCGCTTGGT
>JBJXGK010000050.1:0-11256 GCA_046153705.1 Gemmatimonadaceae bacterium
GTGGCGCACGTTGCGGTCGGGAGAAGGTGACGAGGACAGCGCCATTGCGCCGTCAGATTGCGCGTAACCTGCGGCCGGTCGCCAGTTCGTGCGTCGCATAACCCGCCAGGGACCGCAATTGGCGGAAAGTGGGACGCACACCCATCAGGTCGTGGGCGTCTGTTCGGCCATTCCCTGGACGCCAGCCGCGCGCGCCGCACTCGGCGACAACCCGGTGACCTCACGGAAAGCCCTATTGAAGCTGGCCTTGGACGCGAAACCGGCGTCCAGGGCGATGGGGAGCAGGTCTCGGGTGTTTGCTGGATCCGCGAGATGAATGCGGACCTCCTCCACCCGCAAGCCGTTTACGAAGGTGTTGAACGTCAGGCCGAGTCCGTCGCGCAGGACGCGCGAGGCCGTGCGCGGCGATACGCCCACCTTGTCGGCGAACTCCTGGAGGGTGAGATTCGGCTCGCGATACCATCGGGACCGAATCATGCGCTGCCGCCACTCCGCTCCGAGTGACGCGTAGTCCTGGCGCGGACGTCCGCCGGGTTTGGCCGCCGTTGGTTCGACCGTCACCCCCGACGGATCAGGCGATGACCGACGGGACTCATCCGTCAGCTCGTCGATCGTCGGCGCCGCGTTGGGCGAGATGCTCGGGAAGTCCATGACCGACTGCCGCCATCCCGCCAGTCCCAACACGTACGCAAGGAGGGCGAGCACCAGCATCAATGGCAGGCGATCGAAGTAGTCGGTCGGTGCCACCAACCAACTGCGCGCCGCGAACGCGGCGGCCAACACGGCCACGCTGGCTGTGCCCACAAGCACCACGCGTACGACGCCGAGCCGATACGCGTCCCGGTTGCTGAGCTGATCGTCCATCCACTGCTGCCACTGAGCGAACGCGCGCCAGCCCACAGCGACGTAGGCGATGAGACTCACGAGCACGCACGCAAAGCCGATCGGTTCAATGAGCTCGCGATGCGTGGTGGTGTACCAGGCCCACTTGGCCTCGAGCGGCAAGGCGAATGCCGTGAGCTGATATCCCAACTGGAGCGCTGCGGGTGCGAAGTGCCATCGCCAACTCGGCGGCCACTGTGCGCGGGAGATTCGCACCACATACATCCACACCAGTGGGCCGAACGCCAGCGAGAAATCGAACGGCGCGAACGTCAGCCATTGGTACCGGTCATAGGCACCGGCAAACCCGATCGCGTATGGAACGAGTCGTACGGCGATCAGCGCGACCAGCACGGCCAGCGGGCGCAGGAAGACCCGCCGACCGCCGGCTTGCCACAGCAAGCCCGCGAGCACCATCCCGTTGACGATCGCGATGGCCAGCACGACCGAGTTGCGACCCCAGTTCACGGTATTGTCACCGGGTGCTCCATCGGGGGGACGTCGAGCGGCATGGCGGCAATCTAAGGGTTCGCGGTACGTGTCCCGCGGTGCAAATGGGCCGTCGCGCGACGAAAAGCGGCAGACCTCGCCCGATCCAGCCGCAAGCCCGGTCCCCCGGTCCACGACGGTGCATGCCCGACGCGGCCCGGACGGCTGGCCGGGGCATCGACCCGGAGCGGCCTCGCGCCTGAACGGACAGCACTTGGACTGCGTAATCTCAGTCCAGTCCGAGAACCGCGTCCCAGTCAGAGGTCCTGTTGTTGCTTCGCCATCGTCCTGGCCTGCGTGTTTCCACCGCAGTCCTGTTGCTCGCCATCGTCTTAAGCGCCTCCACGGCCGCGGCCCAGCCCTCTGAAAAGTCGGCCGTCGCGGTGCGCACGCGCACGGCGCCGAACATCGACGGCCGCATGAACGAGCCGCTCTGGGCGCAGGCGAAGGTCATCGAGGACTTCACCCAGCTGCGTCCCACTCCGGGCGCCGCGGCGAGCGAACGCACCCGCGTTTACATCGTCTACGATGACGATGCGATCTACGTGGGCGCGCAGATGCTTCGCGTTGACCCCTCAAGTGTGCCGCAGATGATGAGCCGCCGCGATGGACAGGCCAACGCGGAGAAGATCACCGTCGTCTTCGACCCGCAACTCGATCGCCGCACGGGAGTCGGCTTCGGCGTCTCGGCGGCTGGAGTGCGCTCGGACTTCCGGCATACGCAGGACGAGGAGATGCGCGGCCGCGAGAGCCAGTTCGATCCGGTCTGGATGGCGGCCGCCGAGGTGGACTCCGCCGGCTGGACGGCGGAGATGCGGATTCCGTTCTCGCAGTTACGCTTCCCGTCGCGCGACGTGCAGCGCTGGGGACTGCAGGTCAATCGCTGGATCCCCGATCGCAACGAAGATCTCTTCTGGGTGATGATCCCGCCGAGCGAGACGGGTTACGTCTCGCGTTTCGGCACGCTGGAGGGCATCGAGGGTGTGCAGGCTGCGCGACCGGTGGAGTTCCTCCCCTACGCGGCTGGCGATGCCACACGCCGCGCGAGCACCGCGGTGGAGAACCCGCTTGCGCGGCCTTACACCTCGCGCGCAGGACTCGACGCCAAAGCAGCCGTCGGCAGTGGACTCACGCTTGACGTCACCATCAATCCGGACTTCGGGCAGGTAGAGGCGGACCCTGCCGAAGTGAACCTCAGCGCATTCGAGACCTTCTTCGACGAACGACGTCCCTTCTTCACGGAAGGAAGCGAGATGTTGCGCGGCAATGGCGCGCAGTACTTCTACGCGCGCCGCATCGGCGCGCCGCCACGCGTCTCGGTCTCGGGTGACTTCGTTGACACGCCGAGCTCGAGCACGATCCTCGGCGCGGCGAAGCTCACCGGGCGCCTGCCGAGCCGCCTCACCATCGGCGCACTCACGGCGATCACTGCTGCCGAGCGGGCGCGGGTGTACGACCTCGACTCGGCGAGCACCAGTTCTTTCGCGGTGGAGCCGCGCACCGCGTACGGCGTACTCCGGCTGCAGCAGGAGGTCGGGACGCAGGCGTCGACGCTTGGCATCTCGATGTCGGCGGTGAATCGTGACGTCTCGCGCGAACCCGTGCTCGCGGCGCGCATGGCACGCGAAGCGTACTTCGCCGGCGCCGACTGGCGGCTCCGCTTCCAGCAGGGGAAATACGCGATCAGCGGTTTCATCGCGGGCTCGCAAGTGGCCGGGGACACCGCCGCCATCCGTCGTCTGCAGACGTCGAGCGTTCGCTTCTTCCAGCGCCCAGATCTCAAACACGTACGCTACGATCCCACGCGTACCTCTCTCTCAGGCTACTCAGCCCAACTCCGCGCCGACAAGGACGCAGGCAAGACGTTCCTGTGGGGCGCCGAGGTGAAGGCCGAGTCGCCGGGTTTCGAGGTGAACGATCTGGGCCGCATGCAGTCCACCGACGACCTCGAGTACAACGCGGATCTGCAGGTGCGCGAGACGGTGCCGGGAAAGTATCTGCAGAACTGGCGCCTGGGGTTCGAGACGCGCGGCTCGCGGAACTATGGCGGCGTGCACCAGCAGAATAGCTGGACCCAGAACACGTCGGTGACGTTCAAGAACCTCT
Source organism: Gemmatimonadaceae bacterium (assembly GCA_046153705.1). Lineage (GTDB taxonomy): Bacteria > Gemmatimonadota > Gemmatimonadetes > Gemmatimonadales > Gemmatimonadaceae > Pseudogemmatithrix. Next base: position 3,478 of record JBJXGK010000050.1, read on the forward strand.
GGAACTTCAACGTGCGAAGCACCTGGGAACTGCCCGCGACTGACGACGCGCTCACGCGAGGCGGTCCGTTGATGGGCAAGGTGGCGAACGAGCGGCGGGAGTTTCGGTTGAGCAATCCGTTCGGCTCACGCACTCCGTGGCGCATCACCGCCGGCAACGGGACCGACGCGCTCGGCGGCAGCCAGCGCAGCGTGGGCGGTCAGCTCACGCTGCGGACCACCGACCGGGTCTCGATGTCGATTGAGCCGAGTTGGCAGGAGGGGCTTGAACCCCGCCAGTACATCACGAGTCGCAGCGGTGGTACGCGTACCTTCGGCCAGCGCTACATCTTCGGTCGGATCGACCGCACGACGATATCGCTGAAGCTGCGCGCCAACCTCACCTTCTCGCCCAACCTCACGCTCGAGGGCTACGCCGAGCCGTTCGTGGCGAGTGGACGATTCTCGCGCGTGGGTGAGCTGGTCGCACCTCGCAGCGCACAGCTACGCGAGTACGGAACGGACGGGACTACGCTTACGGTGGACTCCGCCGGGACGATGACGATCGTGGACGGCGCCGACTCCTTCACCCTCGCGTCCCGCGACTTCCACGTACTCTCGTTCCGTCAAAACCTCGTGATGCGTTGGGAGTGGCAGCCCGGGAGCACGCTGTTCTTGGTGTGGCAGCAGAATCGTCGGACGAGCGAGACGTTCGGCGATCCAGTGCGCTTTGACGAGTTGTTCCGGACAACGCGTGCGGCGGGGGACAACTTCCTGTCGATCAAGGCGAGCTTCTGGGTGCCGGTCGTGTTGGGGGGGAAGCGGTAGGGCGGAGGTCACGCGCGGACGCGTGGTGACGTTCACGTGCCCACCTGCTTTCGCCCCGCGCGCCCATCTAGTGGAGTGCGCACGGGGGGACCCTCGCGACGCCAACACAGTCGCACTCCACCGGCCGCATGCCACGGATCACTCATGCGCCCGCCGTCATCGGCGCGTCGCCTACGACAAACGCTACAGCCAAGACTACGACCGAGCCTACGGCGACTCGGCGAAGGTCAAGAACTCGCAGAACGCGCACGACGTCACCAGCCGGTACAACTACTTCAGTCCGTGGTGGCATCCGAGACACCACCACGGTGAAGAACATCGACGACCGCAAACGGCGCACGACCATCCGCCACCTGCTCACCATGTCAGGCGGATTCGACTGGAAGGAGAACCTCCCGCGCATCGACCCGCACAACACCGGTGAGATCATGGAGGCGGCGTACGATTGCGGTGGCTACGTCATCGGCTTGCCCATAGCGCGTGAGCCAGGCACGCAGTTAAAAAACGGCAGCGGCGAGAGTCAACTGCTCGCGCACATCTTCCACCGTGCCACCGGATTGGACATCGAGGAGTACGCAGCGCGGCACCTCTTCGCCCCGCTCGGCATCACACGCTGGAACTGGAAGCGCACGCCGTCGGGACCAGCGGACACCGAAGGCGGTGGTCGGTCGGTAGTGCGGCTCGTGCATACGCTCGCCGGTTACTTCGCCTCCACCACCACCGCATGCGGATCCGCCACCCGCGTGAGCCGCGCCAGCACCGACAACCCGCTCGGCACCGCCGACAATCCGACCATCGCGGCGAGCCGACCGATCGGTCGCCGCGTCAGCCGCAGCGCCAGCATCGCGATCCGCACCGGACGCCTCGTGCGCTTGAGCAACGCACGCTGGTACTCCATCGCCGACGCGCCCTCGGCCAGCATCGCCCCCGCGAGACGTCCCGACTCGAGCGCGATCGCCATCCCGTCGCCGCAGAAGCTGGGAATCACCGCCGCCTGATCGCCAAGCCGCCACAAGCCGTCCTCCGCCTGCGCCGCCAAATGCCCATACGGCACACGGGCGATCGCAAGCGGCCGTGACAACAGCGCCTCCGCATCCGCCAACGCCGCCAACGCCGGCTCTCGGCAGAGTCGCTCCAGCAACGCAGGCCAACTCCCGAGCGCGCGATACTGCGGGCCATCGATGAGCAGACACAAGTTCAGCCGACCGCCCTCCACCGGCTGCAGCCCGGCATACCCGCCGTCGAAGAACGTCACCGCCACCCTGCCCGCCAACCGACGCGAGAGCGCCGCATCACGGAAGTACATCTTGAAGCCGATCTCGTCCGGCCCCTCGGCGCGCGCGGCACCGCGCACCTCATGTTTGCCGCTGGCCAGCAGCAATGCCGACGTCTGCATCTCGCCCACACTCGTCTGCACCACCACCGGTTCGGCGGCGCGTCCCGTCACTTCACGCACCGTGACCCCGCGCTGCACCGTGACGCCCACCGCACTCGCGCGCTCAAGCAGCGCCGCATCGAGCACGCGCCGTGACACACTCTGCGCCACGAACGGAAGACGCGCCGTCACACGACGATGCCCCGCGTTGACTTCCACATCGGTGATCGGCACCGCGCCCAACGCGCGCACATCCACCCCGAGTGCCGCGAGCGCCGCCACCGCCTCACCGCTCAGGAACTCACCGCAGATCTTGTCATGCGCGCCCGTTTCCTTCTCGAGCAACAGCGGCGCGTGACCAGCGCGCGCGAGCTCGATCCCCGCCGCCGCCCCAGCCAGCCCGCCACCCACGATCACGGGCGTCGACATCAGCACCTCATGAGCGCAACACGGACGCAACCGTCCACCGGAACGGCATATGCCAGCGCACCACCCCCGCCACTTCGGCCTCGCTCAACACACGACGCCAGTCCGCGCGCGTGAACGCCCGTCGCACCGACAGCGCACCGTCGTGCGCGACTATAGGATGCCAGCGGAACACCGCCGCCAGCGCGCGAAAGCCCATCCACGCCGCCCAGTGCCGATGCAGATCGTTGATCAACCACCCCACACGCGCCGTCGCGTCCATCCACCGCACAAAGCCGACAAGCTCCTCGTCCGGCATGTGGTGCGCCACCAACGACGAGATGATCACATCCGGCTCCCACTCCAACGACTCGGCGCGTCCGGTGACATACCGTATGCCCAGCGCCGGATCCGTCGCTGCCTCGGCCACCGGCGCCGAGCGTGGATTGATGTCGATGCCGACCAGTTCCATGGGTACACCGCGTCGGCGTGCCCACATGGCGATGGCGCGCAGCATGTCGCCGTGGCCGAACCCCACATCGAGCAGGCGCACCGTGCGCCGCGGTGCACACACGCGCTCCAGCCACTGCAGCGTCGGCGGTTTGGCTCGCGTGATGGTGTTCACGCGCGCGAGGTCCGCGATCACCGCCGCATACACCGCCGCGTCCAGTGTCGCATCATCCATGATCTCGGGCAGGTCAGCGCGCTGCGAGAAGTCCACCGCAGCGCGCGACCCGTCGGCCGGGATCACGAAGGTGTTCACCCGCCCACCGTCTCGAACCGGAAACTCTCCGCCGCGACCCCGGGCCCGAAGGCCACCGCAAAGCCGGGTGCACCGCGCGGTACGGTGCCGCCGATCTCCTTGAGGATCCGCTGCAGCACGAACATGATCGTCGCGCTGCTCATGTTCCCGCACTCCCGCAGCACGTCGCGCGACCGGTCCAGCGCACCCTGCGGCAGCCCCAGTCCGCTCTCCACCGCATCGAGGATCGCGCGCCCGCCGCCGTGCACCGCCCACACGCCGTACGTATCCGGCGTCTGGCCACGCAGCAGGTCCGCGCCCGCCGGCCCCGCGAGCGCACGTTGCAGGATCGCCGGCACTTGGCCCGACAACACCATGTCGAACCCTTGGTCGCCCACGCCCCACGTGATCGCCTCGGCCGAGTCGGCGATGGTGGTGGCGCGGAAGTCCGTGAGCGCGAGTCCCTGTGCCTCGGCGGTCACCAGCGCCGCAGAACAACCGTCGCCGAACAACAGCATCGCCAGCAGACTCTCGAGCTGCCCCGTCTCCTGGAAATGCAGACTGCAGAGCTCGAGGTTCACCACCAGCACACGCGCCGCGGCGTCCGATCGCACGAAGTGGTGCGCGAGCCGCAGCGAGTTCACCGCGGCATAACACCCCATGAAGCCGACGTGTGTGCGCTCCACCGAGGCGTTCAGCCCGAGCTGCCGAACGAGAATCTGGTCGATACCAGGAGCGACCATACCGGTACAACTCGCAACGACCAGGTGTGTGATGCCGCCGAGTTCGCCCGCGGACAAGCCGAGCGCAGCGACCGCTTGGTCGGCGAGCCCCGGCGCCGTGGCCGCAAACCGTGCCATGCGCCGCGACGTGCTCGGGAAGTCACCCGCGATATAGAACCCTTCGGCGTCGGCCATGAACCCATCGGGATTCCGAACGGGCGCGCAGAAGCTCCAGCGATGTTCGATGGCGGAGCGATTCACCAGTCGGCGGAAGATGACCTGTTCGCGCCGATCGGTGATGAGCGTCTCGACGAAGTCGACGAAGGCGGTGTGGACGTCGTTGGGCGGCAGTGCCGTGCCGATACGATTGATGTGCGCGACTGCGGGGGCGGCCATTACGGGGGTCCGAAGGCGAGGAAGACGCAGGGAGAGCGCGTACTGCGACGAAGGCGGACGGACTGGGGGTGGTTCCCGGTGGAAGACTTCACGGCGTGCGCTCCCCGACCCGCCACAACTCCGCACGGTACCACCCGTCCTCGTCCTGCACGGCGCGCATGATCACGAACGGCTCCACCACCGCGTAGAACCATCCGTCGAGCTGTCGCTCCGCTACCACGCTATCCGACTTGGGATCGATGACGAGCACCACGGTGGAATACGCACGATTCGCGTCCTGCACGGGGAGATACTGCTGCCCGCCGTCGCCGCCTCAAGCTTGAACTCTCGGCTGTACCGCTTCCGTCCGGCCATACCTGCCCCCCTTCTCCGAAAAGAACACCGCAAGATGGTGTCCACGGAAGTCGGAGCCGCTCACCCGCGTGAAGTTCAAGCTTGAATTGCTCGCCACTCTTGATGGTATTGAGCGATTCCGAATTGGCGGCCGCCCACTCGGCGCGAGCGGACTTCTTCTCGTAGACAAACTCGCCGCGAATACATGCCTTCGGCTGGCCGTCGTTCTGAATGACGGTCGGCTTGAACAACAGCCGGACGCGATCCGACTCGCGCAGGACCACCGGAGTACACTCGGCGGAACGTGATGACGTCGCGACAGTCTCAATGTGATCCACTTCGCGCCCGGAAAGAATCGTGTGATGTCGGCATAACGATGGGGTTCAGTTGCAGCCGAATCAAATAACGCGAGCGCAGCGAGCATACAATAGCTCGGCTGTCAACTGCAACCCTTTGTTAGGCCGCGGGCGCGCCCATCAGATCGCGCACGCAGGGCTGTCGCACAAGTTCCGGCGTACAACGCTACAGAAACGGCACACGACGCCACCACCGACGGACCGCCCACTGCGTCAGCGACGGCGCGATGCCGTGCGCGATGGCTAGCAGCCGCGTGTATCGGCCGATCAGCACTCTTGTCCGGCCACGCTCGACGCCACGCAGCAGCGCCACTGCCACTGCCGCCGGCGCCATGCCGCCGGAAAGGAACTCTGCTTCGCGCGCCTGCCGCACCGGATCGACCGCTTCGCCACGCATCACGATGTCAGTCGCGGTCGCGCCGGGGTACACGGCCGTCACATGAACTCCGCTTCCGGTGAGCTCCCCGGCGAGCGCCACGGTGAAGGCGTGTGCGGCGTGCTTTGATGCGGCGTAGGCGGCCTTGGTCGGAAGACTGAAGAACGCGAACTCACTCAGCACGACCCCGATGCCCGTCGCGCGTCCGGACGCCGCGCTCGCACGAAGTGCGGGCAGGAACGCGCGACACGCATGCACAACGCCCCAGTAGTTCACCGCCATGGCGCGCTCCAGCTGCGTGCGGCTGAGCGACTCCACTGGTCCTGCGACCGCCACGCCCGCGCAGGCGATCAAAAGTGTGGCCGGACCGAAGGCCTGAGTGACTATGGCTGCGGCACGCTGCACCGCAGCTTCGTCCGATACATCGCACTGAACGGAAAAGCGCAAGGGATCCGCGGGGGCGGTGGCGTGCTCTGGGGCATCAACATCAATCGCGGCCACTCGCGCACCGCGCGCGCGCAGTTCATCGGCAACCGCGCGCCCAATACCGTGTGCTGCGCCCGTGACGACCGCTATGGTGTCGGAGCCAATCCGCATCAGCGAAGTTGATCGAAGAAGACGACAGATGAAGCAGTCACTGTGAAGTACTGCTTTCGGAGGCTACAGTCGATGTTCGGTGCACCTCACGCTCCGGTGCAGCGGCGGCGCGGAGCGACGTCCGCTGCAACCGGCTTTTAGACCGCATTCTGTTTCCCCGCTGCGCCGACTGCCCTCCGCATGAGCGAGAGAACGGTCGTCGCACCCGTCCACCCGACGATGGCTATCAGTTCTCCAACGCTGGCCCGGCCGACAGATCCGGCAACCAGTGCAAAGGCCGTCATCGCGGCATTCGTCGCAACGCAGAACCAGCGCAGCCCCGGTGCCGCTCCACCGTACGTCCGGCTGACGAGGTTGAGCGCCCCTGTCGACACCATCGCAATGCCACCGCTGAAGAACCACACCGCCGACGCCGTCAGGGCGCGAGGTGTGGATACCATGTGGAGTATGCCCAAGGCGATGATTCCCCAGCCGAGTACTCCGTATACCTTGCGCATTTTGCCTCCAGAGAGACGACCGGGATTTTTGTGACGGGTAGAATCAGGTAATCAAAGCAACAGCCTTGTCGTACGCCTCTGCCGGGCACTGGAAACCCAGCGTCTGCCGCGGTCGGCCATTGAGGCGATCGGCCACCGCGTCGAGCTCCCGCTGTGAAACGTTGGCGAGCGGCGCGCCTTTCGGGAAGTACTGCCGCAGTAGGCCGTTCGTGTTCTCGTTGCTCCCGCGCTGCCACGGACTTTGCGGATCGCAGAAGAACACGGGCACGCCGGTCTCGACCGTGAAGCGTGCGTGGTGCGCCATCTCAGTGCCGCGATCCCAGGTCATCGAGCGCTTGAGATGGTCGGGCAACCGCTCGATCTGTGCGGCGAGCGCCGGCACCACGGCGGTGGTCTCCTTGCTCGGCACCTTCACGAGGATCACGAAGCGCGTCGTGCGCTCGACCAGCGTGGCGATGTGCGAGTTGCCGCCGCCCGCGAGCAGGTCGCCCTCCCAGTGGCCAGGGACCGCGCGATCGTTCGCCTCCGGCGGGCGCTCGCTGATGGAGACGGCGTCGACGATCTGTCCGCGCCCCTGCCCCTTTCGCGTCGCGGTGCGCGCGCGGCGCGCCACGCGCCCGCGCCGCAGCTCGTCCATGAGCTCCTTCTTGAGCACGCCACGCGCCTGCAGGTAGAGCGAGCGATAGATCGTCTCGTGCGACACGTGCAGCTCCGGTGCGTGCGGGTAGGTCGCGTGCAACCACCCGTGAATCTGTTTCGGCGACCACTGGAGCAACAACTTCTCGGCGATCAGCGCGCAGAGCTGCGGGCGCGCGGCGAGGCGACAGGGCTTCGGCCGTCGCGCCCGCTGCCACGAGGCGGCATCCGCGGCGGTGGCCGCATACCGCGCGCGCCCACCGTGGCGCCGCACCTCACGACTGCTGCTCGACGGCGCGCGGCTGAGCATCGTCGCGATCGCACGGAGGGACGCGCCGCGCGCCAAGGCCCGTTCGATCACCTCGCGCTCGGTGAGCGAGAGCGCGTGATCCGACCGCGTGCGCTTCCGCGGTGGGATCCCGCCCGCCGACCTGATGATGAAGTGCACCGACCCCGGCAACTTGCCGAGCTGTCGGGCGATGGAGCGCCGGCTCTCCCCCGCGAGATGGCGGGCCCACAACTCGTCGCGCTGCGCCCA
>JBJXGK010000054.1:0-13556 GCA_046153705.1 Gemmatimonadaceae bacterium
ACGGTCGAGATCCGGACGCTCGACCACTATCGCGAGCGCTACGCCCAGTACAAGCTCGACCCCGCGCTGCAGGCGGCGCACCGCATGTGCCCGTGGTTGGTGACCTGGGATGATCACGAAGTCGACAACAACTACGCCAACGACATCGGCGAGAACGGCATGGAGTCGGCGGAGCAGATGCGGACCCGGCGCGCGAGCGCGTACCAAGCGTGGTGGGAGCATCAGCCGGTGCGTGTGCCGCGTGCGCGGTCGTGGGCCGATCTCGACATCCGCCGCACGACCAACTGGGGCGCGCTCGCGCGCTTCTGGATGCTCGACACGCGCCAGTACCGCGACGATCAGGCCTGTGGTGATGGCTCGAAAGTCGTGCCCTGCGGCGACTGGGACAATCCGTCGCGCTCGATCCTCGGCCTGCAGCAAGAGGAGTGGTTGATCGATGGGCTCGGCGCCTCGGCGTCGCGTTGGCAGGTGCTCGGCCAGCAGATCCCGATGTCGCCGTACGACGATCTCGCTGGACCGGAGCAGCGTCTGTACATGGACGGCTGGGCGGGCTACCCGCACGGACGCGATCGCGTGCTGAGGGCCATTGCGGAACGCGCCGCGAACAAGACCGTGGTGCTCACCGGGGACGTGCACTCGAACTGGGTGCATGAGGTCCACGCCGGGTTCGATCGGCCCGATCGCGCGACGGTCGCCGCCGAGTTCGTGAGCACTTCGATCTCGTCGGGTGGGGATGGCAGCGAGGCGTGGAGCCAGGTGCCGGAGACGCTCGCCGAGAACCCGCACACCAAGTGGCATACCGCGCGACGCGGCTACATGGTGTGTGACGTGCAGGAGTCGAGCTGGACGACGAGCTATCGGGAAGTGCCGTTCGTCACGCGTCCAGGCGCACCCGTCACCACAGCCAGCACGTGGCGCGTGGAGCACATGCGGCCCGGCATCACCAAGGTCTGAGCAGCGGCGCGATGCGGCCGTTGCGCCTCCTGCCGTGGCTGGTGGTACTCGGCGTCTTCGTCGCGGCCATCCTGGCGTATCCGTCGCTGCCGTCCGAGGTCCCCGCGAAGCTGAATCTCGCTGGTGAGGTGGCGCGTCGCGTACCGGAGTCGCTCGCGTCGTGGTTCCTCATCCCAGTGTTGGCCTTGGTCCTGCAGATCCTGCTGGTCATGTGGCGCAACAGTCTGCCGCGTCATCCGGAGATGTTCAACTTCCCGGACAAAGAGGACTTCCTCCGGCTACCCGATGCCTACCGTGGCCCCGTGGTGGTGCAGATGCAGTGGATGATGGATGCGATCGCGCTGCTCATTCAGGCGCTCCTGGCCGCGATCTATGTGCTGGTGTGGATGAGGTCGCGCGGCCACTCGTCGTCGTCGCAAGTCATCGTGCCGATCATCATGAGCGTGATGACGACGCCCTTGATCTTCCTCCTGCTCGCACGGGTGACGAACGCCGTCGACGAGCAGAAGAAACAATGGCGCGCAGCGGGATCCCCGCCACGCGCCACTGATTGATCTCATCCACCATCCACCATCCACCGTCCACCGTCCACCATCCACCATCCACCATCCAATCTAGAACGTCACTTGGATGCCAGTCGTGAACAGCTTGTCCGTCTTGGAGAACGTCGGCTCCGGCAGGTTGTCGAAGCGTACCACGTAGGAGATCTTGAGCCCGATCTTCGCCGACAACGGCGCGATGACCGAGGACTCGGTGTTGACGCGCCAGTCCTCCGATTCCTTCATGTTCGGTAGGAACTCGACGTTCTGCTGGAAGTACGCGGCCGACGTGAACGCGTGCCGCCACGACGCCGCGCCGCGCGCCGAGGGGAAGTTCTGCTGCCGTCCGTCCGTTCCGATCTGTTGCGTGACGTTCGCACCGCCTTCCACCCGTATCGTATCGCTCGCCGCCGCGAGCAGTCGGGCCGCCACACCGAGTTGTTCTTCGAAGCGCCGCTCGATACCGGCGAAGGTGTTGCGGTCGAACGCAGCGCCGAGGAACAGCGAGAAGATGTTGTCGATCTTGTAGTCGCCGCGCACGTTCGCGCGCAGGTTGTTCGTATTCACCGTGTCACGCTGCTGGCCGTACACCAGCGCGAACGCCTGCTGCAGCGTGAACCGGCCGCGCTGCTGGCTGAACTTCTCGCCGACGTTCATCGTGGTGACCTGCGTGTTGCCGCTGGTCTGCACGAAGCCGAAGTCCGCAGTGACCTTGGTGATGACGGCTGGGGCCGGCGCCGGGGCTTGGGCGAGCAACAGCGCGGGGGTGACGAGAGCGGATGCGAGCGCCGCGAGGGCGCGGGGAAGGGTGCGCGGCATCAGTATTGGGAAAAGGTGAATCGGAAAGATAGGCGACATCGACGCTGGCGGTACCTCTGCAGAGGCATCAGTTTCCAGTCACCCCACACCGCATCATGCCCTCCCTTTACGACTCCGCGCGCCGTCACGAGATCGTGACGCGACTCGCCACGCTTTCGCCGGACCGCTCACCCGTGTGGGGTCGGTTCACGGCGCCGCAGATGGTCGCCCATCTCACCGAGGCGTTCCGCATGTATCGCGGCGAGCTGGCGATCCCACTGCGTCCGATGCCACTGCGCGCACTCGTGCGGTGGCTGTTCATCCATCATCTACCGATGCCCAAAGGTGCACCCACTGCACCTCAGCTCCTCGCACGAGTTCCGACGACCTGGGCAGCCGATGTCGGCACGCTCTCGATGATGATCGACGGCGTACGCGCGCCCATCCCGGGTGCCACACTCCCGATCCACCCCCTCTTCGGCTCCATGACGCCGGACGATTGGGGTGTCCTCCTCTACAAGCATACCGATCATCATCTGCGCCAGTTCGGTGCCTGATCGTCCGCGCTGGTCGCCCGTTCCTGCTCGCACGCCCTATCCCCCGGAGGTCCCATGTCGCGCCTCGCTCTCGCTGTGACCACACTCATCGTTTTCAGCGCCTGCGGCCCGAACGACCGCGCGCCGGAGACCGTGAAGACCACACCTGCCGATGCTCGCTGCTTCGGCGGACGGGTGCTCTCGTTCAAGGATCTTGTCGCTGAAGTCGTGATCCCAGGGGAGGAGACCTGCGCGTCCGGCACCTTCCAGGTGGTCTTCACGCGCGGCACCGACACGCTGACGACGCTCACCGAGACTCGCGTGGGGACGGTCGGGTTCATCGGCACCGCCGACGTCGACGGCGACGGGCGAGGTGAGTTCTTCGTCTCCACTACCGAGGAGGGCGACAGCGCCAAGGGCATGCTCTTCGCGTACACCGAGACCGAAGCCGGCATGGGACGCATGATGCTCGCTGCCCTCGACTCGGTGCAGCTCTCTGGGTACGCGGGGCGCGATCGATTCGGATTCGGCGGCGCGGACCAGCTGGTGCGGGCCTTTCCCCGTGCCGGTGCCGACACCGCGTGGTACGCGTATTCGCACGGCGAGAAGAAGTGGAACAGCATCGCGCGGCCGGCCTGGATCCGCTGATGCTGCCGCGGTCGCAGGGCACGAACGCGCGGAACGCCGCTACGTCCCGCGTGGCTTCGCGCGCCGTGTCGCCGGGGCGCTGAGCGGATCGTCGGGCCACGGATGGCGCGGGTAGCGCCCCTTCAGGTCGCGGCGCACGTCGAAGTACGTCGTGCGCCAGAAGTTCGCGAGATCGCGCGTCACCTGCACGGGACGATGTGCCGGCGACAAGAGGTGTAGCGTCAGCGGAACGCGCCCCTCGCCGACGCGCGGGGTCTCGGTCCAACCGAAGACTTCCTGCAGCCGAACGGCGAGTGAGGGCGCGGCGACGTCGGAGTAGTCGATCGGCAAACGTGAACCGCTCGGCACCTCGATGTGCGTCGGCGCGATGCGTTCGAGGCGTGCGCGGTCCGCCCAGGTGAGCCCCGCGAGCAACGCCTCGCCGAGGTCCAAACGCGCGACATCGCTGAGGCGGCGCGCCTCGCGCAGCGACGGGGCGAGCCAGGTGTCGAGCCGGGCCAGCAACGCGTCGTCACTCACGTCACGATAGGTCTCCGCCGCGAGCGCGTGTGCGAAGGCGAGCCGGGTGCGCAGTGTGGCCGACGCGGCCGTCCACGGGAGCGCAGCGATGCCGCGCGAGCGCAGTGCACCGAGCAGTGCCTCAACGATCACCTCGGGGGACACGTCGCGGATGGGCCGCTCCTTGAGCACCAGCGCACCGATCCGCTCGCGTTCGATGGCACGCACCGATTCGCTGCGCTCATCCCACGTCACCTCGCGTTCCACCGTCAGTCCGTCCGCGACGGCAGCCCGCAGATCGCTCTCGTCGAGTGGCGCAGCGAGCCAGATGCGACTCTCCGACGGATCGCCGTCGAGGTCAGCGATGGCGAGGAAGGACTCGCGCGCCATCGCGCCGGGTACGTCCAGTCGCGCCCCGCGCCCGTTGCGCAACAGATAGCGGGCTCCCTCGCCCGGCCGACGCATCGCCACGCGGTCCGGATACGCGAGGGCCAGCAGCGCGCCGGTGTGTGCCACATCGGCGTGCGGGTCGGGGTGCACGTCTTTCGCCGCTGCGTCCGTCCGCCGCGCGCCGGAGGCGGCGACTACCGAACGACGCAACGCCCGCGCTTCCTGCCGCACCCGCTCGAGCCGAGCGCGGTCGGTATCACTCGCTCGACCGATCCCTCGGACGAGCTCCACGCGCGTGCGAAGGTCGGCATCATTCGCCGCCGCTTCGCGTCGCAACACGTCGCGCTCACCGAGCAACGCCGCCAACTCGCAGCCCAACTGCGCGAGGCCCCGTTCGGCTGCGACCAACACCAAGTGCGCGAGCCGTGGCACCACACCGAGTGCGGCCATGCGCCGACCGTGTGCGGTGACACGACCGCTGGCGTCGAGCGCACCGAGATCGGTGAGCAGCGCGCGCCCCTGCGCGAGTGCGCCGGCGGGTGGTGCGTCGAGCCAGCGCAGCTGCGCCGCATCGCCCACGCCGGCGCAGGCCAGCTCCAAGGCGAGCGGTGCCAGGTCCGCTTCCAGGATCTCCGGTGTGGTGCGTGCGGGGAGCGCAGCGTGTTCGCTCTCAGTCCAGAGACGTACACACGAACCGTCGGCCACACGACCCGCCCGTCCGCGCCGTTGATCGGCAGCGGCTTGCGAGACGCGCGTGGTTTCGAGTCGTGTCATCCCGCTGCGTGGGTCGAACCGTGGCACGCGCGCCAACCCCGCATCGATCACCACGCGCACGTCGGGCAACGTCACCGAAGATTCGGCGATCGCCGTCGACAACACCACGCGACGGCGCGTCCCGCTGCGTCGCAGCACGTGCTCCTGTTCAGCGAGGGTCAATCCGCCGTGTAGCAGCAAGACCTCCGCATCACTCAGCGGCGGATCCTCGAGCGCGCGACGTGTGCGGTCGAGCTCGGCGATGCCGGGGAGGAACACGAGGACATCGCCCGAAGTGCCGTCCCAGTGCGCGCGCACGGCCTGCGCCGTCGCGAGCGCGATGGCCTGGTCACTGCGTGACGCGCGCCACGATGTCGCCACGGGGAAGCCGCGACCCGCACTCACGATTACCGGCGCGTCGCCGAGCAGCCGCGCCACCGGAGCCGCCTCCAGAGTGGCCGACATCACAAGCAGCCGGAGATCGGGCCGCACCACCTGCCGCGACTGTAGGCAGAGTGCGAGGCCGAGGTCTGCGGTGAGATGCCGTTCGTGGAACTCATCGAACAGCACGGCGGCCACGCCGTCGAGTGTCGGGTCGTCCTGCACCATGCGAGTGAGGATGCCCTCTGTCACCACCTCGATACGCGTCCGCGGACCCACACGTGACTCCAGCCGCACGCGATAGCCGACGGTGCCGCCGACCTCCTCTCCGAGCAACCGCGCCATCTGCTGCGCGGCCGCGCGTGCGGCGATGCGACGCGGCTCGAGCACGAGGACTCGCCCGTCGGCTCGCCACGGGGCATCGAGCAGGGCGATCGGCAGGCGGGTGGTCTTGCCCGCGCCGGGGGGTGCGACGACCACCGCCGTTCCCGCGTCGCTGAGCGCGGCGAGCACGTCCGGCGACACCGCATCGATCGGGAGCGCGGGGGCACCGCGGAGCAAGGGCAACGGCCGAAGGGCAGGGGGAACCGGTGGAACGCCGTTCGCGTACCACCCGTAGGGTCAGGCAGGTAACTTAGACGAGGTCTGGGAGGGACGCTGAACCCCCCGTGTCCGCCTCCCATCATTTCTCCGTGCATGTCCGACGCCGCCATCCAATCCACTGAGTCATCCGTCGCCGCGCCCCGAGACCGGATCTTCTGGGGGTTCGTCGTCTCGATCGCGATCGCCGACATCGTCACCAAGCGATGGGCGGAACGCGCGTTGATGCTCCACACGCCGGAGGATGTGTTCCCCCCCTGGCTGCGGTGGACCCTGACGTACAACACCGGCGCCGCGATGAATCTCTCGGTGGGCGCGTGGTCGCGCGTCGTGTTCAGCATGATCGCCCTCGGCATGATCGGGTATCTGTTCGTGCTGTACCGTCAGGCGTCCCCCGCAGCGCGCGCGACGCCGGCCGCCCTGGCGCTCATCGCGGCGGGCGCGCTCGGCAACCTGCTGGACCGGCTCCGGCATACCAAGGGCGTCGTCGATTTCATCGATGTGGGCACAACGGAATGGCGATTCTGGACGTTCAATGTCGCGGACATGGGTGTGACCAGCGGTGCGATCCTCCTCGCCTTGCTCCTCTGGCGTGAGGGTAACGGCGAACCCACGGACGGTGTCGTACATTCTCAGCAGGCCTCACCGGAGTCTTCGACTCCCATCCCTACGTCCAGCGAGAGTCACTCCTCATGACACAGCGCCGCGATTTCGTCCGTCAGGCTTCACTCCTCGCCGCGGGGTCGCTCGCAGTCGGTGCGACCGAGCTTCCGGCCGCCACGCGTGGGAACCGCAGCGAGGCCGCCGACGCGCGCCCGAACTCACGCGACGGTGTCCCCGAATCTGCGGACATGCGGGATGCACAGGCCCAAACCTGGGACATGAGCTGGGTCGATCGAGTGACCGGCAAGTATCGCATGGTCTTCGACGCACCCGAGATCGCCGGCGGGGTCGTCCTGCATCAGGCGCGCTCGTTCATCGCTGGGTACGCGACGACCACGGCGACGCCGGAGAAGGACATCACTGCCATCATGACCATCCGGCACGCCGCGGTGCCCATGTTGATGGGAGACGAACTCTGGTCCGACGGCAAGTTCGGGGAGAAGGGCGAGCTCAAGGATCCGGAGACGGGAGAGCCGACCAAACGGAACCCGTTCATCAACGTCGCGCCGGGTAGCAAGCATGCGCTCACCTGGCCGGACGGTGCGCTCGATACGCTCATGTCGCGAGGAGTGATCGTGCTCGCCTGCGACATCGCGCTCAACAACTACACCGGCATGATCGCGCAGCGGCGCGGCATCCCGCGGCAGGACGCGCGCGACCTCGTCGCAAAGCATCTGCTCAAGGGTGTGTATCGCATGCCGTCGGGCATCTTCGCCACCAGCCATGCGCAGCAGCTAGGCTGCGGGTTCATGTACGCGGGCTGAGCCACGGACCGCGCGGTGTCGGACGGGGGGGCGACGCTCGGCGCGTCGCCCCCCCGTCGCACACTCAGGCCACGGCACCGCGCGCGCCGGCCCAGTCGGCGAGTAGCGTCTCCGCGGCACGACGACCGCTGCGCAGTGCACCATTGATGGATGGTGTCTCCAGGTAGTCGCCGCACGCGTAGAGCCCGTCGTCCAGTCGGATCGCGGTTGCAGCCGCACCCGCCGACGGAAACTGCTTGGGCAGCGAGAACGGGACCCGAGCGATGCGCAGGGTGCGCCACGAATCCACCGCGCCCGCGCCGAACCACCGTGCGAGCTGTGCTCGGACGTCGAGTTCCAATGATGCGTCGTCACCGTTGGGTGCCCCGACCACTGTCGCGGCGACCAGATGTTTCCCCGGCGGCGCATAGGTCGGCGAGACCAGACTCGGCACGCACATGTGGTTCACGGGCCCCGGCGTGCGCTCTCCGTTCAGCATGAGGATGGGCGCGTCGATCGGCGGTGTGATCGCCGAGAAGTAGAGTGTGACGCAACTCGACCACTGGGGCGAGCGATGACCCGGCACCAGGACGTTCGCGTGCCGTGCATCGGTGGCGAGGATGACCGCACGCGGTGAGAGGGCCTCCCCGGAGACGAGCTCTACGCGACCGGCGCGCAGCGAGCGCACCTTGGCATTCGTCCGCACCGTGCCCGACGGGAGCGCCTCGACCAGCTGACGCGGGATAGCGCCCATCCCCTGTGCGGGGAGCGTGGCACTACCGGTTGCGAACATGCCGAAGAGGAACTCGAACCAGCGCGCCGGCGCCGTGAGTTGAGTGTCGAGGAACACGCCGCCGAAGAACGGCCGGAAGAACGCGTCCGTCGCGCGCTCGGAGAAGCCGCGGTCCTGAAGCGCGCGGGCGGTCGTCTGTCCTTCACCGCCCACCTCGCCCTCGAGCGCGAGGATAGCGTCGGAGCGCAGCCGCAACATGCGCCATGCGTCTGCCGGTGTGAACGCGCCACTGAAGAGCGAGCGCGCCCCGGCGATGGGATCGCGCCAGGGGTCCGAGACGCGGCCGATCGAGCCCTCGCGTCGCACGAGCGCGCCGGGCGCGAACGGACGCAGGTCGAGTGCAGCGAAGTCCAGCTGACGCCGCGCCTCAGGATAGGAGTCCAGCAGCACTTGGAAGCCGCGATCGAGCAGGAACCCTTCGACCTGATCCGTGACGACCCGTCCGCCGACCGCATCGGCGGCTTCGAGCAACGTGAACGGGACGCTGGCCGCCTGGAGTGCACGCGCTGCGGCGAGTCCGGCGAGACCGCCGCCGACGATGACGACTTCAGGGTTGGAGGACATGCAGTGTCAACGGGAGGAATCCTGCCTCGGTTCCGTTGGCGCTCGCTCTGGCGGCGACTAGTTTCCCGCTCATGCACCCCTCGGTATCGGCCCTCGTGGCCGGAGCCACCGGATACACCGGCCGCGAAGTCGTCGCAGCCTTGCGGCGACGCGGTGTTGAGACCGTTGCGCACGTCCGCGCGGACTCACGGGACCGCGAGCGATGGGCTTCGCGCTTCTCGGCCTTGGGCGCGCAGGTGGATCACACGCCCTGGACCGCGGATGCGATGGCGCAGATGCTCGCCGCCCGCCGCCCGAGCGTCGTGTTCGCGCTGCTGGGTACGACAAGCGCCCGCGCCGGGCGCGAGGGGATCGACGACCCGTATGAGACGATCGACTACGGACTCACGGAGATGTTGCGCGCCGGGGCCGTCGCGGCCGGACACGCGCCGCTGTTCGTATACCTCTCGGCGTACGGCGCGACGGAGCAAGGAGGCATCCGCTACCTCGTCGTGCGCGGGCGCATGGAGCGGCAGCTGCGCGAGGGCCCGCTGCCGTTCCTGATCGCGCAGCCGTTGTTCGTCACCGGCAGCGACCGTGAGGAACAACGGGCGGCCGAACGTTTCCGCTCGGCCGTGCTCGATGGCATGCTCGGCGTGGTCGCTGCGCTCGGTGGCAAGCGCTGGCGCGATCGTTTCTCCTCGATGACCGGCGCCACGCTCGCCGAGGGGTTGGTCGCGCTCGCCCTCGCCGACCTGCGGCAGCGTGTGACCGCCGATGCGGCGACGCTGCGCGCGGCGGCAGCGCCGGCGCGGTCGGCCAGGGCCCGATGACGCCGAACGGTCGCCCGGAGTCGAAGCGCTACGACGCCGAGTACTTCCAGCGCTGGTATCACGACCCAGCGCGCCGCGTGATCGCACCGGCGGCCGTCGCGCGAAAAGTGCACCTCGCGATGGGTGTCGCCGAGATGCTGCTCGACCGGCCGATCAAGCGTGTGCTCGATGTGGGCTGCGGGGAAGGGGCTTGGCGGGCCCATCTGCGTCGCGCACGGGCGACGGTGGAGTATGACGGCGTGGAGTCGAGCGAGTACGCGGTGGCCCGCTACGGGCGCTCGAGGAACATCCGGGCGGGCTCGTTCGGGACCCTCGGCGCGCTCGCGCTCGAGGGATCCTACGATCTCATCGTCGTCTGCGACGTGCTGCAATACATCCCGGATCGTGAGTTGGCCTCGGGCCTCGCGGCGATCGCCGCATTGCTCGGCGGCGTCGTCTACCTTGAGGCGTATACCACCGACGATGCCCTCGACGGTGACCACGCCGAATGGCACCACCGGAGCCCGGAGCAGTATCGACGAGCCTTCCGCCGAGCGGGCCTCCATGCCGTCGGCATGCACTGCTACGTCGGCGAGGCGTTGCTGGGCGCGACGGTCACTTTGGAGCGCGGGCACCCCTGACGAGGCCGCGGGCGGGCCCGTAGCCGACCGAATCCGGACTGTCACAAAGACGGCAACGGAGCCCCTCGCCCCTTGACGGATGCCGGCGGGCTTGTAACCTTTCATCCGGATATACGGATGAAAGCCTCTCCCTTGCATGACCGCCTCTCGGCCTTGGCCGATCCGATCCGCACCCGGCTCCTCCTGCTGCTCGAGCGCCACGAGCTGACGGTGACCGAGTTGCGAGCGGTTCTGCAGGCCCCGCAGTCGACCGTCAGCAGGCACCTCAAGGTGCTCGCCGACGCCGACTGGGTGGACTCGCGTGAGGACGGCACGTCCAATCGGTACCGCCTGGACGTGAAGTCGCTGGATGCCGGATCGCGGAAGTTGTGGGCCGCGGTGCGCGACGAGGCCTCGTCGTCCCCCACCGCCCGTCGCGACGCGGAGCGTGTGAAGGGGGTGCTCGCGGAACGGCACACGCGGTCGCAGGCGTTCTTCGCCAATGCGGCCGCGCAGTGGGACCGTATGCGCGCCGAGTTGTTCGGGCCGCGGACGGAGTTGTTCGCGCTGGCGGGCTTGCTCGAGCCGTCGCTCGTGGTCGGCGACTTGGGTTGCGGTACGGGGCAGTTGTCGGAGACGATCGCACCGTTCGTGCAGCAGGTGATCGCTGTCGACGAATCCGCACCGATGCTCAGAGCGGCGCGGGCGCGTCTTGCGTCACGTGAGAACGTGGAGCTGCGCGAAGGGTCGTTGGAGTCCCTGCCGGTCGCCGACGGCGCGTTGGATCTCGCGGTGCTGTCGCTGGTGTTGCACTTCGTGGCCGAGCCGGTGGATGCGTTGACGGAGATCCGTCGCGTGCTGCGCCCCGGGACCGGTCGCCTGCTGTTGCTCGACATGCTCCCGCACGACCACGAGGAGTACCAGCAGACGATGGGTCATGTCTGGTTGGGCATCTCGTCGGACCAGCTCCAGCAATGGAGCGACGCGGCCGGATTCCGGGCCGTGCGTTACCACGCTCTGCCTGCGGCGACGCAGGTGAAGGGACCGATGTTGTTCGCGGCAGTACTGCAGATGTGAGAGGGGAGAGGTGAGAGATGAGTCACACCTCTCGCTCTCCCATCCGCTCCCGCATCGCCGTTGTATCTCACTTCTCCCATCTCCCATCTCACATCTCCCTATCATGACCGCCACCGCACCTACGATGCACCCATTCAACGCCTCCGCGGCCAACGGCCGCCCGGGTTACAAGGTCGCCGACATCACGCTCGCCGATTGGGGTCGCAACGAGATCCGTCTCGCCGAGTACGAGATGCCCGGTCTCATGGCGCTCCGCGCCGAGTACAAGGGCAAGAAGCCGCTCGCGGGCGCCCGCATCATGGGCTCGCTCCACATGACCATCCAGACGGCGGTGCTGATCGAGACGCTGGCCGAGCTCGGCGCTGACGTGCGCTGGGTGTCGTGCAACATCTTCTCGACGCAGGACCACGCTGCCGCTGCGGTCGCCGTGGGCAAGGACGGGTCCGTGCAGCAGCCGCGCGGTATCCCTGTGTTCGCCTGGAAGGGCGAGACGCTCGAGGAGTACTGGTGGTGCACCGAGCAGGCACTCATGTGGCCCGACGGCGCCGGCCCGAACCTGATCCTCGATGACGGCGGCGACGCGACGATGCTCGTGCACAAGGGCACCGAGTACGAGGCCACCGGCGTCGTGCCGGCCTTCGACGCGGCAAACGAGCCCGAGGAGTGGGGCGTCATCCTCGAACTGCTCCGCAAGACCATCAAGGAAGATCCGAAGCGTTGGACCAACGTCGGCCAGGCAGTTCGCGGCGTCTCCGAGGAGACGACCACGGGCGTGCACCGCCTCATCGAGATGATGCACTCGGGCAAGCTCCTCTTCCCGGCGATCAACGTCAATGATGCCGTGACCAAGTCGAAGTTCGACAATCTCTACGGCTGCCGCCACTCGCTCACCGACGGCATCCTCCGCGCGTCGGACGTGATGCTGGCCGGCAAGGTCGCGGTCGTGCTCGGCTACGGCGACGTCGGCAAGGGTTCGGCGCAGTCGCTGCGGGCGCAGGGTGCACGCGTGGTCATCACCGAGATCGATCCGATCTGCGCACTGCAGGCGGCGATGGAAGGGTTCCAGGTCACGACGCTCGACGAGGTCGTGCGCACCGCCGACATCTTCATCACCGCCACGGGCAACGCCGACATCATCTCGGTGGAGCACATGGCCAAGATGAAGGACAAGGCGATCGTCGGGAACATCGGTCACTTCGACAATGAGATCGACATGGCCGGTCTCAAGAACTACAAGGGCATCACGCGCAACAACATCAAGCCGCAGTTCGATGAGTGGGTCTTCCCGGACGGCCACTCGGTCCTGATCCTCGCCGAAGGCCGCCTCCTCAACCTCGGTTGCGCCACCGGTCACCCGTCGTTCGTGATGTCGGCCTCGTTCACCAACCAGGTGATGGCGCAGATCGAGCTGCACACGAACAACAGCACGTATGAGAAGAAGGTGTACGTGCTGCCCAAGAAGCTCGACGAGAAGGTCGCGCGCTTGCACCTCGACAAGCTCGGTGTGAAGCTCACCAAGTTGACCGAGAAGCAGGCGTCGTACATCGGCGTGCCGGTCGAAGGGCCGTACAAGCCGGAGCACTACCGGTATTGAGAGATGGTGGATGTGGGATGGTAAAGGGCAGAAGGGCGCGCCGATCGCGGATCGGTGCGCCCTTCGGATTTCGGGGCGTGTTGCGCGAGGGGAGTGAGGAGGGACAGTTTGACCTCACCCTTCTCACCGCACCCCTCCCACAATCCCATGAAGCGCCGGTCCTTCCTCAAGCAATCCGCCGTCGGTGCGATCGCGCTCACGGCTGCGCCGGCGCTCATCGGGCTCGGACGGCGGGACCACTCGTTGGTGCTGCGCGGCGGGACGGTGATCGATGGGTCGGGGAAGCCGCGCTTCGCGGCGGATGTGGCGGTGGACGGCGACCGCATCGTGCGCGTCGTGCCCCGCATCCGAGAGCGCGGGACGCGGGAGATCGACTGCCGCGGGTTGATCGTGGCCCCGGGGTTCGTCGACATCCACTCGCATGGTGACGGCAGCATGTTCGACGATCCCATGATGGAGTCCGTCGTGCGGCAGGGGGTGACCACCATCGTCGTGGGTGCCGACGGCAGTTCGCGCGCGCCGTCGGGCGACGGGGAAGGAGACGGCGCCGGCACCATGCGCGCGTTGTTCGAACGCATCAACGCCCTGCCGCCTGGCGCGAACGTCGGCACCTG
>JBJXGK010000055.1:0-30302 GCA_046153705.1 Gemmatimonadaceae bacterium
AAGCCGCGTGGTCCGCGCCGCGATGACGGACCGCGCGGCCCGAGAGGTCCGCGATGAGTGGGGGGTTCCAGCTGACCGGCGGCTGGATCGAGGTCATCGCCGGCGTGATGTTCAGCGGCAAGAGCGAAGAGCTCATGCGGCGCGTGCGTCGCTCGATGATCGCGAAGAAGCGCGTCCAGGTGTTCAAGTCGCACCTGGACGATCGGTATGCCGGCGGCGTGTTCGCCGTCGGCTCGCATGATGGTCGGACGATCGAGGCGACACCGGTGGATTCCTCCCGGCAGATCGCATTGCGCCTCGATCCGTCCGCGCAGGTGATCGCGATCGACGAGGTGCAGTTCCTCGACAGCGGCATCGTCGCGCTCGCGAGCGATCTCGCGTTGCGCGGTCGCCGTGTGATCCTCGCCGGCACCGACACGGATTTCCGTGGCGAGCCGTTCGGCCCCATGCCGCAGCTCATGTGCGTGGCCGAGGTCGTGGACAAGCTGCACGCGATCTGTGTGCTCTGCGGGGCCCCGGCGAGCCGCAATCAGCGTCTCATCGATGGCAAGCCGGCGGCCTACGATTCGCCCACGGTGATGGTGGGTGGCGCCGAGGCGTACGAGGCGCGCTGCAGAGCCTGTCACGCGGTGGTGCGTGGGGATTCGGAGCAGCTGCCGCTGTAACCGGTCGAGCGCGTGGCACTGTTTCAACTGCGGTCAGCGCAGAGGACACAACGCACACGGAGTATCACGGCCGCAACAACACTTCCTCGAAGTACGCGATCGCCCGCGCATCCCCCGACTGCCCCAGCCAGAAGATCGCCGTCTTCCGCATCTCCGCATCGCGGTGCGACTTCGCGATCCTGATCAGCGCCGGCACCGATTCGTCTTTGGGACGCTGAGACAACGCGAAGACCGCGCTCTTCCGCACCTCCCGGTCCCCCGCAGGCTCGTCCACGATCTCGCGGAGTCCTTTCGTCGCTTCCTCGCCAGCCGCTTGGCTCACCCAGAACACCGCCGAGCTCCGCACCTCACGGGGTCGCTGCGCGTCCTTGGCGATCCGCAGTAACCGCGGCCACACGGTCACTCCCTCGGCGATGGTCGCCGGGAAGAGGGCATCCTTCGCCACATGTTCATCGGCCGACTCGACGAGGCCGAGCAGGTAGTCGCTCGCTTCCACCGGACTCACGGTCCCAAGGTCGACGTCGGCTGTACCGCGCCAGCGTCCGCCAACGTACGAGCGCACGTCCACCACGCGCCCGTTACGTCGGTCGAGGACGATCCGCACCGGCCCCGGCTCGCAGTCGTTCTCCCACTCGTTGTCCCGGATCGACATGTTCGTGACCACACGGTTCGTGCCCGTGCCGCGCCGTACCGAGATCCCATTGCGGCTGTTCCCGCACACGCCTTCCATGGCCGGGTACGCGAACCGGACCGTGCCGTTCCGCGTCTCAGCGATCCGCCGTACGAGATCCTGCGCACCGAGTCCCTGCGTCACGCCACAGATCACCACGGGCAGCAGCAGCAAACTCCGGCATCCACGCCCCTGCCATCCGAGTAGTCTCATTTGTTTATGATCTCCTCGAGCAGCTTGAGCACCCGCGGGTCACGTGTCTGCGTGAGCCAGAACACGGCCTGCTTGCGGAGCTCCGGATCGCGCTCCTTTCGTGCGATATCGAACAGCTTGTCCACCGCCGCCGTGTCGCGGCGTTGCGAGAGCACGAAGATCACCTGCTTGCGCAGTTCGAGGTCGCTCTCCGCCGTGTCGTAGATCTCGGCGAGGTCCTTTGCGTCCACGCCACTCTGCCCCGCCCAGAAGAGCGCGTTCTTGCGCACCTCGTCCGACTCGCGGCGGTCCTTCGCGATGGCGAGCAGGAAGGCACGGTTCTCCGGGCTACGCTGCTGCGAGATCGAGAACACGACCTTGTCGCGGAGCTCCGGGTCCTTCAGTGAGGAGAAGAGTTCGCGCAGCACGCCCTGGTTCTCGGCGTCACGAGTCTGGCCGAGCCAGAAGATCGCCTCGCCGCGCACTTCCTCCGGCACGTCCTTTCGGCGCACGAAGTCGCGGAGCACGCGCTGCGCGCGAGGCGAGCGGCTCTGGGACAACGAGAACACCGCCTTCTTCTGCATCTCTTCATCCGGCGCGTCCTTGAGCAGGATCTGCTCGAGCACCTCGGTCGCCCGCTCGCTGCGCGTCTGCGAGAGCCAGAACACCGCGTCCTCACGCGTCGCGCGATCAGGGTCCGTCTTCGCGGCCGAGACCAGGATGTCGACCGCTTCGTCGGAGTGGTTCTGCGAGACGATGAACACCGCCTTGCGCCGCAGCACCACCGAGCACTTGTCGCGCCGCTTGAGCACGCTTTCCAACAGCGGCAACGCCTGCTGCGAGTTCATCTGCATCAGCGCGTTGAGCGCCTCCACGCGCCCCTCGGTCTCCGGAGTGTCACAGCCTTCCGGGATCTGGTCACGGTCACTGCCGCCCGAGGACACTCCCCGCCTGCCCGGGCGCGCGAGATCTCGCTCGCTCCGCGCCAGATCCATCTCCGCTCGCGCCTCCGCGAGCGCACGATCGATCTCCGGTCGTGCCTTCGCGATCTCTTCCGCGGCGATGGCGAGCGCCGAACCCACACTGGCCGCCGTCGCCTCCGAAATCTCCGCCGCGATATCCGCGATGGCGACCGCCGCTTCGCGGTTCCCGCTGCGCGCGAGTCGACCGTTCACCCGCGCGAGCAGCGCACTGGACTCACCCGTGGTGTAGGTGCTGGCCTTCGGGAACGTGGCTTTCTGCTTCTCCAAGGCCTCCGCCGCGCGCCGCAGATCGCTCTGCCGCCCGCTGCGCTGCAGCGCGAATGCTTCCCAGTAGAGCGCATCACCGGCGTAGACCGACTTGGGATAGTCCTCGGAGATGGAGCGGAAGTAGTAGACGGCGCGCTCCCATTCCTCCTCCGAGACGGCGATCCGGCCGCGACGCCAGAGCGAGTCAGCCGTATCGAGCGGGGCCCAGCTCGCCGCGGGGAACAGCCGCTCCGGCCCAAGTTCCTCGGTCGGCAGCGCGTCGAGCCCACCGCGCGACGTGCTCGGTGCGTGCGGCGAATACCACGCGCCTACACTCAGCGCCGCGGCGAACGTCAGGGACAGCAGTTTCATCGGATGGTTCCTCAGGTTCCGGTTGCGCCACTGCGCAACCGCGTCAGGAGCTGTGTGCGCTGGAGTGTGCGGTCGAGCATCGCACGGTCCTCGTCGGTCCGGCCGGAGCGCTGGACCAGTTGCACGAGGACGGTCTCCAGGTCTTCCAAGAGCTTCCGGCGCACAGGGTCTTCGCCGGCGGGGGAGTCGAGCAGGAGGCGCGTGTTGGTGAGGATGTC
This sequence comes from Gemmatimonadaceae bacterium, assembly GCA_046153705.1. Classification (GTDB taxonomy): domain Bacteria; phylum Gemmatimonadota; class Gemmatimonadetes; order Gemmatimonadales; family Gemmatimonadaceae; genus Pseudogemmatithrix. The sequence continues at coordinate 3,347 of JBJXGK010000055.1, forward strand.
ACGGGCCCATTTCGCGGTGAGGGAGTCCATCATCGCATCGGCACTCGTCGCGGCGACCACCGCCACGAGCGCTTCGGCGCGGGAGAGATGCTGGTCGGAGGCGACACGGTAGGTCTGGTTGCCGCGATCGAGCTCCGGTGCCGCAGCGGTTCGCGCTGACGCGCGTTCCCGCGTGGACGGCGGACGCATGGTACTCGTGGCGAGCGGCGTGCCTATCGGGTCGGTCGCGGTCGGCACGACAGCACCCGCATCCACAGCCGCGTCGGCGGCAGAACCCGCGCCTGCCACGCCCATCGCGACGGAAGGCGCAACAACGCCCGGACCGTTGGTCCCGTGGTCTCTGTTCCACGCGAATCGGCCCAGGCCGATACCGAGGAGCAGCGTCGCCGCCATGCCGATCCATGGCGCGTAACGCAGCATCGGAGGACGTCCCGCCTTGTGCGGTGCGACCCCGCGCGAGGCACGCGCACGCTCGATCGCCGCCCACATCGCGTCACGCGGCACCTCACCACGCGGCACGTTGATCTCACGCGCCTCGCGCCGCAGGAACTCCTCGAACCTCTCGTCGTCGTGTGTGTCGGTCATGACGCCCACTCCCCTGCGAAGTCTCTCAGTGTCTCGCGCAGCTTCGCGCGGGCCCGGAACAACTGTGCTTTGGAGGTCCCGGGCTGGATACCCAGCGCCTGCGCGATCTCCTCGTGCGTGAACCCTTCCACATCGTGCATCACGAATACCGTGCGATACCCATCGGGCAAACCGTCGATCGCCGTCCGCAACCGGACCTTCAAGTCCGGCTCGGCCTCCCGCATCGCGATCGACACCTCCGGGAGTTCATCACCGCCGACCTCCCGCCCATGGATCCGCCGCACCTTCTTGAGCCCATTGAGGATCACCGATACCGCGATCGAATGCAGCCAGGTCGCCAGCGAGCTGTCACCGCGGAAATCGGCGAGCCGTTCGAAGGCCCGGATGAACGTGTCCTGCGTGAAGTCCCGTGCCAACGTCTCGTCACCGGCCATCCGGTACGCGAGCCGATAGATGCGGTCCACGTGCGCGTCGTACAGCACGCGCTCCGCCCGCACGTCCCCCCGCAACACCTCGGCGATGATCTGTTGGTCGGTCACGTCGTGGGGGCAGCTGATCGCGCGCTCGTGGACGTCCCAGAGACAAGGCGACCCGCGGAAGGGTTGCGTGGGACGTGAGAATGGGGGCGAGGCGATCTGGCCCCGGCCCCCAATACGTTGCAGCACAAACGGTTATGTCGCGAGGTGCGAATGCCCTCGCCCGCTGCGGACCCGGCTAGAGCTGCTTGCCCTTCAGCCGCATTAGGAAGATGCGGACCTTGAGCGGGGTGTTCGCTTGGCTCGCGTCGATCTCAAGCGCGCGCACGAAGGTGTAACGGTTGGTAAGTGGGAAGAACGGCGGACGGCGCGTGGTCGTTTGGCAGCGGTCGACGGCGCCAGAGTAGCGCATGCCGGTATTGCTGCCGCCGTACAGGTCCGAGTAACGCCGCATTGCGACACCTCCCGTGACGGCGAGACAGCCACCGTTCGAACGCGTACTCGTGCCACCGTCATCGGGGCAACGGTACTGCTCGACGCTCAAGGCTTGGGTCACACCGGGCGCTTCGGTGCCCACGGTGCCGGTGAGGCTCATGAGGTTGCCATGCACGGTGAACCGTGGTTCGCCACCCAAGAAGGTCGACACACCCAGGAAGATGAACGGCGAGGACCCCACTCGCCGGACCCGTGTGTGCAGTCCCTCCACCACGAGGATGTCACCTACCGCGACCACGCCCAGTGCGTCGCTGCACTGCGCCACCCCGGGATCATTGGGGTCGTTCGCGTACCGCACACGGTCGATGAGGTGCACTCTTCCCTCTGCCCGCACCGTGACGCGACCGCGGACGGTTCCGCCCAAGTAGAGCGTGCCACCGCCGGCCGCGCTGATCACGCGCCGCGAGTTCGGATTGCGCGCCACATCGAACGGCCACAGGTACGGGAGCTCCACCGCCTGCCGCCGCGCCGTGCTGACGCCTGTGACGGCCGTGCCGGCGAACGCCCGCCAACTGCCGAGCGGGTACCGCGTCCCCGTCACACAGCGTCCGGTCATGAACCCGGAGTTGTCGATGATGCACGAGAAGCTGCGCGGCGTGAAGGTCGTATCGTTGCCACCGTAGCCCAGCGGCGCGTCGACAGGCCAACCACCGGCGGGCGTGGTGCGCCCGAACGGCACGGTGTCGGCCGCGGTGCCCGTGACCACACCGAGATGGTTGGTCATCCGCTCCGTGTTCACCAAGAACGGACTGCCGGGCGGATAGCACCGCGCCGTGCGCTGGAGCATGACCACCGATACCGCGTCGCGGTCGTAGTCATCCATGATGTCCATCGCGACAGTCGAGACCTGAGGATAGTTGGCCATCGCGGTCGATTGGATGATGGCACGCGCCCAGTTGGTGCGGTGCACCGCGACCGGGAAGAAGTGCCAGCGGCCATTCCGCAGGTACGAGGCGCCACACTGCGTCTGGACGATGGGATCATCCCAGCGATGGTACTCCTGCCCGAAGAGGTTGGAGTACGTGATCGGCTTGAGTTTGAGCCGCGTGGTGTCGAGCCCCGCGGTGTCCGCGAGATCCCACACGCGCGCGAAGCCCTCGCCGTCCTCGATCGTGCCGTCGTTGTCGGCGTCGAATGCGACGAAGTCGAGGCGGGTGCCACGTCGGCCGGTGAGCGGCGTGAATCGCAGGTTGGCGCTCGATGCCAACGTGTCGAGCCGCGGGAAGGTCGAGTCGCGCGGGAAGGTGATGCGCTCCACGCCGACGAGACTGTCGACGTCGAAGGTCCCGCTGCCGCTCACCGCCGTCACCACACTGACCGTATCGCGGTACCGGTTCCCGGAGCCGGATCCGCGCCAGGTGCCGTTCGTGTGTGCGCGACCCACCACCGTGCCGGGCCCATGTGTGCTGCCCGACGGGAAGGAATCGACGAACATCGCGTACCGCGCGAAGCTCTCGCGGCGCAGGTCGAGGCGGCGCACCTGACGTGTGCCGCCGTTGTCGTAGGAGGCTGCCAGCAGCGTCACGGTCGGTACTTCCCCACCCGTCGTGTCGCCGGTGACGGCCGCGTACACGTTCACGCGGACGTTGGGGACTGTGCCCCCCGTGGCTTGGGGGATCTGGAGACCCGCGTACAGCTGCAACATGCCGGTATCGGGCACCACGAGCGTGCTGTCGTGGAGCAACCGTGCTCGCGCCATCTCCAGCGCCGACTCCGCGGCCAAGCGAAACGAACGCTCGCGGTCATAGAACGCCGACAGCAGCCCCGCGCTCGACGACATGAAGATGGCCGCGATCGACAGTCCCGCGATCGCGAGCGTCATCATGAGCACGAGGATGAGTGCCGACCCGCGACGATTGCGCATCATGGCAGCGTCACCGTTCCGTCGGTGGCCCGGTCCGAGCTCTGGCCGGCGCAGTCGAATGCGCGCACGGCGTACTCGTAGTCCCCGGCCCCTTCCGGCATGTAGTGGTGCCACTGGTAGCCCGACGACGCGGTCGCTGCGATGGTCGCCAACGTCACCCAGGGTTGTCCGGTGATGTTGAGCCGTCGCTCCACCACGTAGTACCGCACGTCACCCGCGCCGCCCGCGTCGTCGTGCGAGTCGTCCCACGCGAGTTCCACGCGATAGACACCGCTCGACGTCTGCTTGGTGACGATCAGGTTCTCCGGCGGGTCCGGCATGTTGCCGCAGACCGGCACCGCCCGAACAGCGGCATTGGGCAGCGGGACCGACCAGCTCACGGTGCGGATCGTCTCTTGCCCCGTCGTGCGGTCGCGGAAGTACCCCGCCGCGCGCACCCCCACCGTGCGGATGGAATCCACGGCAGTCGAATCCCAGTACAGCGGGAGCCGCCCCGCGCCCACGCGCGTGAGCGTGCCCGCGATGGGGCGATAGTACGAGAAGAACGCCGAGTCCGCCGGCACGTGAAGGGCGCGCACGACCTGCACCGAGTCCCGGGCGTTCACGCGCCGGTACAACACGTAGATGTCGCTGCGCCCCGTGATGGTGTCGGGCCAGAGGAAATACGAGATCGTCTCGTTGCGACTCACCACGTCGCCGCCATCGAGATAGTCCTGCGGCGGGTATGTGCGGCCGCTGACCGGCAGGGCGGCGGCGTCACTCAGCCGCCAGCTCTCGGTCAGGCTCGTCGCGCCTCCGGACTGCAGATCGGCCGCGCCCGGGTCCGTGGTGTCAGCCGCGAGCAGGTTGGCGTTGAAGCTGATCGCCATTGGTCCCGCCTGCACGATCAACGGCTGGCCGTTGATCGCCGAGGCCAGCCGCAGGTCATGGTCGATTGCCCGCTGAGCGTACCGCGCGAGCTGGTCAGCGTCGAGCCGGCCGGCGCTGCTACCCAAGGCCCGCGTCTGCGCGCGCACGAACGGCAACGTGATCGCGAACACCGCGAGCGTCAGCGCCATCGCGACGATGATCTCGAGGATCGTGAAGCCGCGGCGACGCATCGGCCTCACCGGAACGCCGCGATGATCGCGGTCTTCGTCACCGGCTGTGCAAGCACGTCGGCGGTCACCGTGACCGTCACCGCCGTATAGTCGATCGATGCGTTCGATGTCTGCACCACCCGCGTCGTCCGCGTGTAGCCCGCGTGCCCCGTCATCGACGGATTCGCGGTGGTGTCGGCCGCTGTCTCGACCGCCGCATCATAGGTCGATACCAAGGTCGCATACACGGTGTGTCCCCGGATCGCCTCGATCCGCGCGGTGGCGAGATCGCTCGCCACGGCGAGGTTCGCGGCATTCCGTGCCGCCCGCGTGAACGACTGCCCGAACCGCGACATCGCGAGCATGACCCCGGAGAGGATCACGATCGCGAACATCACTTCGATGATGGTCATGCCGCGTCGGACGCGGCGGCGGGTCGGCAGCATGCGGGATCGGGGCGGAACGGACGAGGACACCATCGCTGAGAAAGGACGCCGGGGGCCGCAGCCGTGTCACATCGTGACAACGGGACGCCATCGTGCGTCTGCATCCAACAAGAACATCGGCACAATACGTGCCGCACTCTCGTCGTCACCCTGAACCATCTCGCCTGGAGAGGACCCGTGGCCGCGATCGCCACCATGCTCCCTGATGCCCGTGCCCTGCAGCGGGTGAACGCCGCAGTCGCCGGCGAGCACCGCTTGGTGCACTGCCGTACCTGGGCCGAGCTCGAATCCGCCTGCCGCGACGAGGAAGTCTCACTCGCGATCGTCGACCTCTTCGCCGACGGCCATACCCATTTCGACGTCGTGCGCCGGCTCAAGATGCGCGCCGAACGACTGACACTCGTGGCGTACGTCGCTGTCACACAGGATCGCTCCCGCGACCTGTTCGATGCGGGCCGCGCCGGATTCGACGGGCTCCTCATCGCCGGCACGGACGATACCCCTGCGGCCTTCCGCGCCGTGCTCGAACGCGCCGCTGCGCGTGGCGTCGCTCAACTGCTCCGCCCGCGGCTCGCCGGGCTCAACGCGGTCGTCCGCGACGCGGTCATGGTGTCGGTCACCCGCGCCCATCTCCGCCTTACCTCGCACCGCCTCGCCGAGATCTGCGGGTCGCCCAAGCGCACGCTGCTCGCCTCGCTCGACGCGGCGAACTTCCCGCCGCCGCAGAAGCTGCTCGCCTGGGGCCGACTCATCGTGGCGGCCCAGATGCTCGAGGACGAATCCCGCTCCGCCGACTCGGTCGCGCGCTTGCTGGATTTCCCCTCAGGTTCGGCGTTCCGCAACACCTGTCAGCGCTACCTCGGCGCGACCCCGCACGAGATCCGGGCCAACGGTGGGGCGGCCTGGGCGGTCCAGAAGTTCCTTTCCGAAGTCGGGCTGTAGGCTGCGGCTCCCTAAGAGACGAAGGGCCCCGCGCCGGCTGGCGCGGGGCCCTTCGTATGTCATTCCCCTCCGGTCAGTTCTCGCGCTGACGCCACGACCCGCCGCCACGCGACCAGAACCCGGTCCGCGCCGTCGCGCCGATGATCGTCATCGCGCGGAAGTCGGTCGGGAGGCGCCGCGGTGACCCGATGTAGATGACTGCGTCGCCCGACAGCGCACCGTTCGGTCCGATCCTGATGGCACGTTGGAGCGGATTGCCCGTCTCCACGACACCGGTGCCGGTCATGTACGCGGCCGGCACACCATCGATCGTCTCCGGTGGCGACTGGAACTCCGCACCGTCCGCCAGCGGGCGATACCGCACCGTGTCGCTCGCTTCCATGGTCCCGTTGTTGTTGTAGTCCTGCAGGATGCGCGCCCGATGGTTGTTCGCATCGAACATCACCTGCACGGTGACGTTCTTGGTGATCGCGGTCTGCTGCGCGCCGATGATGACGTTCTGCAACAGGCGCACGTTGGCATCCATCCGCAGGCCCCAGAAGCCCACGCGCGTGACGGCGAAGCCGAGGACGACCCCGATGAGGGCGACCACGGCGAGGATCTCGATGAGCGTGTAGGCGCGGCGCGCGCCGAAGCGGGGATTCGGCATCATGAGACATACGCACAGCGGGCGGCTACCGTCACGACGGCGACAGGCGCTGGCCTCTGCGCGCCGCACCCGGTACGATTCGCCATGCTCGTCGTCGGCCTTACCGGCAACATCGCGGCTGGCAAGTCCAGCGTGGCCGCGCGTCTCGCCCATCACGGCGTGCCGGTCATCGCGTCGGACCAGCTCGCGCGTGACGCCGTCGCCGTCGGGTCTCCAGCCCTGGCGCGCATCGCGGCGCACTTCGGTCGCGGGATCCTCGCCACCGACGGCAGCCTCGACCGTGCAGCGCTCCGCCATATCGTCTTCGCCGACGCTGCCCAGCGTCGCGCTCTCGAAGCCATCACGCACCCCGAGGTGGAGCGCTTGCGCCAGGACGCCCTCACCCGAGCCCGCGCTGAGGGAGTCGCGCTCGTGATCTGTGACATCCCGCTCCTCTTCGAAGTAGGACTCGAGCGTCAGATGGACCGGGTCATCGTCGTCGACGCCCCTGCGTCCGTGAGGCGCGAGCGGCTCATGCGCGACCGCGGACTCAGCGCCGCCGACGCCGATGCGATGATCGCCGCCCAATGGCCCGCCGAGTCCAAGCGCGCGCGCGCCGACTACGTGATCGACAACGACGGCACGCCGGCCCAACTCGAGGCGCGCACCGATGAACTCCTGCACCGAATGCGTCTCGCCGCACCGGGCTCAGCTTGACCCTCGCTGCCGTGCGGGATAGCCTTCGCTCCTCCGCTCGTCGTTCCCTCCACCCCCCAGCTCACTCCGGAGCCGCGCGTGTCGTCGATCCCGCAGGACCTCCTCTACACCGCCGATCACGAATTCGTGAAGAAGACCGCCGATGCGTCGGTCGTCCTCGTCGGCATCACCGACTACGCGCAGGGCGAACTCGGCGACATCGTCTATCTCGAGATGCCGGCTGCCGGCAAGAAGTTCGGCGAGCACGACGTGTTCGGCACGGTCGAGGCGGTGAAGGCCGTCTCCGAGCTCTTCTCCCCGCTCGCCGGTGAGATCGTCGAAGTGAATCCCAAGCTCGAGGGAGAGCCGGCGCTGGTGAACACCGATCCCTACGGCGATGGGTGGATGATCAAGATGAAGATCGATCCGGCCGCACTGAAAGGGCTGATGGATGCGGCGGCGTACAAGAAGCATCTCGGCGAGTAGTCCCGCGCACGATCCTCTTTGAACGGCGGTCACCACAGAGGACACCGAGAACTATGAAGGACGACGACGAAAGAGGGCGTGCCGGAGATTGGTCTCCAGCACGCCCTCCGCGTTTCTCGGTGTCCTCTGTGCCCTCTGTGCCTTCGGTGGTGATCAAGCCGTTCCTATCGCCACACCGGACTCACGCCGACGCATACTCCTCGATCGGCGGGCACGAGCACACGAGGTTCCGATCCCCGAACGCCGACTCCACACGCCCCACCGACGGCCAGAACTTCCGCTCGCGCACCCATGCCAACGGGAACGCCGCGCGCTCGCGTGAATAACTCCGCGACCACGAATCGCTGAGCGTCACCTCGAGCGTGTGCGGCGCGTGGTGGAGCGGGTTGTCTTCCTTGCTGAGGACGCCGGACTCGATGTCCTTGATCTCCGCGTGGATCGCGATCAGCGCCTCGCAGAAGCGATCGAGCTCCGCCTTCGATTCCGACTCCGTCGGCTCGATCATCAGCGTGCCGGCCACCGGGAAACTCACCGTCGGCGCATGGAAGCCGTAGTCTATCAGGCGTTTCGCGATGTCCTCCACCTCCACGCCGGCCGAGGCCTTGAGCGGACGCGTGTCGATGATGCACTCGTGCGCCACGCGCCCGTTCTTGCCGCGATACAGCACCTCGTAGTGCCCCCGCAGCTGATGCGCCACGTAGTTGGCATTGAGGATCGCGATCTTCGTCGCCTCGGTGAGACCTTCGCTGCCCATCATGTCGATGTACATCATCGAGATCGGCAGGATGCTCGCCGAGCCCCAGGGTGCGGACGATACCGCGCCGATGCCCTGCTCGCCGCCGGTCTTGACCACCGAATGCGACGGGAGGAACGGCGCCAAGTGGGCCACGACGCCGATCGGCCCCATGCCCGGGCCGCCGCCACCGTGCGGGATGCAGAACGTCTTGTGCAGGTTGAGATGGCACACGTCCGCGCCGATGTCGCCCGGGCGGCAGAGTCCGACCATCGCATTCATGTTCGCGCCGTCCAGGTACACCTGGCCGCCGTGCTCATGGATGATGGCGCAGATGTCCTTGATGCTCTCTTCGAACACCCCGTGCGTGCTCGGATACGTCACCATCAGTGCCGCGAGGTTCGCCGAGTGCTGCTCGGCCTTGGCGCGCACGTCGGCGACGTCGATGTTGCCGTTGGCATCGGTCTTCACCACCACGACGCTCATGCCCGCCATCACCGCACTGGCCGGGTTGGTGCCGTGCGCCGACTGCGGGATGAGGCAGACGGTGCGATGGCCCTGCCCGCGCGCCCGGTGGAATGCGCGGATCACGAGCAGACCTGCGTACTCTCCCTGCGAGCCTGCATTCGGCTGCAGCGTCACGGCCGCGAAGCCGGTCACCTCGGCGAGGGCCTTCTCGAGCCGCACGAACATCGAAGTGAATCCTTTCGCCTGCTCACGCGGGGCGAACGGATGGAGTCCACCCACCTCACGCCAGGTCACCGGGAACATCTCGGCCGTCGCATTCAGCTTCATCGTGCAGCTGCCGAGCGCGATCATCGAGTGCGTGAGCGAGAGGTCGCGCGACTCGAGCTTGCGCATGTAGCGCAGCATATCCGTCTCGCTGTGGTACTTGTGGAACACCGGGTGCGTGAGGTATGCCGACGTGCGCGCGAAGCGCTCGTCGTAGCGCGCATCGAGACCCTTGGCGAGCGCATCGAGGTCGAGCCCGTGCGCACGGCCGCCATTGAACGCCGTCAGCAGATCGGACACATCGGCGACGGTGGTGTTCTCGCCCATCGAGACACCCAGCGTCATGCCGTTGATCTGACGCACGTTGATGCCGGCGCGGTCGAGCGCCGTGACGATCGTGTCCCGCTGGCCGCCGACTTCCACCGTGACGGTGTCGAAGAACACCTTGGGCGCCACGGTGTGACCGAGCTTGCGCGCGCCCGCCGCGAACAACTCCGCACGATGATGCACGCGACCGGCGATGCGTGCCAATCCCTTGGGCCCGTGCCACACGGCGTACATCCCCGCCATCACGGCGAGCAGCACCTGTGCGGTGCAGACGTTCGACGTCGCCTTCTCGCGACGGATGTGCTGCTCGCGCGTCTGCAGCGCCATGCGCAGCGCCGGCTTGCCCGAGGAATCGCGCGAGACACCGATGATGCGCCCCGAGATCTGCCGCTTGTAGTCGTCCTTGGTGGCGAAGAACGCCGCGTGCGGTCCACCGTAGCCGTACGGCACGCCGAATCGCTGCGAGTTGCCGATCGCGACGTCGGCACCCCACTCGCCGGGCGGGGTGAGCATCGTGAGCGCGAGCAGGTCCGTCGCGACGATCACGAGGCCACCCGCAGCGTGCACCTTCTCGCAGAGCGCGCGGTGGTCATCGACCGAACCGAACGTGTTCGGGTACTGGAGCAGCACACCCGCGGTGGTCGCATCGGGTTTCATCTCGCTCGGCGCAACGACCTTCACTGCAACGCCGCGCGCCTCGGCGCGAGCTGTCACCACCTCGATCGTCTGCGGATGACAGTCGCTCGCGATCAGGAACATGTCGCGGCCGTCCTTGCCGACGAGTCCGTGCACCATGGTGAGGGCTTCCGCGGCGGCGGTGCCTTCGTCGAGCAGTGACGCGTTGGCGATCGGGAGACCCGTGAGGTCGCTTACGACGGTCTGATAATTGAGCAACGCCTCGAGACGCCCCTGCGCGATCTCCGCCTGGTACGGCGTGTACGCCGTGTACCAGCCCGGATTCTCGAGGATGTTGCGCTGGATCACCGCCGGCACGTGCGTGTCGTAGTAGCCCATGCCGATGAACGCGCGCCGCACTTCGTTCGCGTTCATCTCGGCGCGGAAGTTCGCGAGGGCCTCCTGTTCGGACTTCGCCGCCGGCAGGTCGAGCGGACGGCGGAAGCGGATGTTCTCCGGGATCGTCGCATCGATGAAGGCATCGAGCGAGGGATACCCGAGCGCCGTGAGCATCTCCGCCACATCCTGCTCGGACGGGCCGAGGTGGCGCGAGATGAAGGTATCGGGCTGGGGATGGACGGACGTGGTCACAGGGGGGTCCTCTCAGGGGGTCACGACACAGCGTCGGACCTGAAAACTACACGAGCCGGGGGTCCTCGGTACATTCCCTCCGTATCCCTGATATCGGTCCTGACCGGGACCATGAACCCCTCGCTCCCCGACCCGTGTCCAACTCCGCCCGTGTAGAAGTCACGCGCGCCGGCGTCTCCTTCGGCGCCGTGCTCGCCATCGCGATCTCGTGGAGCGTCCACAAGTCGATCCTGTGGGCGATCTTCCACGGCATCCTGAGCTGGGTGTACGTCCTGTACTACGCCTTCACGCGGTGAGCGCGTACCGCCGCACCTCCTGACCACCGTGCGCTGGCGTTTCCTCGATTCCGGAGCGTCGGACGGCGTGACCAACATGGCCACCGACGCGGCGCTGCTCGAACACGCGCGGCGCAGCGGAGAGACCACGCTACGCGTCTATTCTTGGTCGCGACCCACCCTGTCGCTCGGCCGTCATGAGCGAGCGCGAGGCCTGTTCTCCCCGGACGTGTTGCGCGACGAAGGCGTCGACGTCGTGCGGCGCCCGACCGGCGGCCGCGCGTTGCTGCACCATCGCGAGGTGACGTACAGCGTGACCGCGCCCATCGGGGCGGCGTCACAGCGCGAGAGCTACGAGGCGATCAACTTCCTGCTGCTCGACGCCCTCGCCGCGCTTGGCGTGGCAGCCTCCGAGGCGCGCCCGAGGCAGCGACCACTCCGCCCCGAAGGTGCGGCGTGTTTCGCCGAGGCCGGGGCCGGCGAACTGGTCGTCCGTGGTGCCAAGCTGGTCGGTTCCGCGCAGCGGCGGGAGGACGGAGCCTTCCTCCAACATGGATCGATCCTGCTCGCGGACGATCAGCCGTGGATCGCCGACCTCCGGGCTCGGTCCTTGGCCTCCGCGGCCGGCGCGTCGAGTACGGTTCCGCTGAGCGCTGCGCCGACCGCGATCGCCGGCGCCGCGACACTCGAGTCCACGCTCGGGCGCACGGTTGCGTATGACGAGGTGCGCGACGCGCTCGTCGCGGCGCTGGCGCAGCGCACGAGTCGCGTCGACCTCATCGATCCGGCGTCACTCGGTAGCGACCTCGTGCGATTCGTGATTGCTTTCGCAGACCCCGAATGGACATGGCGCCGGTGATGCGTTCCTCTTTCATGGACTGCCTGATGACTCGTCTGCTCCGCGGGCTCCCCCTCGCGTCGCTGCTCGCGTCGCTGCTCGCGCTGCAAGCCGCGTGCGGGGCGCGGGACGCCGGGACTGCGCCGACGGGAGGGACGATCATCGTGGCGGCCAGTACGGACGCGGACTATCTCATCCCGACGCACTGGACCAACTCATCCGACCGAATGCTCGCCGAGCTCTTGTTCGATCCGCTGGCTGAGATCGGCCCGGAGCTCAATACGATCGGCGAAGAAGGGTTCGCGCATCGCCTCGCCTCGCGGTGGGAATGGACCACCGATTCGCTCGCCATCCGCTTCACGCTCGACCCAGCCGCGAAGTGGCACGATGGTCAGCCGGTGGTCGCGCGCGATGCGGTCGCGGCGTTCCGCATCCTCAAGGGACGGTTCAACCCGGGCTCGCTCAAGACTGAACTGAAGGAGATCGATTCCGTCGCGGCACCGGACGATCGCACCGTCATCGTGCACTTCAGTCGCAAGAGTCCCTATCAGCTGTACTACGCCTCCCACATCCTCCCGATCCCGACACACATCACCGACGCCATCCCGGATTCGCTGCTCTCGATGAGCGCGTGGGCGCAGCGGCCGGTGGGTAGCGGGCCGTATCGGCTGGCGCGCCGCGAGCCCGACGTCGAGACGGAACTCGTCGCCGTGACCGACCACTATCGGGGCCGCCCGGGACCGGACCGTATCCTGTTGAGCAAGTCACCGACCGACGAGGCGGGTGTGGCGCGGGTGTTCTCGGGCGAGGCGGACGTGTGGGACTTGCTCAGCGCACAACTCGTCACCGCGGCGGAGAAGTACCCCGACGTGCGTTTGGTCCGCTCGGAGTCGTTCTCCTACGTGTTCGCGTCCTTCAACTTCCGCGACCCCGCCGACACGCTGAAGCCGCATCCGCTGCTGGGCGAGCGCGCGCTCCGCCGTGCGCTGTCGCTGGCGATCGATCGCGCGCGCAACGTGCGCTCGCGGTTCGGTACCGAAGCCCGCGTAGGCGGCGGACCATTCGCGCGCATCAACAGTCCCGGGGACTCGGATCTCGTGCAGATCCCGTACGACACGGTGGCAGCCAACCGACTGCTCGACTCACTCGGATGGAGCGCGCGTGGCCGCGACGGTATCCGAATGAAGAACGGGAAGCGCCTCGTGTTCACAGCACTCGTGCCGAGTGGGAGTGAGAATCGGCGCGCGATCAGCGAGCTCATGCAGGAACAGTTTCGACAGGTGGGCGCGGAGATGCGCATCGCGCTCGCGGCCAGTTCGGTCTATGGCGACCGGATCGCGTCCGGACAGTTCGACATCCTGTTCGGCGCATGGGGCACTACTCCCCTGCGCACCAGCATCCAAGGCACATGGGGATCCCCCGGCGCTGATGCGTGGGGAGCGCAGAACTCCTCTCACTACGCGAACGCCGAGTCGGACTCGTCGATCGCACGTGCGGTGCGCGAAGTCACACCGGCGAAGGCCGCGCCTCACTATCGCCGTGCCTATCAACTGATCATCGACGACGCCGCGGCGATCTGGCTCTACGAAACGAACGAGATTCACGCACTCCACACGCGCCTCATCACTCCGCCGTGGCGCGTGGAGGCCTGGTGGCGTGCGATCCCGCTCTGGCGCGTGGATCCCGCCAAGCGCTTGCCGCGCGACGCGGCATCCGTGGTGCCGTAGGCGATCGCCCGTGCGAAGCGCCCAGCTCCGGCGCCTCGGTGACGCGGCGATCCTCGTCGCGTTCGTCATCGCGACCTGTTTCGTCCTCATTCGCGTCGCACCGGGCGACCCGTTCTATCCGCGCCTCGACGATCCCGCGTGGACACCCGAACGGGCCGCCGCCCAGCGCGCGGCATTCGGATACGACGAACCCATCCCGGTCCAGTTCCTCTACTACGTCGCCCGCACCATTACTGGCGACCTCGGCTGGTCACATTCGCGCAATCAGCCTGTCGCCGAAGCACTGGCGACCGCTTTGCCCGCGACTGCACTCCTGGTCGGTACTGCCCTCAGCCTCGCCTTCGCCGTCGGCATCCTCGTGGGGGCCTGGCAGGGCTGGCGCCGCGAGTCGCCACTCGCACGTGCGTCGGAGAGTGTAACGCTCGTGCTGCTCTCCGTGCCCGAGTTCCTCGTCGCCGTCTTCGCCCTCATGGTGCCGGCGCTCGCGTGGCAGTGGTTCCCGACGTCCGGCATGCGCACACCCTACGGACCGGACGGCGTCCTGGGGTTCGTTGACCGATTGCACCACCTCACCTTGCCCGCCATCGCACTCGGCCTGCCGATTGCGGCTGTCGTCGCGCGTCTGCAGGCCAGCGCCATGCGCGACGTACGAGACGCGGAGTTCGTCCGCGCCGCGCGGTCGCGCGGCCTCGTCGACTGGCTCGTCTTGCGCCAGCATGCGCTGCGCAACGCGCTCATCCCCGTGCTCACCTACGCCGGACTGCAGCTGTCGACGGCGCTCAGTGGTGCCGTGATCGTCGAGCGCCTGTTCAGTTGGCCCGGCATGGGCCGCTTGATCGTCGATGCCGTCAGCGCTCGGGACTACCCGCTGGTCGCCGGCGGAGTACTCGTCGCCGCACTCTGCACCGTCGCCGGCACCGCCCTCGCCGACCTCGCTCTGCGCTGGGCCACCCCCCGCCTGCAGGCACGCGCATGACCGAGGGCAATCGCCTCGGCGCTCGACTCGCATTCGGCTACCTCGCCGTGCTCGCATTCGTCGCGCTCAGCGCGGAATGGATCGCGCCATACGACTTCCGCGAGCAGCTCTCCGGCTTCGGCGCCCAACCGCCGAGTGCGGCACACTGGCTCGGTACCGACCCATCCATGCGCGATGTGTGGTCCCGTCTGCTCTACGGCACGCGCAACACCCTCGGCATCGCGCTGCTCGCGGTCGCCGTCGCCCTTACGCTCGGCACGGCGATCGGTGCGACCGCCGCACTCCTCGGCGGGGTCGTCGATCGCCTGCTGGGCCGACTCGCCGACGCGTTCCTCGCCATTCCCCGGATCCTCCTGCTACTCCTCGTGGTGGCGAGCGTGGAGTCCATCGGACCGTACGCGCTCGCACTACTCCTCGGTGCCACCGGCTGGATGGGGACCAGTCGCCTGGTACGCAGCGAGACCCGCGCACTGCTCGCCACCGACCACCTGCGGTCGGCGCGTGCGCTCGGCGTCCCTGCGGCGCGATTGTTCCGACGGCATCTGCTGCCCGCGCTCTTCCCTACGCTCGCCACCGCAGGTACGATCGCGTTCGCCAGTGTGGTCCCGCTTGAGGCCGGACTCGCGTTCCTCGGCATCGGCCTGCCCATCCCCGAACCGAGCTGGGGCAACATCATCCGCGAGGCGGGCGGTCTCTGGCTCACCCGTTGGTGGCTCGTCCTCTTCCCGACGCTGGCGATCACGAGTACGGTCATCGCAGCCAACACGCTGCGCGAGTCGTTCCAGACCCGGCTGCAGCACGGGTTCCACGCCGAAGGTGAACGATGACGGTCGTCGACTCAATACTCTCCGTGCGAGCCCTCGGCGTCACGCGCTTGCGCGGCGCCAGCGTCGCGTTGCGATCGGTGACGTTCGCGGTCGCCCCCGGCGAGCGCATCGGCATCGTCGGCCACTCGGGCGCCGGCAAGAGTACCCTCGCCTCCGCCCTCCTCGGCCTCCTGCCGCGCGACTCCGCACTCGACCCCACGAGCGAGATCCATCTCGGCGATACCGCCCTGCACCGCGCCGACGCCGAGACCTGGCGTCGCGCACGCGGTGCGCGCATCGCGCTTGTCATGCAGGAGCCGATGCTCGCGCTCGATCCCTCGATGCGCATCGGCGCACAGGTGGCTGAGGCCGCGACCGCGCACGGTGTCGCGCGCGACGAGGCCGACGCGCGGATGCTCGAGATGCTCGCGAAGGTCGGCTTCGGGGACCCGCGCGCTGCCGCGCGCGCGTACGCGCATGAGCTCTCGGGCGGGATGCGCCAACGCGCGCTCATCGCCGCCGCGATGCTCCTGCGTCCCGCCGTGCTCGTCGCCGACGAACCCACCACGGCCCTCGATCCCACCATTCAAGCGCAGGTGCTCGACCTGCTCGCTGCACTCCGCGACGAAGCGGGCACCGCGCTGCTGCTCATCTCGCACGACCTCCCGCTCGTCGCCGAACGCTGCGACCGCGTGCTGCGTCTCGAGCGCGGCCGCCTGGTCGAGGACGACCGCGCCGAGCGCGTGCTCGCGCGGCATCAGATCCGCGACTACCCCACGCCCGCGGGCGGATCGCCAGCGCACGGCGCAGCCGCGACCGGCAGCGAGCGCAGCGCCGCGACGCGCGGCGCGCCTGCGCCGTCCTCCGTTCTCTCCGTCCGCGACCTCATCGTCCGTTACGGAGACGTCGATGCGGTCCGCGGCGTCTCGTTCGAACTCGCGCGAGGCGAGGCGCTCGGCATCGTCGGCGAGTCGGGGTGCGGCAAGTCGAGCGTCGCCCATGCGATCACGCGAATGGTCGCCGCAGCGAACGGGCGCGTCACGCTCTCCCCGCCGGGCGTGGGTGGCGTATCGACCGCGAACGCCGCGCGCGCCGACCGAGACACCCTCGACCTGCTGGCGCTCGAGCGCGAACCGCTCCGTCGCGCCCGCCGACACATCCAGCTCATCCCGCAGGATGCGGGCGCTTCGCTCACCCCGCATTGCACCGCGGAGGCACTCGTCGCCGAGGGGCTCGAGGTACACGGCCTGGCGCAAGGCGCGGCAGCCCTCGACCGCGCGCGCGCGCTGCTCGCCGAACTCGGCATCGACGCCGCGCTCGCAGGTCGGCAGGCGCAGCGTCTGTCCACCGGCGAAAGGCAGCGCGTCGCCATCGCGCGTGCGCTGGCGGTGGAGCCGGCCGTGCTCATCTGCGATGAACCCCTCGCCGCCGTGGACGAGACGACGCGGGAACGCATCATCGAAGCACTCGAAACGCGACGGCGCGGCGGCCTCGCGTTGGTGATCATCTCGCACGACCTTCCAGCCGTCCGCAGACTGGCGCCGAGCGCCATGGTGATGTATCTCGGCAGGGTCGTGGAGCACGGGCCGAGTGCGGACGTGTTGGTCGTCCCGCAGATGCCCTATGCACAGGCGCTCGTGTCGGCGATCCCCACGGGGGACCGCGGGACGTCCCGTCGGCGCATCGTGCTCCAAGGAGAAGTCCCCTCGCCCGCGGCACCGCCGTCGGGCTGTGCGTTCCATCCGCGTTGTCCGCATCCCCAGAAGGACGATCGGTGTAGCAACGAGCGTCCAGCGCTTGTGCCGATTGCGTCCCACCATCTCGCTGCCTGTTGGAAGCTCCCTCTCCCCCCGAGCCGATGACCTCTCCGACCAGTCGCTCCACTGCTGCCCCCGCCGCTGACATCGCCAAGTACACCGGCGACACCAGCTTCTTCGGCCATCCGCGTGGACTCGCCACGCTGTTCTTCACCGAGATGTGGGAGCGCTTCTCCTATTACGGTCTGCGTCCGCTGCTCGTGCTGTTCATGGCCGCGGCCCTCGCCGAAGGCGGATTCGGCTTCGATCGCTCGTCGGCCTCGGCGATCGTCGGCATCTACGCCGCCTCCGTCTATCTCGCATCGTTGCCCGGCGGGTGGATCGCCGACCGCCTGCTCGGACTGCGGCGCGCGATCATGCTCGGCGCGATCCTGATCACCAGCGGACACCTCTCCATCGGTGTCTCCGGGATGGCCAGCGCCAGCGTCGGGAAGATCTTCTTCTTCCTCGGCCTCATCCTGATCGTCCTGGGCACCGGCCTGCTCAAGCCAAACATCTCGGCCATCGTCGGGGACCTGTACCCGGAGGGCGGCGCCCGTCGCGACGCCGGCTTCTCCGTGTTCTACATGGGCATCAATCTCGGCGCCTTCATCGGGCAGCTCGTCACCGGATGGCTGGGTGAACGTGTGAGTTGGCACTGGGGCTTCGGTGCGGCCGGTTTCGGCATGTTCCTCGGCCTGGTCGTGTTCTGGAAGTCCGCCGCGAAGACGCTCGGTCCGCTCGGCTTCGACATCGTGCGCGATCCCGACCCCGCCGTTCAGGCCAAGCGCGAGAACACCACGAAGCTCTGGACCGGGGTGGGCTTGGGGCTCCTCGCGCTCATCTTCGCGCTTGCGGCGTCCGGCGTCGTGGATCTCGATCCGCAGACCATCGGTCGCTCGATGACCGTCGTGCTCGTCGGCATCGCGGTCGTCTTCTTCGCGAACATCTACATCACCGGCCAGCTCACCGGCGATGAGAAGAAGCGCGTCGCCGTGATCTTCGTGTTGTTCGTGTTCGCCGCGATCTTCTGGGCCGCGTTCGAACAGGCGCCCACCTCGCTCAATCTCTTCGCCCGCGACTTCACCGACCTCACCATCGGCAGCTTCGAGATGCCGGCGACCTGGTTCAACTCGGTGAACTCGCTCTTCATCATCATCTTCGCACCGATCGTCGGCGCGATCTGGCTCTCGATGGCGAGGCGCGGCGTCGAACTCTCCAGCCCCACGAAGTTCGCGCTCGGGCTCGCGTTCGCCGGCGCCGGCTTCATGATCATGATCTGGGCGGCCAACGCGGTCGTCGCAAGCGGCGGCTCGCTCAAGGTCTCACCGTGGTGGCTCGTGGTCAGCTACCTGCTGCAGACCCTCGGCGAACTCTGCTTGAGCCCGGTGGGCCTGAGCTCCATGACCAAGCTCAGCCCGCGACGCTATGTGGGGCAGATGATGGGCATCTGGTTCCTCGCGACGTCGGTGGGCAACCTCATCGCCGGGCTCATCGGAGGCGACGTCGACCCGGAGAAGCTCGAGGCCATGCCGACCGTCTTCACCACCACGACGATCTTCCTCGCGGTCTCCACGCTCATCCTTGCGCTCATGATCGTTCCGATCCGCAAGATGATGGCGAACGCGAAATAGTCCCTCGCCGGAGCGGACGGGGCGCGCCGCGCGTGTTACTGCTGCCCCATCCGCTTCTTCAGTGCTTCGAGTGCCGCGTCGGCTCCGGCCTCGCGTTCGGCCCGCTGGCGGCCGCGCGCGAGGCCGTCGAGTTCCGAGCGCAACGGCGCGTCGTTCGGCAGGCCGAGCTCCTCGTCGGTGGGCGCACGGTTCGCTGACGAGAGGCCCGAGCCGACGCCGACGTTCGCCTGCTTCAGCTGGCGGACCATCTCGTCGTAGTCGCGTTCGGCCAGACCGCACTCGGCTTCCTGCGCTTCGAGCTTGCGCGTGAGCACCGCCACACGCTCGGCGTGCTGCGCCTCGTACTTCGCAGCGACCGTCACGGTCTCCGTGTCGTTGATCCCTTCGGCCAGCGTCTTGCGGCGCGTCGCGGTCTCGAGCTTCTCGCGCTCTTCTGCCAGCCGACGGCGCGTGATCTCCACGCCCTCGCGCAGATCCTCCACGCCCATCTTGGCCTGGATGAGCGCGCCCTTCATGTCCGCCAGCACCGCCCGCCGATCGGCCGGGGCCACGCGACCTCCGAGCAGGTCGGAGATCGTCGCACGCAACGATTCGAACAAGGGTCAGACTCCGTGGGTGACTTCCGGAATCTAAGCGGGAGACGGCCGCCGACGGATGGCGGCGAGCCACGGCGGGCGGGTCCGGCGAGAGTGGATGCCGACGGCCGACTACTCCGGGTGCCGCCAGCGCGAGTCGTCGCGCACCTGCCGCATCAGCCGGTCCGGCGAATGCCGGTTAGGGAACAGCAGCTCGTCGCTGATCCGATTGAGCGCGACCCGCATCACCGGGAAACGCGCCGCCGCACGAGCGAACAGCAGTCCCAAACCGTACTCGTTCGCCATGCGATGTTCGGCGGCCATGGTGAATCCGCGGCGGCCCAGTTGCTCGAAGTAGTCGAGGTCGGGGCCGCCGCGACGATGTCGCCGGAACGCGATGTGGTCCGGGAACATGCCGCTCAACCAGAGCGCGTAGTTCCCGAGGTGCGCCATCACGAGGAAGTTGCGGCGCGGGTCGGGCCCCTCGACGGCGGCCACTAGCCCGGCGAGGGAGTCGAACGTCTCGTCGTCGTGCTCGGCAACGCGGTGGGCCCGATCGCCCAGCCCGAAGTGCAGGAGGATCGCCGCCGCATAGTCCGCGAGAACGCGATCGCGTTCGCCATCCTGCACGAGGGCCTGACGCACGAGGACATACGCGAACAGCGGAAGCGAGGCGTGCCCGCCGCGAGGGGTCTCGAGCAGCGCGGCCACGAGCTGCGGGTCGTCGAGCAGTGCGTCGAGCCCCTGCTCACGCAGCGCCGTCTCGGAGCGCTCCCGCGCGCTGGCGCCGTGCTGCGCCACCAGCGCGAGCGCGAGCGCCACGTCCTCGCGGGTCAACTGGGAACGAACGTTCGCGACGATCACCGTGCGACCCTCCGTTGAGTGCCTAGATCCACACCAGGACTCCCCTGAGCTTCGTCACCCCGCACGCCGGCTTGAGGTTCCGGCGGGACCCCGCATCCACCCCCCATCCCGCATCCACCCCGCGCCCCGTATCCACCCGCTCTCGTAGTTCCCGCCATCCCGCATCTGTTACGACATCGAACGTTTCAGGGTCTGTCGGGATAGGATGGCTAGTCCCCCACCCATCCCCCCCTCTAGCTTTCAGTCGTGCTCTATATTTGCATCCCGACCTTCGACGAGGCCCCGACCGTCGGCGTCCTCCTCTGGCGCATCCGCAAGGTGTTCCAGGAGTACACCCGCGAGTACGAGATCCTCGTGTATGACGACGCGAGCACCGACACGACACGGGAGGTTCTGGCGCCGTACGCCAAGGCGCTCCCGCTGACCGTCATCGGTGGGAAGTCGCGCGTGGGGTACGCCAAGGCGGTCGATGCCCTGCTGCGCGAAGCATCCGATCGCACCAAGTATCCGCGCCGTGACGCCGTCATCCTCCTTCAGGCCGACTTCACCGATCAGCCGGAAGGCATCCCGGAACTTGTGAAGCGATTCGAGGGCGGCGCCGACGTGGTCGTCGCCGAGCGTGTGGTGCCGGAGACGGCGCCGGAGTCCGTCCGTAAGCTGCACAAGCTGGTGCGATGGCTGCCGAAGGTGTGGCCGATCCGTCAGGCCGTGACAGTGCCGGGTGCGCCGGACCCGTTCGGGAGCTTCCGGCTGATGCGCATCACGGTCGTCCGCGATCTCCTGAAGGCCGCTGGCCAGTCCCCCGCGACGGTCGCCATCGAGCCGTGGCAGGCGAATCTGGAGTACCTCCAAGCGGCGGTCGCGCAGGCGCGTCGCGTGGAGAACGTCCCGTTGCCGGTGCGATTCGATGTACGCGTCCGCGACTCGCGTCGCGATCCCTGGCCCGATGCGTGGGCGCTGCTCCGCGCCGGATGGGCCGCGCGTGGACGCCATCGCCCTCGTCCCAGCGCGTGAGCACGACCGTGTCGCGCCTGATCGCTGCCGCTACACTCACCGGTGTACTTAGCGGTACGCCGGCCGAGGCGGAGGCCCAAGTCACGCCGCCGGCCGTCGAAGCCGCCGACACGACCGCGACCGTGCGTGCGCCGGTGCCGTTCCTCGTCGGTGAGGATCTCGCCTACGACGTCCGCTTCGGTGCCATCCGGGTGGGCAGTGGACGCATGCGCGTACTCGGCGTCGAGAGCATCCGCGACCGCATGGCGTGGCACGTGCGCTTCACGGTCAGCGGCGGCACGTTCTTCTACAAGGTGAACGACGTCTACGAGAGCTGGATGGACGTCATGACGCTCAACTCGCTGCGCTATGTGCAGGACACCGATCAGGGGTCCCGCGAACGCGAACGCATCTTCGAGATCTTCCCCGAACGTGCGATCTTCCAGGAGGTCTTCAAGAAGAATCGCGAGCTCCCGTCGGTGTCCAACCCGCTCGACGACGGCAGCTTCCTGTTCTACATCCGCACGGTCCCGCTGGAAGTAGGCAAGACCTACGAGTTCAACCGCTACTTCAAACCCGAGCGCAACCCGGTCACCATCCGGGTGCTGCGCCGCGAGCGCATCAAGGTGCCCGCCGGGACGTTCAACGCGATCGTCCTGCAGCCCATCATCAAGACCTCGGGCATCTTCTCCGAGGGCGGCCAAGCCGAGATCTGGCTCACCGATGACGACAAACGCATGATGCTGCAGATGAAATCGCGCCTCTCGTTCGGCTCGCTCAATCTGTACCTGCGCTCGTACAAGTTCTCGACCACTGATACCACCAAGTAAGGAGAACGAGTGAGCAAGGACCGTCGCAGTCCGCGCGAGACCGACCTGTCGCGCGTCCGCACCGTCCCCATCGCCGTCCGCCCTAACAAGGTCCGCACCGAGGAGTTCGCGACTGCCCCTGGAGCCGACCGCTCGTTCGCCGCCTTCGTGCAGGCGCTGCCGGATGTGCTCAAGGCACAGGACTTCGACAAGGTCATCGATGCCGTGGTCCACGCCGCGCGCACGAAACGCGGCGTTATCGTCATGCTCGGCGGCCACGTCGTGAAGACGGGCATCGGGCCCATCCTCATCGACCTCATGAAGCGCGGTGTCATCACGCACCTCGCGATGAACGGCTCTGCAGCGATCCACGACTACGAGATCGCGCGTTTCGGTGGCACATCAGAGGATGTCGCCGCCGGACTCAAGGACGGGTCGTTCGGGATGGCCGAGGAGACGGGGCGCGGCTTGAACGAAGCGTTCATCGCCGGACAGTCGCACAGCTGGGGGATGGGCGAATCGGTCGCACGCGCGCTGGAAGCGCAGCCCACACTCGCGCACCCCGAGCACTCGATCATCCTCGCCGCGCATCGACATTGGATCCCGGTGACCGTGCACGCGGCACTCGGCGCGGAGATCATCCATCAGCACCCGGCCGCGAGCGGCGCGGCGATCGGCGACACCAGCCATCGGGACTTCCGTCGGCTCGCGGCCTCGTGCGAGGACCTGCACCAAGGTGGTGTGGTGCTCAATCTGGGCAGCGCGGTCATCATGCCGGAGGTGTTCCTCAAGGCCCTCACGGTCGCGCGCAACGTGAACGAGGGGAAGCCGACCGATTTCACCACCGCCGACTTCGACATGCAACGGCACTATCGGCCGCGCGTGAACGTCGTGCAGCGGCCCGTGCTGAGTGGGGGCGCGGGTTACGAGATCACAGGGCACCACGAGATCATGATTCCGCTGTTGGGTTGGGCGGTGGCGGATCGGCTTGATTCGGCGGGCTGATTCCTCCTGCTTCACCACAGAGCACGCCGAAGACATAGAGCACGGCAAGAGAAGAACGGGGACCCGGCCATCTTCGCCGAGTCCCCGTTTCTCCTGACTACCCCCACTAGACCCTATTCGCCGCCGAACTTCGAACGCAGATCCTTCGCCGTCTCGGGCGCGAAGATGCGGATCACGGCGTAGACCATGAGCCCGATGATCAGCACCGGGATCGCCATACCGAGCAACCAGAAGATCAGCCCGAACAACGTTCCCATGATCCCGAAGAGGATCCGGAGAGCGAAGAGCCCCGCGAAGGCGAAGAGGCCGATGATGAAGATGGTGCGCAGCATGGGGCGGTCCAGTTGAGGAGTTGTCTTCTGTACGATTACCGCGCCCCGAGAGTTTCGGGAGGGAGGGGACGGCCGGGGGCGGTGGGCGGACGTGGCCAGCCTCGCCCTTGAAAAGGAGAGAGAGAGAGAGGACCGCTGCCAGCTCGACATCAGGCCGCACGCGATCTCCGCGTGTCCCGTGCGACCCGAGCGCACATTGGTTCGCGCGGTCCACGCGGCTACCACACACATCCAGTCGGGCGGTTCTCTGCGCCCTCTGCGTCCCCGCAACAAAACGTAGTAACTATCATTACAATTAAATGACGGTTACTCCACTACCCCACCAGCCCCCCGGACGATATCCTCCCTCATCGATAGACTCTTGACCTCCCAAGGGATCCGCCCGATGTCCGAAGTCCTCTATCAGATCATGGGCCGCCACCGCGCCGAGCCCCTCCCCGACCGCAAGCCCTCGTGGCTCAAGGTCAAGGCACCCGGCGGCAAGAACTATCTGCACCTCAAACAACTGATGCGCGAACTCGACCTGCACACGGTCTGCGAGGAAGCGCATTGCCCCAACGTCGGCGAATGCTGGGAGCACGGCACCGCCACCTTCATGATCCTCGGCGATGTCTGCACCCGGAACTGCGCCTACTGCGCGGTCGCCCACGGACGCCCGCCCAAGTTCGACGCCGCCGAACCGGGCCGCGTCGCCGAAGCGGCGCAGAAGATGAATCTCCGCCACCTCGTCATCACGAGCGTGGACCGCGACGACCTCCCCGACTTCGGCGCCTGGGCCTTCGCTGAGACAATCCGTCAGGTGCATGATGCCGTGCCCGGATGCTCGGTCGAAGTGCTCGTGCCCGATTTCCAGGGCAACGAGGACTCCATCCGCACCGTCCTCGAAGCGCGCCCCGAGATCTACAACCACAACACCGAGACCGTGCCGCGCCTGTACAAGAAGGCGCGCCCGGGTGGCCGCTACGAGCGCGTCCTCGAGATCTTCCGCGTCTCCAAGCGGATCGCGCCCGATATCCCCACCAAGACCGGTATCATCCTCGGCATGGGCGAGACCAACGAGGAAGTCCTCAAGACCATGCGCGAGCTCCGCGAGGTCGACGTCGACATCCTCACCCTCGGCCAGTACCTCCGCCCCTCCGACGACCACATCAAGCTCGATCGCTACGTCACGCCCGACGAGTTCACGATGTTCCGGGTGGAGGGCAAGGCGATGGGCTTCAAGCACGTCGAGTCCGGCCCCCTCGTCCGCTCCAGCTACCACGCCTGGGAACAGGTCCAAGCCGCCGAACTCGCGAAGTAAGTGAGAAGGTGGGAGGTGCGGTGAGGGCGCGCTGGAGCCCGCATCGCCCCTCCTCACACCTCCCACCTCACCCCTCCCACCTGCCTCTCAATGGCCGCCAAGAAGAAGACCGACGGAAAGAGCCTCCCCGGCGACGCCGCGCTCCGCAAGGAGCTCCTGCACTCGATGCTCCTGCAGCGCCGTTTCGAAGAGAAGGTCGGCGAGGCGTACGCCCTCGGGAAGATCGGAGGCTTCTGCCATCTTTACATCGGGCAGGAAGCCGTCTCCACCGGTATCATCTCGATGCTGCGCCCCGATGACTACGTCATCACCACGTATCGCGACCACGGTCAGGCGCTGGTACGCGGACTCACGCCACGTTCGATCATGGCCGAGCTCTTCGGGCGCATCGATGGCTGCTCACGCGGCAAAGGCGGCTCCATGCACCTCTTCGACCGCAACACGAACTTCCTCGGGGGGCACGGCATCGTCGGCGGGCATGTACCCCTCGCAGCGGGCGTCGGATTCGCGATCAAGTACCGTGGTGGCGATCAGGTGATCGTCTGCTTCATGGGCGAGTCGGTGGTGAACACGGGCGCCTTCCACGAAGCGCTCAACATGGCGGCGCTCTGGAAGCTCCCCTGTGTGTTCGTGATCGAGAACAACAAGTACGGCATGGGCACGGCCGTCGAACGCGCCGCCGCCATCAAGGATCTCTCGCGCCGCGCCGACGCGTATGACGGCATGCATGGCGAGTACGTCGATGGTCAGGACGTCTTCGCCGTCCGCGAGGCCACCGAACGTGCCTTGGAGATCGCGCGGCGCAATCCGAAGCCGGTCCTCCTCGAAGTGCGCACGTACCGGTACATGGGCCACTCGATGTCGGACGCGGTGAGCGGCACGTATCGCACCAAGGCCGAGCTCGATGAATACCTCAAGCGCGACCCGATCAACCTCCTCAAGGCGCGCATGCTCGAGGCCGGCGACATCAGCGACAGCGAGTTCGCCGCGATGGAGCAGGAGATCAAGGCGGTCTGCCAGGATGCCTGGGACTTCGCTGACGCGTCGCCCGAACCCCCGCTCGAGGCGCTCTACGAAGACGTCCTCGTCGACACCACGAGCTGACCGACTCCCATGCCCATCATCACGTACCGCGAAGCGCTCAATCAGGCCCTTCGCGAAGAGATGTCCCGCGACGACCGCGTCTTCCTCATGGGTGAGGAAGTCGCCGTGTACAACGGCGCCTACAAGGTCTCGAAAGGCTTGCTCGAGGAGTTCGGCGAGATGCGCGTGGTCGACACGCCGATCACCGAACTCGGCTTCGCCGGCGTCGGCGTCGGCGCGGCCATGGTCGGCCTGCGCCCCATCGTCGAGTTCATGACGTGGAACTTCGCGCTGCTCGCACTCGATCAAGTCGTGAACGCAGCCGCGAAGATGCTCTACATGTCGGGCGGCCAGTACCCGATGCCGATCGTCTTCCGCGGCCCCAACGGCGCAGCGCTGCAGCTCTCGGCGCAGCATTCACAGGCGTGGGAATCGTGGCTGGCGCACATCCCGGGACTCAAAGTCGTCACGCCCGGCACGCCGTACGACGCGAAGGGTTTGCTCAAGGCTGCGATCCGCGATGACAACCCGGTGATCGTGCTCGAAGGTGAGATGCTCTACAACACCAAGGGCGAAGTGCCGACCGAGGACTACATCGTCCCTATCGGCAAGGCCGACCTCAAGCGGGAAGGCGATCACTGCTCCATCATCACCAGCGGCAAGATGGTGCTGGTAGCGATGAACGCCGCCGACCAGCTCGCCAAGGAAGGCATCCGCGTGGATGTCGTCGACCTCCGCACGGTGCGCCCGATGGACGTCGAGGCGATCACGACCTCGGTGAAGAAGACCAATCGCGCCGTGGTGCTCGAGGAAGGCTGGGAACTCGCGGGCATCGGCGCGCAGGTGGTCGACTACATCCAGCGCGAGTGCTTCGACGATCTCGACGCGCCGGTGGTGCGGGTGCACCAAGCCGACGTGCCGATGCCGTACGCCAAGGCCATCGAAAAGGCAGCGAAGCCGGACCTCGCGAAGACGATCGCCGCAGTGAAGAAGGTCATGTATTTGGGATAGATGGCAGATGGGGGATGGTGGATGGGAGATGGATACCCACCGCGACCCACGACTGACATCGGATATCTGCTCTCACAACTCGATCCCGACTATGGCAACGAAAGTGTTCATGGAGGCCTTGAGCCCCACGATGGAAGAAGGTCGCCTCGTGAAGTGGCTGAAGGCCGAAGGTGCGAC
>JBJXGK010000086.1:0-7542 GCA_046153705.1 Gemmatimonadaceae bacterium
CAGGTCGCGTATGTCTCCACGAGCGTCAACAAGCCGACGGAACTCTACATCGCCGGCATTGACGGCAAAGGCGAGCGCAAGCTCACCGGCTTCAACGACAAGCTCAACGCCGAGATCGCGTGGAGCGACGCCGAGCGCATGACGTTCAAGAGTGTCGGTGACATGCCGATCGAAGGTTGGCTCATGAAGCCGTTCGGCTACACCGCCGACAAGAAGTATCCGCTGGTGCTCTACATCCACGGTGGACCGCACTCGCAGTACGGTGAACAGTGGTTCGACGAGACGCAGAACCTCGCCGCCGCGGGCTTCATGGTGCTCTACACAAACCCGCGTGGCTCGAGCGGCTACGGTGCGGACTTCACGTTCTCCACGCGTGGGCGATGGTTCGCCGAGGACTACCAAGATCTCATGAAGGCCGTGGACATCGCCGCAGCACGTGCCGATGTCGATTCCACGCGCATGGGCGTGACCGGTGGCTCGTACGGCGGTGTGATGACCGCGTGGGTGACGGTGAAGACTGATCGCTTCAAGGCCGCGCAGGCCGACCGCATGATCAGCAACTGGTGGTCCTGGTACGGCACGTCGGACGTGCAGGGCCTCACGGAGTTCGAGTTCTTCGGCCGCCCCTGGGACAATCCGGCGATGTACGACTCGCTCTCGCCCATCCGCTACGTGCGCAAGGTCAAGACACCGACGTTCATCCTGCAGTCGGAAGAGGACCACCGCACGCCGATGACCGACGCCGAGCAGTGGTTCATGGCGCTGCGGAAGCAGGGCACGCCGGTCGAGTTCGTGCGCTACCCACGCTCCACGCATGATCTCTCGCGCACCGGCGAGCCCTGGCTGCTCGTCGATCGGCTCGGACGCCTGCGCGACTGGTTCGGCTACTGGCTCAAGCCGTAGACGCGTCCACCCTGCATCACCATCCGGACCCGACGCACGGCGCTGATGCTGCGCGTCGGGTCTCCTTCGACGGCGACGAGATCAGCGAGCAGCCCGGTCTTGATCGCGCCAAGGCGATCGGCGAGTCCGAACAGCGACGCGTTCACGCTCGTCGCTGAGCGAAGCACCGCCGACGGCGACATGCCTGCCTCCACGAGGAGCTCCATCTCCCAGGCATTCTCGCCATGCGGGTACACCCCCGCGTCACCACCCATGCAGATCGGTACGCCGGCCGCGAGTGCGGCGGCGAAGCCCTCTCGCTTCTGTTTCATGCGCGTGGTGGGCGCATCGCCCGGCTTGCGGCCGGCATAGCGCGAGGTCGCTTCCACGGCGGCGAACGTCGGGCAGAGGCCGATGCCCTGTGCCGCCATCTGGCGCCAGATCTCGGTCGTGCCGCCATCTCCGTGTTCGATGGTCTTCACGCCGGCCACGATCGCCCGGCGCATGCCCTCGGCGGTGGCCGCGTGCGCGACCACGCCGCGACCACTCGACTCCACGACCTCCACCAGTGTGCGCAGCTCGGCGACGGTGAACGTCGCGCGGGCCTCGCCAGCCGGGCCCCAACGGTAGTCGGCGTACACCTTCACGAGGTCGGCCCCGTGGCCGATCTGGTCGCGCGCGACACGAGTGAGTCCCTCCGCACCATCGGCTTCTTCGGCGCCCTGTGGTGCCGCCCACTCGCTCGCGGATCCTTTCGGCGCGTAACTGCCCGTCGCGACGATGGCTTTCGATGCGATGAGCAGTCGTGGCCCCGGGATGATCCCTTGTTCGATCGCCTGCTTGAGGCCATGGTCGGCGAACCCCGCGCCCTCCGTGCCCAAGTCACGGGCCGTCGTGAAGCCGGCCATGAGCGTCGCGCGCGCATGATTCACGGCACGGGCGGTCCGCAGGCTCAGTGACTCCTTGAGCACCTGATCGTTCCACGACGTCTCGTTGTACGCATGCAGGAACAAGTGCGTGTGGCCTTCGATCATGCCGGGCATGAGCGTGCTGCCGCGCAGCTCGATGCGTCGGGCGTTCGCGGGCACGTTGACGACCGTACGCGGTCCCACGGCGACAATGCGCTCGCCTTGCACCAACACCACCCAGCCGGTCCGCGCCGAGTCCTCGGTGCCGAGGAACACGCGGTCGGGGATGAGCAGCACGGGGGCGTCGGCGGCGGTCACCGCGGCCCCCTGCGCGAGGGCCGGAGACAACGCGGCTGAGAGCGCGGCGGAGAGCGCCAGGCCGACGATCGCGACGAGCGGTGCGGCTCCGCGTGTCGACGCCGGTGGGTCAGTCACACCTCCGGACACGATGAACGCGAGTACGTCCGAGCTGTCCGCCTCGAGCCGCGTCACGCGGGACGACGGCACGACCACGAGCTGTCCCGCGAAGTTGTAGGACTGGGGGAAATACACCGCCACATCGTTCGGCAGCCCGAGCGATGCGAGTGAGGCCTGCGTGATGAATCCGAACGTGCGGACCGCGCCGTCCTCCGAGAGCGCCACAAGCACCGGCGCGTCGAAGCGCCGCTTCTCGCCCACGAACGCGTTCAACAGATCCTTCGTCGACGAATAGAGCAGTCGGACGAACGGCAGGCGCTCGAGCAGCTCGTCGAGCCACCCCTCGAGCGTGCGCCACAGGAACGTCGAGCCGACGAACCCCACGAGCGTGATGGACGCCAGCGTGATCGCGAGACCGAGTCCGGGGATCGAGAGCCCCAGCCAGCCGTCGATCCGCGTGAGGATGAACCAACAGACCGCCACCGTGACCACGAGGGGCACGGTCAGGACGAGTCCGCGGAGGAAGAACGTGAGGAGGCGCTTCATGGCGGAGGTCGGGGAGCGGAGAGGGAGCGGACGTCCGGCGTGGCCAGCAGAGCGCCACACTTTTGCGTAGTATCCGCGTCGTCGGCAGAAGATAACCCCACTTCTTCACCTTGGATGCCCATGCGCTCGTCGCTCCGTCGCCTCGCCTCGCGCGCGGCCCTCACCCTCGTCGTCGCGCCGCTCGCGCTGAGTGCGCAGGGCGGCAAGAAGGTCCTCACGCAGGACACCTACGACCTCTGGCGGTCGATCGCGCAGCCCACGCTCTCGCCGGACGGGAAGTGGGCCGTCTACACCCTCACGCCCACGCTGGGCGACGGACAGCTCGTCGCACGGGCGACGTCGGGCAACACCGAACATCGGGTCGCGCGCGGCTGGACGGGGCGTCCACTCACGTCGGTGACCGGTACACCGTTCAACTCGCAGGCCGCGCAGATCTCCGCCGACTCGCGGTATGCGCTCTTCTTGCAGTATCCCACCAAGGCCGCGATGGACTCATCGCGCGCGCGTCGTGCCCGTCCGGCGGACACGCCGCGGAACAAGCTCGCGATCCTCGACCTCGCCAGCGGCCAGGTCACCGCCATCGAGCGGGTGCGCAGCTTCACGCTCGCGCGCGACGCGGCGCGGTTCGTCGCGTACGAGATCGACGCCGACACGACGACTGCCGCCGCCGGTGCGCCCGCAGCACGCGGCGACTCCGCGCGGTCCGCGCGGTCCGCGCCGCGCCGCAAGGACAGCGGTGCCCCTCTCGTGCTCCGTGAACTCGCGACCGGCACCGAAGTCCGCATCGAAGGTGTCACCAACCACACGATCGATCGCAACGGACGCTTCCTCGTGTACAGCACCACGGGAGCCGATTCGCTCAAACTCGACGGCGTGCACGTCCGCGACCTCGCCACTGGGGTGGTGACCTCGCTCAAGACGGGCACGGGCAACTACCGCTCGCTCGCGATCGACGAAGCCGGCACACAGGTCGCGTTCGTCACCGACGCCGACGAATGGACGGCCGAGAAGCCGCGCGTGACGCTGTATCACGCCTCATTGGCCGGCACCAAGGCGAAGCCAGGCCCACAGACGGCCGCGGTGGCGGTGGCGGCCAATGCGGTCGGTGAGGGCATGCGCATCGCCGAGCGTGGCGCCGTCGATTTCGTGAAGACCGGTGCCGTGCTGCGTTTCGGCGTACAACCGCTGCCGCTCGATTCCATCCCGGCCGACTCGCTCGCCGAGAAGTCCGTGGTCGATCTCTGGCACTGGCGGGACACGCGCCCGCAGCCGATGCAGCGCCTCCAGGTCGGGCAGGACCGCAGCCGCAGCTACACGGCAGTGTATCACGTCGCCAGCAAGCAGATGAAGCGCATCGCGAGCGATTCGATGCCGCAGGTCACGCTCTCCGAGGACGGCAAGGTCGGGGTGATCGTGACCGGTGTGCCGTACGACATCGACGCCATCGCCGGTGAGGACGGCAACGACGTCTATGTCGTGAACGCGGTGACCGGTGCCATGAAGCAGCTCGCCAAGCGGATCCGGGGGAACGCCCAGCTCTCGCCGGCCGCCAAGTACGTCAGCTGGTTCGAAGGCGGGCAGTGGAAGGCGCACGACATCGCGACCGGCCGTACGCGCGACATCAGCACGGGCATCAGCGGTGTCTCGCTCGTGAACGAAGAACACGACACGCCGTCGGAGCCCAATCCCTACGGCGTCGCCGGCTGGACCAAGGACGACGCTCGCGTGCTCGTGTACGACCGCTACGATATCTGGGAGGTCGACCCGCTCGGCACCGCGCCGACCAAGAACCTCACCGATGGCGTCGGGAGGAAGGAGAACCTCACGTTCCGCCTCGTGACCCTCGATCCGGAACAGCGCTTCGTCGATCCGGCCGAACCGCTGCTCCTCCGCACCTTCGACAACGCGACCAAGTACGCCGGGCTGTATCGCGATCGTGTGGGCGTCGCCGGGAATCCCGAGAAGGTGTTGATGGCGCCCAAGTCGTGGCCGGTCCTGCAGAAGGCCCGCAAGGCCGAGCAGTATCTCGTCGCGCGCGCCGATCATCGCGAATACCCCGACCTGTGGTCGGGCTCGAGCTTCGATCGCCTGGAGCGGATCACCAACGCGATGCCCGAGCAGTCACAGTACTCCTGGGGCGATGTCGAGCTGGTGCAGTGGCTGAACAGCGACGGCGTGCCGATGGAGGGTCTGCTGTACAAGCCTGAGGGATTCGATCCCGCCAAGAAGTACCCGATGCTCGTGTACTTCTACGAGCAGCTGTCGGACGGGCTCTACAACTACACCCGTCCTGCCGGCCGCAACACCATCAATCCGGTCGTCTACAACTCATTGGGCTACGTGGTGTTCATGCCGAACATCCACTACACGCCCGGGTATCCCGGACCCAGCTCGGTGAAGTCGATCGTCCCGGGCGTGCAGTCGCTCATCGCGCGCGGCGTCGTGGATCCCAAGCGGATCGGGATCAGCGGCCAGTCGTGGGGCGGCTATCAGACGGCGTACATCATCACGCAGACCAACCTGTTCGCTGCCGCGGTGCCGAACGCGACGGTGGTGAACATGACGTCGGCGTACGGCGGGATCCGTTGGGAGAGCGGCGTCGAGCGCGCGATCGTGAACTACGAACGCGGGCAGAGCCGCATCGGCGGGTCGCTGTGGGAGTATCCCGAGCGCTACATGGAGAACTCGCCGCTGTTCTATCTCGATCGGGTGACCACACCGGTGTTGTTCATGGCCAACGACAACGACGGCGCCGTGCCGTGGTACCAGGGCATCGAGTTCTTCGTCGCCATGCGCCGCTTGGGGAAGGAGGCGTACATGGTCAACTACAACGGCGACGCCCACAATCCGCGGAAGTACGCGAATCAGAAGGACATCGATCGGCGCATGCAGGAGTTCTTCGCCGCCAAGCTGCTCGGCGCGCCGGAGCCCGATTGGATGAAGCGCGGGATTCCGTTCGTGGAGAAGGGCAGGGATCAGGTGGGGCGGCCGTAACGGCGGTCACCACAGAGGGCACAGAGACCACAGAGAACTGCGAACAACATTCAAGACAGGGGACACAGGGGACACAGGGCACACAGGGAACGCAGGGAACACAGGGAGTTCTGCGTCTCACGCAGGGCACCGAGGCAACGCAGGCTTTTTTCTCTTTGTGAACAGCACACCAAGAACGCGTCGAGTGTAGTTCACAAAGAAGAAGCCGCTTGACTCGCGAGCCTGCCTACGCGCGCGAAGCCCCCTGTGCTCCCTGAGTCCCTGTGTTGTACGCAGTTCGCCGTACTCCGCAGTTCTCTGCGCCCCTTGTGGTGACAGCAGTTCAACCCCCGCATCGCCCTATCGCGACCCGAACTCCCTCGCCTCGAGCGTCCGTAGGTATTTCCAGAGCGCCACGATCTCGAGATCCGTCATCAGCTTCGTGGCCTGGATCGGCATCACCGGATTGATCGAGGACCCGTTCGGCCGCACGCCCTCGCGCATCGCCTTGGTGAAGCCCGCCAGGTCGTACTTGGCGGCATCGAGCGCGGCCGGCGTCAGGTTCGCCGCCGGGGGCCAATCCGGCGGTGTCCCGGGGATCGTGCCGCCACCGTACGTCGCACCATGGCAGCCCGAGCAGCCCACGTCGCCGAGGTACTTGCCGTACGCGGCTGTCGAGTCCGCGACCACGGGCGGGACGACGCCGGCGTCGTGCCGTACGTCATTCGCCGGGAACAGCGGCAGCTGCCCCGCAGCGTACAGTGCGCGCGCCACCGGACCGACCTTGGGCGGCGGGGTCGTGCGCGACACCGCCGGCAGCTGCTTCAGGTACGCGATGACCTGCCCGAGGTCCTCGTCCGAGAGGAACTGGTACTCGTTCGAGGGCATGATGAGCAGACGCCGCCCATCCGGTGCGACACCGTGCCGTATCGCGCGCTCCCACGTCGCGTCGTCGTAGGCTGCGGCGATCCCGCCCTCACCGCGGGTGAGGTTCGGCGCGAAGATCTTCCCGATCGCCGGATCGTCGATCATGACCTGCCCGCCAAAGTCCTGTCCGTGGCAATCGGCGCACTTCACGATGGCGCGTGTGAGGTGCTCGCCGCGCGCGATGCTCGCGCTGTCCGTCGGCACCACGAACGCATGGGCGGGGAGGGGAGTCTTCTTCTTGAGCTCTGCCCCGGACCACGCATAGAGCCCCGCCACACCGATGGCCGCGGCAGCCACGAGGATCCCCACCAGCACCGCCAGCACCTTCAAGAGCTTCTTCATTGCACATTCTCCTTCATCCGTTTCCGATTGAATCGCGTGTGCGCCGTCGGAGCCGCACGCGCGTGCTTCCCGTGATGTGCAGGTCCTACGGGTCGCAGCACTGTTCGGATTCAGCGCCGGGGGGTCAAGCGCGCGTCGTCACGCCGCCGTGACACCGGTTTCGTCGCGGGGACGTCTGCCCTACTATTCAGCGCATGGCCGCCACCCCGACTTCAGACGCCGTTGCCGCGTCGCCCGCTCCCGCCGCCAATGGTGTGAGCGTCACTCCGTGGTCGATCGACCGCGCCAAGGCGCTCTACAACATCGAGGGCTGGGGCGACGGCTTCTTTGACGTAAACGCGGCGGGGCGCGTCGTCGTCCGGCCCGACCGGGACCGCCCGGAGCAGACACTCGATCTCTACGAACTCGCGCACGACCTTGAGGCGCAGGGCGTGAACCTCCCGGTGCTCCTGCGATTCTCGGAGATCCTCAAGGCTCGCATCGAGATGCTGCACGCGCGTTTCGCGGCGGCGATCGCCGAGTTCCAGTACACGGGGAACTACACCAC
>JBJXGK010000090.1:0-5058 GCA_046153705.1 Gemmatimonadaceae bacterium
TTCCATTCGTTCTCACGTGAGTCGGCGCTGGCTGCCGACGCCAACGAGGTCGACGGTTCGGTGACAGTGCCGCTGTCGCTGCAGGCTGCGACGGCGAGAGCGGCGAGAGTGGCGAGAGTGGCGAGAGTGAGTGTCAACAGCTTACGCATCGGGCACGCTCCTTGGACGGGGATGGTCAGCACCCGGAGTGGATGCTGCACTCATGCTAGAGCGTCGCCCATGGTAACAGGTGTTCTATGAGAGCACTCTCATCGTTCTCTCATTCTCCCGCGCTCCGCAGATCCGCCCCCTGAGGAAGGCGACGCGTCACTTGGCGAGCCGATGCGCCTTGCGGCCTGCGCGCGACTGCATGTGACTCGATTGCGGGTGGTCGAGCAGCAGGTGGGCGTGGTCCACCGCGCGCGCGACAAGCTCCTCCGCACCCTGCCGCAACTCCGCGCTCTGCTGCACCTGACGCACGTTCGCCTCCATGTCCTCGGCGGTCCAGCCGCGACTGTGGGCGATGTAGGGGAACTGGGGGAAATGGAAGCCGATCTCACCGAAGAAGCCGAGGAGATGACCGGCGACCTGCTGCACGTTGTCCTGCCCGCCGGTGATGATGAACGCCGCGACCTTATCTTTGAGCAACACGCGGTCGGCGATCGTGACCTGGTTCTGGATGCAGTTGAAGCGCTCGATCATCTTGTAGTAGAGCGCGGAGGCATTCCCCCAGCGGATCGGGGTGGAGATGAGGACCACGTCCGCCCAGTGGACGACGGCTTCGTACACGCGGTCGAGTTGGTCGTTGGTGTCCATCTGGGTGATGGAGCAGGGCCAGGTGCAGGCCTTGGCACTCTTCGAGTAGAACCCCTCACAGGACCGGAACGAGAGATCGCGTAGCCGGATGAGTTGCGTCTCGGACTCGAGCTCGCGCGCCGCATACTCCAGCGCGTGCGTCAGCAGCAACTCGGACGTCGAGACACGCTCATACCCTTCTTCCATGTTCGTCGTGGACAGGCCGAGGACCCGCGGCGCACCCGGAGCACGGACGATCGGCCGGGCCAACGGATGCGGCTCCTTCTTGAGATGCGTCCGCTTCGTCGCACTCGCGAGATCCACCTCCACACGCCCGTCACGCTCGCGGACGGCGTAGCGCGGCACCGCGTCGCCCTCGTATCCCGGTTCGCCGAGTCCGGTGGTGCGATGATACTTCCAGTGGTGCCAGGGACAGACGACGTAGTCCCCTTCGAGAGTGCCCTCGCCGAGTGGACCGCCAGCGTGCGAGCACGTGCCACTGACCGCACCCCACTGCCCTTCACGCCAGGAAATCGCCACACGCGTCCCGTCCGCAATGACCGCACTCACACCGCGCGCACGGAGTTCATCAGCGGCACCGACATCCGACCACCGTTCACCGGTCACAGTCTTCCTCCCAAGGGTGTCTACCTTCGGCCCCCGACGCGGATCGGACGGAATCGTCGCTGGATTGGAACGAGTTGGGTCGCCGGGGACTAGGTAGCGCACCCCCGCTCCATCGACAGCAGACCTTCCTTACGGCCATGGATATCCCCCGCCTCACAGAGCAGGATCTGCCGGATCTGCTCACCTCCGACCGAGCCACGATCGTCTTCAAACATAGCCCTTACTGCGTCATCTCGACGCACGCGGCGACTGAAGTCGCGCGCTTCATGCTCGATGCACCCGATGCACGCGTGAAGCTCGTCGACGTGATCGCACAGCGGCCACTCTCGCAGCAGCTCGCCGGCACCTTCCGCGTCCCCCACGCATCGCCGCAGGTGCTCTTGGTCCGTGGCGGCATTGCACACTGGCACAGATCGCACTCGCAGATCACGGCGGTGGCCCTGGCCGACGCAACTGCGGAGACGCTCGGCAGCGGGCCGCAGGCCTAGCCGTCGTGCGCGCGTTTCATGGCGCCTCGTACCCCGCCGCGGCGAGCGCCGCGCGCACCCGGTCCCGGAGGGGTGTGAGTTCGGCCACCGGCTCGCGGGCCGAACGCATCGCCTGCTTGAACGCCCGCTCGAACTGGATGTGCGGATTGCAGCGGCTGCACTCGTGGACGTGCGCGTCGATAGCGGCCATGGTCTCCTCGTTCAGCTCGCCGTCGAGATAGTCCCAGAACTGCCGCATCACGGCGTCGCAATCGTTCGTCGGCATCATGGGCGTCCCTCTCGTGTTTCGGAGGATTGGCGGGCGACGCCGAAGCCGAGATCGCGCGCGTGGGTGAGCAACTGTTCCTGCAGGAGTCGGCGAGCCCGGAAGAGTCGGGACCGGACGGTCCCCACCGGGATCTCGAGGATCCGCGCAGCGGATTCGTACGTGTGGTCGTGCATGTCGATGAGCAATGCCACTTCCCGATAGGTCTCCGGCAGCGCCGCCATTGCGGCCCCGACCGCGTGAACGACCTCCGCCTGCTCAAACACGTCGCCAAGACCCTGCTGGCTCGCCGAAGCGAACAGCGCACTTGCGGCTAAGGTCTCGAGTTCCGGCGTGTCTGCTGCGACCTGTCGCGCCTCGCGGCCGTGCACCCGATAGAACCGATTCCGGCAGATGGTGAACAGCCAGCCGCGGCTCTCGCTGCCCGGGATGAACTGATGCCAGCTCTTGAAGGCGATCAGATACGTGTCTTGGACGAGATCGTCGGCCAGGTCGTCGTCGTGCGCCAGGGACCGCGCATACCGCGCGAGATCGGGCAACCAACGTAGACACTCGGCCTCGAAGTCGGGCGGATGGGAGTCCGTTGGGGTCATCGTCCCCCCGCTAGACCCGAGCGCCGGAAAAGGTTCCGCGCCCGCTCCGAGTGCGATTTCACCCGAGGAGCCGACGGGCCAGCCGCACTCTGCCCAAGGCGGTCAGCGCGAGCAGCGCGATCCAGACCCAGAGGATCCCCGTGGTCCAGGCCGGTAGTAGCACCACGGCCACGTACACGATGGTGGTCTCCCCGCCTTCGGCCAACGCGGGAGTGAACTGCAGTGAGCGGTCCCCACCCAACGTGCGGTCGGCGCGTTCCAGCAACGACGACAGCGCCAAGGTCGTGGTGATCGCCATGACGTACCCCACGAGCACGACCATCCACTGCACCCTGAACTCCGGTTGCGCCACGGCGAACGCCACGGCCATTGACGAATACGCCAGCATGTCGAGCGTGATGTCGAGGAACCCGCCGAAGAGCGTCGTGCGACCACTGAGCCGGGCCAGGATCCCGTCGTAGCCGTCCAGCAGTCGGCTCACGCTCCAAACCACGATCCCCGCGAACGCGTGTCCGCGCGCCACCAACACCGCCGCGCCGAGTCCCACCACACACGCCGCGACGGTCACCATGTTGGGCGTCACGCCCAACCGATGCATCCACCGCGCGGGAGCCGCGGCGGTACGCTGCATCCCGCGGCGGAAGGGTTCGTCGAGCATCAGCCCAAGCTACTGCGCGCGGCCGTCGCCGAACACATACCTCGCCGAGAACTGGAACTGGCGCGGCGGCGCGGCCGCATACAGGTACGTCGCGTCACCCGGCCGGCCGTATTGCGTCCTGCTGCCGCCACCGCCGATGCCGTTCGCGTAGCCGCCCCAGGCCAGGGTGTTGAAGAGATTGAACACATCGGCGCGAATCTCGAGCGCCTCACCGCCGCGCAATGGTGCCTTCCACGCGAACGACGTTGCGACGGTCGTGAACCCCGGGAGCCGCTCAGCGTTTCGCCCCACGCCGAAGAACCGATCCGCGTTCCCGATGAACGAGTTGCCGCGCACCGGCCCGCTGCCGAGCAAGTCGTAGCGCGCGGTGCCCGCCGTGCTGGCGGTGCCGGCCAAGCGGTTCACGGGCACGCCGGTCTGCGCATCGGCAATGACGCTCCAGGTCACCGCGCGCGGCAACACCAGCACGTTCCGGACGGTCAACCGATGCCGGCGATCGTTGTTCGCACCGGCCCATTCATCACTGGAGCAGGCAGCACCGGTCACCGCGTCTCGGCGATCGTTCGAGAAGCAGTTCGCCTGCGTGGCCGAGAAGTTGATGTCCTCGGTGTTGTTCATCGCGTGCGACCAGACCCAGTTGGCGTCGAGCTGCCAGCGATCGGAGAGCGCGCGTCGCGCGGAGACGTACAGCGCCGCATACTCTGCGGTCCCGCCGGACTGCGCGGTGGAGAGACGGCGATACCCGCTCACCGTCGGATCGGTCGGCCGGAACGCGTCACCGGGGCACGAGGTTGCGCTGGCGCAGGTGCGCGGCACGGAGTCGGCCGCGGTGAGCTGGCGGGCGATCGGATTGAGGTCCGCGAGCCATGGCAGGTTCGTGGTGCGACTGAGCACTACGTCGGCACTCACGCCCCAGCGGTCGCCGACCTGACGCTGCACACCGAGTGTCGCCTGCCAACTCATCGGCTGTTCGAGGCCGAGCGTGAACGTCTGGAAGATCTCTCGCGGTACGGCGAGGATGTCGCCGGGTGGCACGTTGCCGGCCGTCGGTCCCTGCCCGAACGTCGGCGCGGACGCGCCGCTGTAGGTCACGGTCGCGTTTCCGTTGACGCCGAGTTGGACGGCGTCGGAGTAGATCGCATAGGGGAACTTGCCCGCATAGCGCCCGATGCCACCGCGCACGACGTCGCGCGGTGTCGCGACCCAGTTGAACGAGAGGCGCGGCTGCACGTTATCGAGATCAGCCGAGCTCTCGCCGCGGGACGTGAGGTCGTCGTAGTCCCATCGGAGTCCACCGGTCACGGTGACCGACGCCGTCGGACGCCAGGCGTCCTCAATGAACGCGCCATAGAGCGCCTGCGACAGGTTCACCTGCTGTGGGCGAGCGTCGATCGTGTAACTCTCCACGCGCACGTTCGCCGGGATGTCGTTGATCGTCAGCGGGCGCCCGGACGGGATCGTGATGTTGCCATCGTTGTACACGACGTACGAGCCGTTGGGATTGGTGCTCGCGGCTGCGAGCTCGAAGCGCGAGGCGACCACATCCGCGCCGAGACGCAGCGTGTGCTTGGTCCCGAGCGCGGTCTCGAACACGTCGCGGAACTGCCACTGCCGCTCGGTCTCGTCGAAGATGAAGTTGCTCGACCCCACCAC
>JBJXGK010000103.1:0-7948 GCA_046153705.1 Gemmatimonadaceae bacterium
ACGTTCGCCACGATCAGTCGAAGAACCCACGGCGTCACTGCGTTCGCTCCACTGCATGAGGGGTATGGCGGCGGCGCTTCTGCTGGACGCGCAGGCGCTCGACGATGGCATCTACGGCCCCGAGTTCATACGGCTTCTCCAGCACGGGCGCGTCGATGCTCGCCAGGAACGCGGCGGCCTGCTCGCCCACCACGTCTCCGGTGGAGATGACGAAACGGCTCACCAACTCGGGCGTACGTTCCTTCACACGCGCGTACAACTCCGGGCCATCGAGACCGGGCATGCGCAGATCGCACAAGATGGCGACGTAGCGCTGCGCGGCATCGGGGGCGGAGAGGAGACGGTCACCCTCCAGGCCGTCGTGCGCCTCCTCGACGATCCAGCCGCGGCGCTCGAAGAACCGGCGCAGCGCGCGGCGGATGGGCTCCTCGTCGTCGACGATGAGCAGCACCGGGCCTTCGGCGAGCTGGGACTGCGAAGAACGACGCGCGGTGGGTACCGAGGTGCGAGGCAAAGGCGGCGGCGGGAGTTCGAGTGGGACTTCGGGCACAGGGAAGCGCACGGTGAAGACGGCGCCCGGTGCATCCGTTCGATTAGACGCGGTGAGGGTGCCTCCGTGTTCCTGAACGATGCCAAGTGACACCGAGAGACCGAGGCCTACCCCCTGCCCCGTGGACTTGGTGGTGAAGAACGGCTCGAAGAGTCGCGAGAGCACGTCGGGGGCCATGCCGTGCCCGTCGTCGAGCACTTCGATCTCGTACCATGGGCCACGCACCCCGGCGCGCAGCAGCACATGGCCACCCGGGCCGGTGGCCTGTGCGGCGTTGGTGAGCAGGTTGGTGATGACCTGTTCGAACCCGGCGCGGTCGATGGCGAGCACCATGCCACCGTCCCCGATCTCGGCATCGAGTCGCACACCCTCGCCGAGTCCGGGACGCAGGGCGCGCACCACGTCGGAGAGGATGGGACCGGGTGTGTGCGGTATGCGCGGGCGATTGCCACCGCGGCGCGCGAACGTGAGCAGGTCGCGCACGATGACTCGCGAGCGCAGGGCCTGCGCACGGATCACCTCGAGCGCCGAGCGGCGCTCGGGGTCGGACTCACCGAGCAACAGGTCCTCGGTGAAGTTGAGCATGGCGGCCAGCGGGTTGTTCAACTCATGCGCCACACCGCTCACGAGTTGGCCCAGGGCCTCCGCGCGCTCGGCCGCCGCGATGCGCGCGCGCAGCGCAGTGGCCTCGGCCTCGGCGCGCACACGGCGCGTGATATCGACGACGACCACGGCGATGCCGATCACTCCCTCCTGTGCATCGCGCATGGGCGAGGCGTGGAGGCGGAGCTGGATGAGGTCACCGGTGGCGGCGTTGGGGTAGGCCCACTCGTACGTGACGTCCTCACCCTCGAGCACACGCGTGAGCTGGGTGACGTGTGGTTCACCGCCGGTCTCGGGAAACAGCTCCTGCGGTGTGTAGCCGATCCAGTTGGCGGGGACGAGGCCGGTGGTGCGCACCCATCGGCCGAAGAGTCCGGCGATGCGGAGATCGATGTCCATGACGAAGAAGGCGCGATCGAACGCCGAGACGAGATTGCGGAAGCGTTGATCGCTCTCGCGGAGGGCGTCGGTGCGCAGTTCTTCGTCGGTGGTGTCGAAGGCGAACACGAGCACGGACTCGGTCGGGCCGCCGCCGGGACGCCAAGGCACCACGCGGAGAAGAGCGAAGCGCGGCTCGCCGTCCTTGCGGATGTAGCGCACGGAAACGTCGGTGCGTTCACCGTCGATGGCGCG
The DNA here is from genome assembly GCA_046153705.1 of Gemmatimonadaceae bacterium. GTDB lineage: Bacteria > Gemmatimonadota > Gemmatimonadetes > Gemmatimonadales > Gemmatimonadaceae > Pseudogemmatithrix. Next base: position 1,787 of record JBJXGK010000103.1, read on the forward strand.
CTGGAGGACGATCTCAGCGCGCGGCGCGTCGTCAGCGTCGATGAGCTGCGTGAGATGCATGCCCGGCAGCTCGTCCAGTTCATACCCCAGGTGGACGGCCGCGGCGGGGTTGGCCAGACGCACGGAGCCGTCGCGCTCCAGGAGGAGCACGACGTACGGGGCTTCGCGCACGACCGCGCCGGCAAAGGCAGGATCGGAAAGGGCGTCCCACATCATATAGAAGGACAATCTACACCCATCGCACCCGAAGCGATGCCGAAGCTCATGCCCAGAGTGACGGTGCCGATAATGGACAAGTGGACCCTAAGACCGACGCGGCCAACCGCCGCACGTACTATCGCGTGGAGTACCCGACGAACGACCGGCCGCGCTTCACCGCAGGTGAGCTCCGCGGTGAAGTGGAGGACTGTTCGGAGACGGGCGTACGCGTGTATCTACCCCACGGCATCCCGGCGGACTCGGGTGTGCAGGTGGGCGACCGCATGGCGGCCACCATCCGCTTCAATAGAGGGGAGATGGCGGACGTCGAGGGTGTCGTCGTCAGGTTCAGCGGCCAGGCGCTGGCGTTGCGGCTCGACACGGCGCGGATCCCGTTCGGGAAGATCCTGCGGGAGCAGTGGTGGTTGAGGCAGAGGTATCCGTTTCGGGATCCCAGTGGGCTGAAGGAGGCGGGGTCGGGGCCCTCGACTTAGCTCGCGACTGCCAAGTGTTGGCGGCTAACTGCTAACGGCTAACTGCTAACGGCTAACTGCTAACGGCGCTGTGAGTCTTGAGTGGTGAGCTATAAGTAACGGCGATGCGGGAGATCAACCTCCCGCATCGAAGTTGCTCATAGCTTACAGCTTATAGCGCATAGCGCCGTTGCAGTTGAGGTGCCGTTTCAGTGCCCGCTTCAAGCGCCGATACTAAAACCGATGACACCCTCCAACCGCTCCTCCGCTCCGCGCCCCGACGACGAGTCCGCGCGCTTCCCATCGTGGGCGATCCCCGCGGTGATCGTCCTGGCGCTGCTCGGCGGCGCGGGCTTGCTTGGCGCGTATGCGGCCAGCAGCGACCGCGCACTCGCGTCGCGGCTGAACGATGGCGTCGCCATCGCCCAGCAAGCGGTGACGCAGTGGGAGCGCGAAGAACTCTCGCGCGCGGAGACCTGGGCGAGTGACGCGGCGCTGGCGGGTACGCCGACCGCGATCCCCGGTCCGTTGGCGGCGTTCGCACGGAACGCCGCTGCCACGGACGGCGTGCGAGCGGCGGCGTTGTTCACACCGCAGGGTGCGCTGATCGAGAGCACGGCACCGATGTTGATCAGCGATGCGGCGTTGGGGCAGCGCGTGGCAGCGGTGCAGCGTGCGCGCAGCGGCACCGCGAGTGTGGCGGGGCCGGTGTGGCCGGCGAGCACACGCGACGGGGGCACGGGGAGCGAGTGGCTGCTGATCAGCGCGGCACCGGTGCGTGACGCGAACGGCAGTGTGAGTGCGGTCCTCGCGTTCTTCTACGATCCGGATGCTCCCCTGCATCGCATGCGCTACGCGCTGCGCCAGCAGTCGGGGAGTGACGTGTACTTGATGGATGAGTCGGGTGCGGTGCTCTCGACGTTGGGTGGCGACACGCGCGGACTGGTTCAGGGTCCGAGTGGAGCGTTGCCCGACGGCTCGGCGACGCCGCCGGGACGGAGTGAGCGCGGTGTGGCGGTGAGCGGGTACGCCGGACCGACTGGTGCGAAGGTGGCGGGTGCCTGGGCGCCGGCGCAGCCGTTGGCGTTGCGCGTGGTGTACGAGATCTCCGCGCGGGCGGCGCATGGTGGCGCGGCCGTGCCTCCACGTGTGGGCTACGGCGTGGCCGCGCTGCTGGTGATCGCGGCGGTGCTGGTGCTGATCCAGCGACGCGGTGTCGGCGAACTCAAGCAAACGGCCATCGGCGGCTCGGCCGAGGCGAATGTGGTGGTGGAAGCGGCGCCCAACGCGGTACTCGTGGTGGACGACAAGGGTGTGATCATGCGGGCCAATCGCAAAGCCACGCAGATGCTCGACGCGGATGCGTCGGCGCTGGCGGGCTCGCCGATCGACCGCTGGATCGAGACCGGTGTGCCGTTCAAGCCGGAGCGGCTCTCGAGCTGGTTGGAGGGCGCGGCGAAGGGTGCGAAGGCGCATCGCGGCGACGGCGAACACGTGAACGTGGACGTCCGCGTGGGCTCGGGAGATGCGAAGGGCAAGCGTCTGTACATCGTGGTGCTGGTGGACGGGACCACGTCACGCGGCGCCGAGAAGGCGATGAAGGAGGCACGCGACGAAGCGGAGAAGACGCGCAAGAGCCAGCAGGAGTTCGTGGGGCTCGTGCACAACGAGATCCGTTCGCCGATGTCGCGGGTGGTGGGCATGGCACACCTGCTGAAGGACACCTCGTTGAGCGACGTGCAGCGCGGGTACGTGGAGTCGATGATGCGCTCGGCGCAGTCGATGATGACGTTCGTGACCGACGTGCTCGACTTGAACAAGATCGAGAACGGCAGCCTGCAGCTGGTGGAGGCCCCGTTCGACCTCCGTGTGGCGGTGAGCGAGGTGGCGGAGCTCTGTGAACCGCAGGCGACGGTGGCACAAACGCGGATCGACGCGCGGATCACGGAGAAGACGCCGATGTGGGTGATCGGCGACTCTAGCCGCTTGCGGCAGGTGTTGATCAATCTGGTGGGCAACGGCATCAAGTTCGCGCCCGGCGGACGGGTGGAGCTGAAGATCGATGGCGCGCGCGACGGCACGGACGTGAAGCTCACGGTGCAAGTGAAGGACAACGGTCCGGGCATGGACCAGGAGAGCGCGCGGCGCCTGCTGGCGAAGGACCACACGACGGTGAGCAAGCTCGCGGGTGGTGGCCTGGGCGTGTCGTTGAGCAAACACATCGTGGAGCTCATGAAGGGCAAGCTCGAGGTGAAGACGTTGCAAGGCGAGGGGACGACGTTCTTCTTCACACTCGTGCTGAAGGCGACGGAAGGCGCGATGGAAGCCGCGGAGCCGGCGACCACTCGCGTGCTGGCGGGCGCCCGGGCGGTGGTCGTGGAAGGGTCGGCGGATGACGCGAAGGTCACGCGCGAGTGGCTCCGCAGTTGGGGCATGCGGGTGGAGACCATGGCGACGCCGGAAGAGGCGATCAGCCACATGCGACGCGCCGCGGCTGAGGGCGATCCGATCGAAGTGGCGCTGGTGGACCGTCAGACGATGGGCGACCATGCCGACGCGTTCGCACGACGCATGCGTCAGGAGCCCGGGATCGCGGGCGTGGGCTTGCTGGTCTCGACCAACGCGGCGCAGCCTGGCGACCTGGAAGCGCTTGGTTCGGCGGGCTGCGACGCGACGTTGGTGCGGCCATACGGTGCGCTGGCGCTGTCACGCACGTTGGCCGCGGTGGTGCAGAAGCCGAAGGACGAGCGCGGCAAGGGGCCGATGATCCGTGGCGAGACGCTCGGCGCGCCGTCGCCGAGGGCTGCGTACGAGCGGGCCGACGGGCATATCGCGATCGTGGAGGACACATCGCTGCGTCGGCCATCGGCGCCGGAGCCGGTAGAGGACCTGCGATTGCGCGTGCTGCTCGCGGAGGACAATCGCGTGAACCAGATCATCGCGGCGAACTTGTTGAAGAGCCTCGGTTGCCGCGTGGAAGTGGTGAACGATGGTGCCGAGGCCGTTCGTACGGCGGCGCGGCACGAGTTCGACGTGATCTTCATGGACATCCAGATGCCGCACATGGATGGGCCGGCGGCGACGTCGCTGATCCGTCGCTTGGCGCCTCCGTTCGGGAGAGCGCACATCATCGCGATGGGGACCTCGGCGAGCCCGGACGAACACGACCGGTATCTGGCTGCAGGCATGAACGACGTGGTGGTGAAGCCGCTGACGCCGGAGAGTGTGGCGGCGGCGCTCCAGCGGAGGCCGGCGGGAGTCGAGCGGCCTGTGGCGACGAGCGGAGCGGCGTGACACATTAGCGGGACATGAACCCACGGGGCGACGAGCCAGCCAGAGGGGTCGACCGACGGGCACCGCGACCTGAGCTCGCCGTGGCTGCCGCTCAGTCGGCGCTGCTGCAGAACCTCTCGCGACAGGTCCCGGGCGTCATTTACCAGTTCCGGCTGTATCCCGACGGCCGCTCGTGTTTCCCGTTCGCGAGCGAGGCGATGTGGGACATCTACGAGTTCCATCCGGAAGACGTGCGCGAGGATGCCTCCAAGGTGTTCGATCGCCTGCACCCGGAGGACGTGGGCAGTGTACGCGCCGCGATCGAGGTCTCGGCGCGCACACTGGAGCCTTGGCAACAGCTCTACCGCGTAGTGCTCCCGAGCCAGGGTGTGCGCTGGCGCAGCGGAATCGCGCGGCCGGAGCGCTTGGAGGATGGGAGCGTCCTCTGGCACGGCTTCATCAGCGACGTGACGGAGCAGCAGGCCGCGAAGGAGGCGATGCAAACGAGCGAGCAGCGGCTCCGCGTGCAGTTGGATCACGCGCCGGAGGCGATCGTGATCCTCGACATGGATTCGGGGCGCTTCGTGGAGGTGAATCCCCGGGCCGAGGCGCTGTTCGGCTTGTCGCGCGAAGCGCTGCTCGCGTTCGGACCGATGGAGGTGAGCCCGGAGTTCCAACCGGATGGGACGCCGTCAGTGGACATCGCAATGCACAACATCGAAAAGGCGATGCGCGGTGGGGCCCCGGTGTTCGAGTGGTATCATCGCCGCGTGGACGGATCGCTGGTCCCCACTGAAGTCCGCCTGGTGCGCTTGCCCTCGAACGGTGCACCGCTCATCCGCGGATCGATCACGGACATCACCGAGCGCCGACTCGCGGAAGCCGAGCTGCGGCTGCGTGACCAGGCGATCGCGACGTCGCTCAACGCGCTGCTGATCGCCGATGCGGATGGTCGCGTGCGGTACGTGAACCCGGCCTTTGTGCGCAGCTGGGCGTTGCAGAGCGATGCGGACGTGCGGGGACAACCACTGTCGGACGTCGTGGGACCGGAGATCGCTGCGGTGATCCTCGATGTGGTGCGCGAAGGGCGCTCGTGGCAGAACGAAGTGCAGGTGGTGCGACGAGACGGCAGGCACGCGACCTGCCAGCTCGCGGCCAACGGGGTGCGCGCGCGCGACGGATCACTCGCGCACCTGATGATCTGGGCCGCGGATATCACCGAGGCGAAACAGCTGCAGGAGCAATTCCTTCAGTCGCAGAAGATGCAAACGGTCGGACGGCTCGCGGGAGGCGTGGCGCATGACTTCAACAACCTGCTCACGGTGATCAAGGGCTACCTGGAGCTTGCGAAGCAGCAGGTACCAGCCGAATCGGCGGTGGCCGCGGACCTGGCGGAGGTGGATCGCGCGGCGAGCACCGCGGCTGGCCTCACGCGACAACTGTTGGCGTTCTCCCGCAAGCAGTTGCTCGACCCACGTGCGATCGACCTCAACGAGACCGTGCAGCAGATCCACGGGATGCTGCAGCGCTTGATCGGCGAGGACATCACGGTGGAAGTGCGCGCCGAGCCGGCGCTGTGGCCGGTGCGGTTCGACCGCGCGCAAGCCGAGCAGGTGTTGATGAACCTCGCGGTGAACGCACGCGACGCGATGCCGACGGGCGGGCGCCTGCGCATCAGTACGAAGAACCTGAGGCAGCGAGGCTACTCTGGCGCCCTCGATGAGTTGGTGGAGCTGGAAGTCTCGGACAGCGGCAGCGGCATGTCGCCGGAGATCCGCGCGATGGCATTCGAACCGTTCTTCACCACCAAGGGTCCGGGGCGCGGCACGGGATTGGGGTTAGCGATGGTGTACAGCGCGGTGACCGAACACGGTGGGCGCGTGACCGTGGACACGGCGCCGGGGGAGGGCTCGACGTTCCGGATCCTGTTGCCGCGCATGAAGGACGCACCCGCGCGCTCGGCGGCGGCCGAGTCGAAGGACCTACCGCGGGGGCACGAGACCGTGTTGCTCGTAGAGGACGAGGACGCGATCCGCACGTTGGCTGCGCGCGTATTGCGCAACAACGGCTACGCGGTATTCGCCTACTGCAACGGCCGCGAGGCACTGGACGCGGTCCCCGGTATCCTCGAGGGCGTGCACCTGGTGGTCACCGACGTGGTGATGCCGGTGATGAACGGCCGGGAGCTCGCGGACGCGATCCGGGCGACGCATCCGAA
>JBJXGK010000105.1:0-5757 GCA_046153705.1 Gemmatimonadaceae bacterium
GCCCATCGGCCTGCCACGCCGGTGCCACGGTGCTCACGTGGTTCACGTAGCCCTCGGGCAACAGGCGCTGGCCGTTCCACACGCCGTCCTGCAGATAGAGGTTGCCCAAGCGCGCCCAGTCGCGGGCCGCGACCATCTCGGAGCCTTGGCCGAGCAAGTTGCCGTACGGGTCGGTGTCGATGACCGCATTGCGAATGCCGATCTTGTCGAACAGCACGCGCTGCGGGAACGAGTGATAGTCCTCGCCGCGCTTCTCGGCGCCGAGCCGCACGAGGTAGCTCGCGAGCACGGGATCGACGTTCCGGTAGCGGCCCACCGTATTCGGCTTCCACTGCTGCGGCCGCGTCGCCGCGTACGTGTACGAGTTGACCGTGCCGGTATACAGGTACACGTGGTCCGGATAACCGAGCGAGTCGTTCCAGTCGGGATCCTGTGGCGCGCGAAGACGCAGGCCGCTCGACATCCGCATGATGTCCATGATGCGGATCTCCTGACGAGGGTCGCCGGCTGTCTGCCACTCGGGGATCGGCGCGGGCTGGTCGAGCGTGTACGTGCCGAGCTGGATGAGCCGCGCGACGAGTGTGCCGGTGAGGCTCTTGCCCATCGACCAGCTTTCGAGCGGAGTGGAAACGGTGATGCCCGGCGCGTAGCGCTCACCGATGATGCGACCGTTGTGCGTGATGACCAGCGCAAGTGTCGCGGCGTCGGGCCCGCCGAACGCGGTATCGAAGGCGGCAGCGAACTTCGCGGAGTCCACACCAGCTGGCCAAGGTGCGGCGGCGACCACGTCGCCCATCGGCCACGGCGTGCGCGATGCGTCGGGGAGCTTCGGGCGCACGTCAGTGGGCTTGAAGTAGACCGTATCGACGCCGATCGGCAGCGCCACACAGCCTTGGCCCTTGGTGACGCGCGCGACGCGTACCGTGCCGTCGGCGAGTGTGAGCCGCACTTCTTTCTTCGCGCGGTCTACGACCGTGTCGACAACGAAACTCCGCTGCGAGAAGGGGCTGGTGAAACCACCCAAGTTCTCCGCCGCGTCTGCGGGCTCGAGGCCCGCGTAGAAGATGTTCGAGCACATCGTCTTGGCGAATCCGGCCGTCTGGTGCCAGAGCGCGTTGCCGGGGGGCGGTGTCCACTCGCCGGGAAGCTCGAGCGAGTCGCCGCGGGCGATGAGCGCGGCACGCGCGGCTCTCGCCGCGTCCGCCGGCGGGTCAGCAGGCATGTCCGTGCGCTCACCGCCACATCCGATCGCAACAAGGGAGACGACGAGAGGAACCGCCGCGGCTGCGCGCATGAAGACTCCGGTGGGGACCATCTTGCGAAGAAACCGATGAAAATCTGACAGGTGAGTTTGGCAGACTTCTGGCCCGCTGGCAATGCGGTGATGCGGCGATGCGGCGACGCGGAGCTGGTCGAGTCAGCCGGCACGCCACAACCCGTCTGTCAACGCTCGCGGGGGCGGCGTCCGCGCCGTATACTCGACCGACCCAGATCGAAACTCCTATCCCGCATGGAATCACTTCCCTTCACGCCCGAGTGGGCGAGCGCGTTCCAGGTCGCCATCGAAGCTGATGCGACCTACCGCGAGCTCGCGGCCAAGTGGATCTGGCCGGTCGCGCTCGTGCTCGACGCCGCGCCCGAGCTTGGCTACCCCGACGCCGTCGCGGTCGAGCTCGCGCTCGAGGGCGGCCGTTGCCACGGCGCCGTGGTCCGCCATCCCGATGCCGTCACCGCGCCGTTCGTGCTGCGCGCGCCATACGCCACCTGGAAGCTCGTCATGCGCGGCGAGCTCGATCCGCTCGCCGGCGTCACGCGCGGCAAGATCGGGGTGAAGGGCTCGCTCGCCACTCTCATGATGCACGCCCGGTCCGCGAGCGCGCTGTGCGTCTGCGCCCGTGCGGTGCCCACCCGCTTTCCCGACGAGACCTGACCATGCCGCTCACCGCCGCACAGTCCACGAGTCCCTACTTCTCGCTCTACAGCAAGGCGAAGCAGCTCCATTGGGATCCCGCCGACGTCGACCTCTCGGCCGATCGGGCACAGTGGGCCAGGATCAGGCGCGACCATTCCGCGGAGCGGTACGACGAACAGATCCTGCGGCTCACCTCGCTCTTCTATGAAGGCGAGGAGTCAGTGACGCGGACGCTCGCGCCGTTCTGCTCAGCCGTCTCGCGCGCCGGACTCGGCGTGGACAAGGAGCTCTTCCTTACCACGCAGCTCTACGAGGAGGCGAAGCACTTCGATTTCTTCGCGCGCTACTTCGCCGAGGTGTTCGAGGTGGATGGGGCGATCACGAAGCAGTACATGACACCGGCGCCGCAGGCCGTGCTCATCGCTGACCTCGAGGAGGTGACGGAGCGACTGCGCCGAGCGGAGGGCGACGCGATAATCCCCGTCTTCGCGGAATCGGTGACGCACTATATGGGAGTGGTGGAGGCGATGCTCGCTCGCACGGGGTACGTGGGAGCGCACGACGCGCTCGCGACGCGCGGCTGGCTGCCCGGGTTGCAAGAGGGATTCCGTTTGATCAAGCGCGACGAGGGGCGGCACGTGACCTTCGGCATGCGGTGCGTCGCCAAGCTGACGGAGGAGCGGCCGGAGTTGCGCGATGTGGTCGCGGCAACGTTCGAGCGGCACCTGCCCAACGTGCTCGCGACGGTCGCCGAGTTCGACTATCCGCAGCCGTTGGTGGACATCGACAAGCTGAGCGCGTACGCGCTGGCGCAGTACCAGCGCTTCGCCGGGGCGGCTGGGCTCGGTGGGGAAGTGCTCGCCGAGTCCGAGTACGAGGAAGAGGGCGATTGATGGTGAGGACTAGCGGGCGAAGAGGCCGATGAAGAGCTGACAGAACAGCGCCCCGACGATGGTCATCGAGAAGCCCCAGAGCAGGAGGCTGCGGAAGAGCTTGGCTGGCTCATGACCCGCCGGCAATGCGGCGATGCACATCGCGCCGAGGGTAGAGAGCGGTGAGACGTCCACCAGCCCCGCGCCGACGTTGATCGAGAGCGCGACCTCCAGCGCACTCCCGCCGCCGATGCGGTCCACCAGCGCTTGCACGGTCGGAAGGAAGGTGGGATAGACCACGCCCGACGTGGAGCTGTACGTCGAGATGGTCCCCGTGGTGAAGGCGATCACGCCGTTCACACTCGTGGGCGACGCGATGCGCGCCAACAAATTGGTGAAGAGCTCCATCCCTCCCGTCCCCTCAAGCACGCCGATGAGGACGCTCACGCCGCAGACCATCACGAGGACGCTCCACGGGACCTCCTTCAGCATCGCCGCTTCCTCTCCGCTGCGCGCGAGCACGAGTACCGCGGCGGCCGCGAAGGCCGCGAACCCGAGGTTCGCCTTGAACACCACCACGGAGAGGATCCAGAGCGCCCCGACGACAAGAGTGAGCTGGTGCGCGGGCGTGAACGGCGTCGGCGCTTCGGGCTTAGCCGCTTGCTCGGCACGCAGCAGCCGCGGCCCGCCGAAGAGCGCCCACGCGAGTGCGCCCGCAAGCACATGTGCGACGAAGTTCGCGGCCCACACGTTCCACTCGTAGCCGACGAGCCCCGCCTTCTCCATTGAAGAGGAGACGATCACTCCCACGGCGCTGAACGGGGAGAGGTTCCCCGCATTGGCGCCGTTGCCGACCATGAGCGCGGTCAGCAGCACTGGTACGCCAGCGCGTGTGCCCGCTGCCATCGCCAGTGGTGCAAGCAGCGCGAGCGTCGCGATCGCACCAGGCCCGAACGTACTGATGACGCAGGCGAGCGCGAAGAACACGAAGGGCAGAAGCCCCGCACGCCCCGCGGTCAGTGCGAGCATCCGCTGCGTCAGTGCGCCCATGGTCCCGTTCGCCTGCGCCATGCCGAAGAGCAGCGTCACACCGAGCAAGGTGAGGAAGAGCGACGAAGGGAAGGCCCGCATGAGCTCGTCCGTCTTCCAACCCGCGCCGTAGATGGCGATCGGCCAAGCGAGCGCGACGGCGAGAATGCCGACGTTGAGCCGCGTGACGACACTCGCGATCATCACCGCGAGGACCGCGAGCAGTGCGAGTTCTGCCGGTGTCATGAGAACGCTCTCACGTGGCTTCTCTCACGTAGCCTTCGCTGACAACAGGTGCTTTTGGACCTTTCCGAGTGCGGTGCGCGGCAGGGCGTCGAGCCGGACCCATCGGCGTGGCAGCTTGAACGACGCCAGCTCGGCGCGCACGAGGTCGGCGAGCGCATCGAGGTCGAGCGACGCATCGCCGACCACGTAGGCCACGGGCACCTCTCCGCGCACGGGGTCGCTCTCACCTGTGACTGCGGCCTCGCGCACGCCGGGGAGTGAGAGCAGCAACTCCTCGATCTCGCGCGGGTAGATGTTGAACCCACCGGAGATGATGAGGTCGCTGCGACGTCCCTGCAGTGTGATGTAGCCGTCGGCCGATCGCACGCCGATGTCGCCCGTGCGGAACCATCCGTCCACGAAAGCGGCAGCGGTCGCGTCGGGCCGCTGCCAGTAGCCTTGGCACACGTTCGGTCCGCGCACCCAGAGTTCGCCCACCTCGGCATCGGGCACAACGGTGCCCTGCGGATCGCGTACCTCGACCTCTGTCATCGGCAACGGGAGTCCCACCGAGCCGGCACGTCGTTCGCCGACGAGCGGATTGCTCGTGTTCATGAGTGTCTCGGTCATGCCGTAGCGCTCGAGGATCACGTGGCCGAAGCGTTCACGGAACGCCTCGAGGAGCTGCGCCGGCAGCGGCGCCGAACCGGATACGAAGAGCCGCATGAGCGCGCCGATCGCGCGGGCGCGCTCGGCCGGCGCCTCGAGAAGGCGCACGTACATGGTGGGCACACCGAAGAACAGCGTGGGGCGATACGAGTCGAACCAGTCGAGGGCTTCGTCGCGGTCGAAGCGTTCCTCGAGTCGCATGTGGCATCCGCTCGCGAGCCAGCACTGCACGCCATTGCCGAGTCCATGCACGTGGAAGAGTGGCAGGGCGGCAAGGTAGCGGTCGGTGTGGCTGATGCCCCAGGCGCTCACGAGGGCGCTCGCGTTCGCGACGAAGTTGCCGTGGGTGAGCACGGCGCCTTTGGCGGCGCCGGTAGTGCCTGAGGTGTAGATGATCGCGGCGGGGGTGTCTGCGTCGCATCGCTCGGCGGTGAACTCAGCGATTTCCTTCGCTCCGGTCTCTGCGAGGCCTTCGGCTGCGCGTTCGAGATCCTCGACGTTCCAGAGTGTTGTGCCCGTGGGCAGGTCCGTCGTGCGGTCCGGCGTGGTCACGACGGCGGTGGGTTTGGCGTCGCCGACGATGTGCGCGATCTCGCGTCCTTTGTAGAGCACGTTGATCGGTACGACGATGACGCCGAGCTTCACGCAGGCGAGCCAGAGGTCGATGACGGCGAGGCGGTTGGAGAGGCAGAAGGCGAGCCGGTCGCCGCGGGTGAGGCCGCGTGTGCGCAGGTGGGCGGCGAGGCGGGTGCTGCGGGTGTCGAGGGCGGCGAAGCTCAGTTCGCGGACTGTGCCGTCGGGGGTGCGGTACTCCAGGGCCGGCGTGTGGGCGCGGGCTTGGAGGGAGCGGGCGTAGAGGTCGAGGAGGGACATGCGGGGCGGAACGTAGTTCCGGGCGGGGTGCTGGCGCCATCGATCAGATGAATGCCGAATCGGCGGACTGCATCGGCGCGCTCATGCGTGCCGCGTTCCGCATGGACCCGGCGACGCTGTCGGCGTGGCGGGCGGCGAAGCGCGTGCAGTTGTGCTGGTGTGCGACTGAAGGCGGAG
>JBJXGK010000108.1:0-16168 GCA_046153705.1 Gemmatimonadaceae bacterium
CTCCGCCTCCCGCGGATTCCGGCGCCTTCGCGATGTGCTACGCCGTGAGCAAGTCCAGCGACCCCATGGGCGCCTGGTATCGCTACGAGTTCGTTCGGCCGCTGTTCCCCGACTACCCGCGGCCGGCGGTGTGGCCCGACGGCTGGTACACACCCACGAGTACGGGTGATGAAGTCATCGAGAAACACGTCTGCGTGGCCGATCGCACGCGCATGCTGCGCGGGCAGGACGCGACCGAGCAGTGTGTGATCGTGAAGGACGTGAACTTCCTCAATACCAGCGACCTCGACGGCCGGCGCACGCCGCCGCGCGGGGCGCCGAACATCGTGGTGGCAACAGGCGGCACGCAGCTCAGGGGAGTGCTGCGCAGCGACGAGCTGCAGGTCTGGCGCATGCACGTCGATTGGCGCGACCCCTCGCGCACGCGGTTCGTTGGGCCGGAGCGAATCGCGGTGGCACCCTACGAGTACCTCTGCGGCGGGCAGCTCACGGAGTGTGTGCCGCAGCCCGGTGTGACGCGGCGGCTCGACTCGCAGGGCGACAAGATCATGGCGCGGCTCGTGTATCGGCGGTTCGAATCGCACGAGGCACTGGTCGCGGTGCATTCGGTCGCGACCGCGCAGGGCGGGGGCGGCGTGCGCTGGTACGAGCTGCGAGTAGGAGGCGATCGCGGCGTCTCGCTGTTCCAACAGGGCACCTACGCTCCCGACGCACGTTTCCGATGGATGGCGAGCCCGGCGATCGACCGCCTTGGGAATATCGGAATGGGCTATTCGTTCGGCGGGCCGGCGGACTTTCCCGGCCAGCGATTCGCGGGTCGGACGCCGGGGGCGCCGTTGGGGCTGCTCGACATGCCGGAGCTGGAACTCGTGGCCGGCGAGGCCAGTCAGACGAGCACACTGCGCTGGGAGGACTACACGCAGACCGCGGTCGATCCGGCGGACGACTGCACGATCTGGTACGTGGGGGACTACCTGAAGGCAGGCGCCGCGAACTACTCTACGCGGATCGGCGCGTTCAGGATGCCGGGTTGTAAGTAGGCCGCTCGGACTCTAATTCTGGCGCAGAAAGGAGAGCTGTATTACGGTATACCGCAATACACCCACCGATAGGCACCCCCAGATGTACTCCTCACGCCTCACCTCCAAGCACCAAGCTTCCATCCCCAGGGCGGTCCGAGAGGCCCTCGGACTCGGCCCCGGCGACCGCGTGCAGTTCGTGTTCTTGGAGGACGAAGGCCGCGTCTATATAGAGAAGGGACCAGCCACCGACCCCGACGTCGCAGCGCTCGAAGCCACCCTCGCTCCCGAGTGGGACTCCGAGGAGGACAACCATGCGTTCGGCGGTCTATAAGCCCGGCGATGTCGTCGTCGTCCCGTTCCCGTTCTCCACGCCGCGGACGAAGAAGCGTCGGCCGGCGCTCGTCTGCTCGCGCCAGGAGTTCAATGGCACCTCCGGTCACGTGGTGCTGGCGATGATCACCACTGCCACCGCGAACGGATGGCCGAGTGACGTGCGCGTGCTCGACCTCGCCTCAGCGGGGCTGCCGCCCGGTACGGTGGTGCGGTGGAAGCTCTTCACGCTGCCCGCCACCACGGTGATCAGGAAGATCGGCGCGCTCAGCGCGCCGGATCGCTCGGCGTGCGGCTTGGAGCAGCCGGTGCGGATTGGGGCGCCGGCTGCAGCCTCGTGAACGGAAAACCGTTGCAGCCCGTGCGCGGTGTCTCCGGCTTGGCAGTGGCCACGGCCTCGGCCGATGCGGCATCTGGCTTGTCGTAGGCGATGATACAGTAGGCCCAGGTGTACGGCGGGCTGTCGAGTGGGATCCAGTCGATGCGGACCCAGCCGCCGAGCGCCGTGGAGTCCCTTGGAATGCTGCGCCCGAGGATGTACCGCGCCGTGGGATGCGATCGGACGATCCGGGTACGCGTGTAAGCGTCCTGTCGCCACTCGACGGCACTGATCTCGTGCCGGCTGCCGTAGTCGTCGACGAACGATCCCGTGGGAAACGGCGCCCGAGACCCACCGCCCAAGCTCACCCGGCACGACGCGGCGGATAATACGAGGGCGAGCACGACCAGCAGCGAGACGCGGCGCATGAGAGGGGGCGATGTGAAGGGACGGGCCAGAGCCGGTGCAAGATGCTGCGCGGCCCCCGGGAACGGAACTCAGCTTCTCCCTTGCCGCGCCGATACTCCAAGCGTTACCCTCCATCCATCATGACTGCCGCCCGCCTCCGCAATCGCCCGCTGAACGTCGTTGCCAGCCGCAATCCGCGGAATGGCAATAACAATCGCGCGCACTCGTCGCGGATCGGCAACTAGGCAGCTCTCGAAACACCGCCCTGTTCCCATCACCCGCGCCGAGTGCGCGGGTTTTTCGTTTGCACCCGCACGCACGGCGCTCTCTGTCAAACTCGCTCGAGGAGTAGTCCGATGTGTTCAGTTCTGGGAGTGTTCGACCTCCGCGCGGGCGCCGATCTGGCTCCACTGCGTGCCGAGGCTCTCGAACGGTCGGCGCGGCAGCGCCATCGCGGGCCGGATTGGTCCGGTGTGCACGTGGATCCCCACGCCGTGCTGGTGCACGAACGACTGGCGATCGTCGACCCGGCCGGCGGCGCGCAGCCGCTCTACTCGGCAGACGGAGAGTTGGTGCTCGCGGTGAATGGCGAGATCTACAATCATCGGATGTTGGAGAGTGGACTTGAGAAGGTGTACGCGTTTCAGACGAAGTCGGACTGCGAGGTGATCAACGCGTTGTACCGCGAGGCGGCCGGTCGCGAGGGAGACGCCGGTGCGGCGGCGATCACGAAAGCACTGCAGCGCATCAACGGCATCTTCGCGTTCACGCTCTGGGACCGCGCGCGGCAGCGCTTCATCATCGCGCGCGATGCGATCGGCGTGTGTCCGTTGTATTGGGGCCACGACGCGGCCGGTCGCACTTGGGTGAGCTCGGAGATGAAGCCGCTGGTGGGGGTCTGCGCGGACGTCGCGCAGTTCCCGCCGGGGCACTGGTACGACAGCGAATCGGGCGCGCTGCACCGGTACTATTCGCGGGTTTGGCGCGACTACGGGGCCACCGAAGGTGTGGCGGCGGACACCACGGCTATTCGCGACGCATTCGAGGCCGCGGTGCACCGTCAGCTCATGAGCGACGTGCCGTACGGCGTGTTGCTCTCGGGCGGACTCGATTCGTCGATCGTCGCAGCGGTGGCGGCACGGTTCGCGCGGCGACGCATCGAGGACGGCGATCAATCGGAAGCGTGGTGGCCGCGGCTGCATTCGTTCGCGATCGGCCTCAAGGGTTCGCCCGATCTCGCCGCAGCCGACGTCGCCGCCAAGGCGCTCGGGACGGTGCATCACGGTTACACGTACACGTTCGAGGAGGGCCTCGACGCGATCCCTGACGTGATCCGTCATGTGGAGACCTACGACGTGACGACCATCCGCGCCTCGACGCCGATGTACTTGCTCGCGCGTCGCATCAAGGCGATGGGCGTGAAGATGGTGCTCTCGGGCGAGGGCAGCGACGAGATCTTCGGCGGCTACCTGTACTTCCACAAAGCGCCCAACGCACGCGAGTTCCACGCCGAGACGGTGCGAAAGCTGGATGCGCTGCACAACTACGATTGCCTGCGGGCGAACAAGTCGATGATGGCCTGGGGTGTGGAGCCGCGGGTGCCGTTCCTCGACACCGAGTTCCTCGATGTCGCGATGCGCATCGATGCGCGCGCGAAGATGGCGGGTGTGCAGGCGGACGGCTCGAAGAAGATCGAGAAGTCGCTGCTGCGCGAAGCGTTCGTGGGGTATCTGCCCGACGAGATCCTGTGGCGGCAGAAGGAGCAGTTCAGCGACGGAGTGGGGTACGGGTGGATCGACGGGCTCAAGGCGCACGCCGAGCGCGAGGTGAGTGACGTGGCGTTCGCCGGCGCGGCGGCGCGGTTCCCGATCAACACGCCGCAGACTAAAGAGGCGTACTTCTATCGGAGCATGTTCGACCGACTGTTCCCGGGTGATGCGAGTGCGGAGACGGTGCCGGGCGGGAAGTCGATCGCGTGTTCGTCGCCGGCGGCGATCGCGTGGGATGCAGCATTTGCGGCCGCCGCGGATCCGTCTGGGCGAGCGGTGGCCGGGGTGCATCTTGCGCCAACACAGGGGGCGGGAGGCTGAGTAGCAGTGGCCCCACCGGAACTCGGTGAATGGCCCTATTGGAGTTAGGGCCAATACCGTAGCGTTCGGCATGCCCCGCACGCGCCGCGCCGCTGCCGCTCCGGCCATCGCGCTTCCGCTCCGCCCCGATCGCGCGGAGTCGCCGCTCTACGTGCAACTCTACCAGCAGCTGCGCGAGCATATCGTGAGCGGCCTGCTCAGTGAAGGACGCAGCCTGCCGTCGGCACGCACGATGGCGCGGGACCTTCGCGTGTCGCGCAACACTGTGGACACGGCGCTCGGCCTGCTGGCCGCCGATGGGTTCGTCACGCGACGTGTGGGGGCCGGCACGGTGGTCTCGGCGCTGGATCGCATCGCGGCGCTCGCGTGGCCGGCCCGTTCGACATCGGCTGCCGCGCCCACGGCGCCTCCCTCTCTTTCTGCGCGAGGCGCCCTGCTCGCGCGCTGCGGCGACGCCGAGCGCGATGCCGACGGTCGCGGCCTGCCGAGCACGGTCGACGTTGCCGCGTTCCCCGTAGCCGAGTGGAATCGTGTGCTCGCGCGCAGCATGCGGGAGCGCGGCATACGAGGGCTGCAGGCGGCCGACCCGCAGGGCGACCGCGCGTTGCGGCGCGCGATCAGCGAACACGTGCGACTGGCGCGCGGCGTGCGCTGCACGGCGGAACAGGTGCTGATCACGAGCAGCACGCAGCAGGCGTTGGACTTGATCGGCCGGTTGTTGATCGACACCGGCGATCGTGTGCTCATGGAGGACCCGGGCTACCCCAGCGCGCGCATGAGCTTAGAGGCGGCCGGGGCGACGCTGGTCTTCCTGCCGGTCGATCGCCATGGCGTCGACACCGATCGGCTCGCGACCGAGCGCACGGCGCGGCTGCTCTACGTGACGCCGTCGCACCAGTTCCCGCTCGGCGTGACGCTCTCGCTCAAACGACGCATGGCCGCACTGGCGTGGGCGACCGCGCGGCAGTCGTGGATCGTCGAGGACGACTACGACAGTGAGTTCCGCTACGATGGGCGACCGATCGCCGCGCTGCAGGGCATCGATCGCGCGGGGCGCGTGTTGTACATCGGCAGCTTCAACAAAGTGCTGTTTCCCGGGCTGCGTGTGGCGTATCTGATCCTGCCACCAGCACTGGTGGAGTCGTTTGTGAGTGCGCGCCGATTGACGGACGGCGGGTCGGCCTCGTTCACGCAGGCCGCACTGGCGGCCTTCGTGCGCTCGGGGCGGTTCGCCGCGTATCTCAGGCGCATGCGCGGCGTGTACGCGGCGCGCCGCGATGCACTCGTGACGCGGCTCGAGGCGCTCGCACCCCGGCTGCGGGTGGGCGCGAGCGACACGGGGCTGCACTTGGTCGCGCACCTCCCGTCGATGGCCGACGATCTGGCCTTGGCCGCCGCCGCGTCGGGCTTCGGCCTCGGTGTCGCACCGCTCTCCAACTACTACGCCTCGCGTGAGCGGCGACGCGGCCTTCTGATGACCTTCGGTGCCACGTCGCCGATGGAGATCGCGGCGAGCATCGACGCCTTGGCGGCGATGCTGCGCACGGCGCTCACGCGCGCGTCCAGTCCATGATCCACGAGTCCCGCCACGACTTCCCGTCGTCGCGCGACACGGATTGTGTCCAGCGGCAGGTAGTCTTGCTGATGTTGTCCCACATGCCGCGGATCTTGATCGGCGTCTCGCCGTCCTTCTCGTCGGAGATGAAGATACCAGTGCCATCGACGAAGCTGCCGGTGGTGCCGGGGGACGTGAGCACACCGCTCTTGGCGTTCACCCAGAAGTCTGACCAGATCTTCTTCTCCACTTCGAGCAGTCGCAGTCCGAGCCCGCTGAAGCCGCGGTCGGGAATGCGAAGTTCCTCGACGCTGCACACGCCGGCGAGGATGGTCCAGCAGGTCGCTTCACCCTTGAAGAGGTCCCATTCCTCCTTGTCGGCGAACTTGCGGAAGCGGTGACTGATGTTCCATGAGCCCTGGAGGAAGTCGAACTCGCCGGGTTTGCCGGTGCCGGGAGGCGCGTGCGGCGTCGGAGACGTTCCGCGGCGTTGTTCCGCGGTGGCCTCCGCGGCGGCCTCCGCGGCGGTCGGCAGGGCGAACATTCCGCCCACGAGGAGCGCGCCGAGTGTCGCCCCCGAGGTCTGAAGGATCGCGCGGCGGCTCACGGGGTACGCGCTGTGGTCGGGCAGGGACGAGGCTGGGGCTTCGCGCATCGCAACGACTCCGGAATGGGTTCTGGCGAAGCATCGGGCGGCGCGCGGGGACGGAGAAGAGCCACTGCCGCGACATGGGCAGGGCCATTCAGCGGCGCCGTCACAATGTGCGCGGTCTATTGCCTGTCGATTTACCACGGCGGCACCGTTGCCGTCGTAAGAGCGTATCACGCCAGGGAGGCGCGTTGGCCGTTCGACGGATGATCACGCAAATGATGACGGGTCTGCTCCTGAGTGCCTCGGTCGCGTCGACCGGGGCGGCGCAGGTCTCCGCCCAGGCCGCTCGCTCACCGATCTGGTACGAGCTCACGCTCGGCGGCTCGGGGATGCGGCTCACCTGCGACTTCTGTCAGCCGGCGCGAGACGTGGGTCCGTCGATGACCTTCGGGCTCGGCGCGTACGCGAGTCCGCGGGTGCGTGTGGGAGTGGAAATGGGCATGTGGACCTACGGCAACGAGGACGTGCGCGAGCATCTCCAGAACGCCGGCGTCGTTGCGCACATCGTCACCAACCCGCAGACTGGGGTTTACTTGATCGGCGGATTCGGGTGGTCCGGGTATCGCGCTGCGGAGTTCAAGTACGACGCCCCGCGCGTCACGGTCGGCCTCGGGTGGGACATCCCGGCTGGCGGCAAGTTCGTGGTCGGAAACGTGGTCACGCTTGATGCCGCTGCGTTCGCGACGTTGCGGACGGATGAGATCACGGTGTTGAACAATGTGGGGTTGTCGGTTGTGCGGGCCGCCGTGAAGGTGCGGCGCAGGTAGATCTTGTCTGTTGTTCACGGAGCGTGTCAGGCCCCATCCAGGGTCACCGGCTCCCGAATCAGTCACGCATGCGTGACGGAGGAGGATCGGTATGCCTAGGATGCAGAAGTCGTTCGTGGTCGGCCTGATGTTGCTCGCCGCCTCCACCACCGCGTGCGAGGACGGCACGCCGTTCCAATCATCGCGTTTCCCGCAGGTCGCTGAGGTGGGGAACTCCCTCGCGTACGGCATCTGGACGCCGTCGGGCACAGATACCTGCACGCAGGCGACCCATGACAGCTACTCGGTCATCGGGCCTGATGGGCTGCGATACCCGACCTGGCATCCGCCGGTGGATCCGACCACCGGGTGCACGTTCGGGCACGAGCACGGGCGTGATCCGCGCGGCTCGAATCTCTACCGCAAGGTGGGGCCGATCCCGTTCGGCTACGCGAACCAACATCTGGTGGCGAGCGGCTTCGGTGCGCACCGCCAGGAAGACCACGTCGGCCATAAGGTCGAGTGGGAGAACAGCATGATGATGCACATCGGCGAGACGGGCAATGCGACGCTCGCGATCTCGTGCGACATCCTCACCAAGCTGCATCAGGGCACCCATTCGCCCGACGCCTTCACCAACAATCTCCACGAGGTCGTCTACCATATCGACTGCACCGACGGCACGGAGTTCAGCGCCACGCTGCTCACGCCCATCGGACCGGCGGGTGAACTCTCCGTCTCGTGCGACCGCGAGACCAAGGTCGCAGCCGGGACGCCGACGCCGGCCAACTCGCCGGATGGTGGCGGTCAGCGCGCGGTGCCCGAGACCGCGTGCATCAACGAGCACGTGCTGCGCACCGACGGGCGGAATCCGCACTTCGACTCCGCGCTGCGCGAGAGCTGGGAAGTGAGCGGGAGACTTCGTCGTGCCGATGGGCACACGCTCGCGTCATTCAATCCCTACTACCAGGTGATGGATCCGAGCCGCTACTTCGCGCCCGGTGCGGAGCGCTCGATGGCGCGTCCGATCGATCTCTGCTTCAACGCACTCGCGCGCGATCGCGACCGCTGCCGCGGGGTGACGGATTCGGTGCGCTGGGACGATCCCCGCTCGCCGTTCAAGGGCGTGCGTCGATTCGTCGACGTCAACGGCAACTTCATCCGCAACAAGAGCGGTCCGAACCTCTGGTACACCGACCCGCTCGGGCAGCGCGGCAGTCCGCAGCCGTTCCCTGGCTCGATCATGCAGTGGGTCGGCAGCCGCGACAACTCAGGGCTCGACCTGCGCGGTGACCTGATGGGTCGCAACCGCAGCTACGATGGCCCGGGCGTGAGGGCGCCCAACTGATGCCACGACAACCGTCCATGACTCCGCGACTCCCGTCGATGACTCCGCGTCCGCGCTCGGCCACGCCTCGCGAACAGTCCGGTGTGGCCACGGCGGTCGAACTCTATCTCACGGTGGCGCTGGCCTTCGTGCTCGCCGTGCTCATCGTGCTCGCACCGCGGCGCGCGAGCGCGCAGATCGCGCCCGACTCGCCGCGCCTCATCTCACCGCACGGTTCGGGGGGGCTCGCGTTCCACTGGGTGCGCGCGGAGACGCTGCCGGGTGACGACGGTGTGCTACTGGCGACTTGGGCGATGCCGGGACTGCCCAAGGGCATGCGACTGCGCGGCGGGATCGGGAAAGGTGTCGCCGAGGAGGAGGCGTTCTTCGGGGGTTTCGACTACCAGGCACCGGTGATGCGCGGCGGCGGCACAAAGCCGTTCGATCTCGATTGGCACTCGGGGTTGGGTGCGAGCTCAGGTCAATACGTGCTGGTCACGCTGCCGGTGGGGTTGACGGGCTCGGTGTCGCTCAACTCGGAGTCGGTGTGGATCGCGCCGTACATGACGGCAGGTGTTGCGGCGGACCTGCGCATGGGTGTGGACGCACCGGATCGCGAGTTCGAAGTGCAGCCGGCGCTTGATGTGGGGCTCGACATGTCATTCGATCGCGCTCGCCGGGTCGTCGTGCGGGCCGCAGCGTCGCTGGGCGATCGTCAGGCGGTGTCGGTGGGGCTCGCGTTCGGCGTGGGGAAGCTCTCGCGCTGATCAGCGCGAGAGCGGTTTGAAGAACGCCCAGATCACCTCTGTGGCGTCGATCGCCGTGCTCGGCGTGTCGCCGAGTCTGCTGCCGGACTTGCCGCCCGGCCACGCGTGGCCGTTGTCCTTGAGCTGATACAGCTCCACCGCTCGCCCCGCCGGGCAGCGATACGTCCACTTCAGGACGCTGCCACGCTCGTCAAGGCGCGGCGTGGCGTCGCAGGCGTTGTAACGCGCCCAATACGCGCCTTGATCGGCGTTGGGACGTGCGGGCATGCCGTCCCAACTGCCGGCGCCGCGGCCGCCGGAGTTGCCGCCCTGCGGGGGCACGGACTTGTCGAGCAGGCCGTTGATCATGAGCGCAGAGACCGGACGTGCAGGCGGGGCTTCGTCGCCGAACACCGCCCCCACCACCGGCGCGACCGCGGTGATGCGCGCGGAGAGTTCACGGCCGAGTCGATGGCTCATCATGCCGCCGTTGCTCATGCCGGTGGCGTAGACGCGCCGTTGGTCCACGGGATAGTGCGCGGCGAGCGTGTCGATGAGCGCGGAGATGAACCCGACGTCATCGACGCGTTCGGTCATCGCCGGCCCGCAGCAGTGCTGTGCGTTCCAGGTGAGCAGTCGATTGCGCAGGCGCCCGGTGCCCTCGGGGTATACGACGATGATCCGCTCGCGTTCGACGAGCCGCGTGAAGCCCGTCATCTGCTCGGCGTTGCTGGCGTTACCGCCACCGCCGTGGAGCACGAACACCACAGGCAGCGGTGTAGAGGCGCGGGTCGCTCCAGCGGGAGCGCGCACGACGTACGAACGTGTGCGCCCCTGGAACTCGAACGACTGCTTCGCACCGCCCGAGGCACCGGGCTCGGCGCGGCGCGCGGCGCAGGCGAGCGTCGTGATGAGCGACACGATGGCCAGCGAGGCGAAGATCCGTCGATGGGAGATCGGCGCGTGAGTCATCGGAGGTGAGACGCTCCGCTCGAGCGCAGGTTAAGCGTCGCGAGGGGCGGTGGCGGCCCACCAGAGGAAGACCCCGGCGAACGCCGCGTCGGGTGCGCTCTGCCAGACCGACGAGAACGGCAGGTCCCCGCTCATCCAGTAGACGATGTTGAGCGAAAAGAACCCGAGTTTGCCGATCCCGCCGGTGACGACCAGCGAACGCGGGATGCGCGACTGGCGTGCGAGCCAGGCGTACACGCCGCCGAACAGTGCGATGGTGAAGCAGATCTGTGCCGCGAAGTACGGAGGCGCCTCGATCGGGATCATCGGTGCGGCGCGGCCGAGTGTGGCGGGCAGGAACACCGCGACGCCGAGCAGATTGAAGGCGACGGCGCTCCAAAGTGCCGTGCGGATGATGCGATCGTGAGTGGCCATGGGAGAAACTTCGCTTGCGCCACTGCGCCGCGCGAGAGAGGTTCCCTACCACATGCGAACCCAAACGAATCGATCGATGCTCGCCGCCGCCACGGCGATGCTCCTCAGTGGCTGTGTCGCGACCGCGCAGACGCGGACCGTGCCTGCCGCGACGACGAGCGCGCCGACGAACGCGCCGGTGACGGCGGCGCGCACGACGGGCCCGCTGCCCAAGGTGCTCGTGGTCGCCACCGGCGGCACCATCGCCGGTGTGCAGGACGCCCCTGGCACCCTCGGGGGCTATCGCGCTGGCGCACTCTCCGTGGAGCAGTTGCTCGCCTCGGTGCCCGAACTCGCCAAACACGCGCAGATGGAAGCCGAGCAGTTCTCCAACGTGGCGAGTCCGTTGATCACTCCGGAGCAGTGGGTCGCGCTCAGCAAGCGGATCAACACCGTGCTGCGCGATCGCGCGGACATCGCGGGAGTGGTGGTCACGCACGGGACGGATCGACTCGAGGAGACGGCGTTCTTCCTGTATCTCACCGTGCGGTCCGATAAGCCGGTGGTGGTGGTCGGTGCGCAACGCCCGGCCACCGGCATCAGTCCGGACGGCCCGATCAATCTGCTTTCCGCCGTGCGAGTGGCGGCGAACGCGAAGTCGGTGGGGAAGGGTGTGATGGTGGTGATGGACGATCGCATCCTCTCAGCGCGTGAGGTGCGGAAAGTGTATCAGCGCACCGGCGGTTTCACGACGGGTGAGATGGGCATGCTCGGCGTGGTATCGGCAGGAGGACCGGACTTCCTGTTCACGCCGGTGCGGCGACATGGGTCGACGAGCGAGTTCGATCTCACCGGCATCGACTCGCTGCCGCGCGTGGATCTGTTCTTCTCGTATCCGGGGGGCACAGGGCCGACGTTCGTGACGAAACCGGTTGGCGTCGTCGTCGCGACGACGGGGTTCACGCGAGCGGAGGGGCTGGCCTACCGGGCGTTGCGGGATTCGGGGGTGGTGGTAGTGACGGCGTTTCCGTCGGGGGACAACCTCGTGGTGCAATCGGCGCCGGATGCGGGCGGAGCGGCACCCCTTACTGCAACGGGGACGGCGACGACTGTCACCACAGGGGCGCAGGGCGCACAGGGCACTGCAGGGACTGCCACGGCTGCACCGACGGCGCCGATGTTCTCGGCGCAGCACCTCACGCCGCAGAAGGCGCGGATCCTGTTGATGCTCGCGCTCAGTCAGACCCGGGACGTGCGCACGGTGCAGCGGTTCTTCGCCGAGTACTGAGGGGACCGCGCGAGCGCCGCGGGGCGTCTACTGCTTCAGGTAGTCGCGCTTGATCAGCGTGATGTGATACGCGACGTGGCCGGGAAGGATATGGTAGAGGGCTCGTACCGTTGCCGGGTTGCCGGAGACGGTGCCGCGCCGCTCCTGCACCTCGCTCGGCGTGCCTTCGAGGGCGCTGAGATTCGCGCGGCGTGCGGTGACCCATTGATCGAGGACCTGCGCGAACGGCAATGCGTTGAATCGGCCCTCGGGCGCCCACGTGTCCTGATCGAAGCTGGGCAGCGGACTGGGGTCACCACGAGAGATGTGCAGCGCACGGAAGCCGAACACGCGCTCCGTGTCCGCGCAGTGCCCGACCACTTCTTTCAGAGACCACTTGCCGGGCGCGTACGAGAACTCGGCCTGCGTCGGCGTGACGTGCGCCAGGAGGGCCTTGAGCTCGTCGAGCTGCGCGCGCATCACGCCGATGAGGTCGCCCGGAGGCACGAGGGCGATGTAGCGGGCGTAGTACGCGACGTACTCGTCAGGCTGCGGGGCGCGCATGGTCATGAGGTGGCGTCCATAATGGTTTGCGCGCAGCGGCTCGCCGCGCGCGGTTCGAGGAAGAGGAACAGCTCGGGTTCGATGAGTTCGAGTTCCATGAGCAGCGGGCCGCGGTCGCTCGCGACCACATCGACCCGCGCGAAGTGTGCACGCTGAGCGCAGGCGGCCAGCACCTGCTCGGCGACGCGATGGACCGCCGCGGGGGCGACACCCAGCACGGCGCTTCCACCGCGCTCCTGTTGCACGCGGAAATCGCCGTCGCGGGGGCGCTTGAGCACGCTGTGCGAGTGTGCACCGTCGAAGAACACGAGCGACCACTCGCCGACGCTCGTGATCTCCGGCAGGTACTCCTGCACCATGGCCGGTCCCACGATCGGCGCGTCGGGGTCGCGCTCGGTGCGCCACGCGCTCGCCGAGACGAGCGGCTTGGAGACCACCGAAGTCCATCCACTGCTGCGTCGGACCGCGTCGGCCTGCAGACGCTCGGCGGGGGCGACGAACTGTGTCCCGGGGATCGGCACCCCCGAGTCGGCCAACGCGGCGAGATAGCGCTTGTCCGCGTTCCAGACGATGCTGCCTCGGGGGTTCACGAGGCGCGCTCCCGTGGACTCCACTCGGGCGAGCCACGCCAGGAAGTCGGCGAGATGGTGGTGGTAGTTCCAGCACGAGCGCACCACCACGGTGTCGAAGCGGCTCCAGTCGCAGGCGGCGTCCTGCCAGTGTGCGATTGCCACGTCGGCCGCGCGTTCGCGCAGCGCATCCT
Source organism: Gemmatimonadaceae bacterium (assembly GCA_046153705.1). Lineage (GTDB taxonomy): Bacteria > Gemmatimonadota > Gemmatimonadetes > Gemmatimonadales > Gemmatimonadaceae > Pseudogemmatithrix. The sequence continues at coordinate 13,155 of JBJXGK010000108.1, forward strand.
CGAGCAGACGGTCGCTCGCCGGTAGCTGCGACTCCGAGGTGGCGAGTGCAATCCGCATCCGCGGAGTCTAGGGGCCGCGAGGAGCGTGTGACAGGGCCACTGTTCGGGGCGGGAGGGTGCCAATGGTCCTGCGTTCAGCGCAGGTAGTCGGCAAGCCAGGGTCCGAGTCGCGCGCGCTGGTGTTCGGTGAGGTACTTCGCACCGCGGATGAGCCCGTCACAGACCGCCGTGCCGCAGTGACACTCGAACGGCTCGGCCATCTCGTATTCGGTGGTGCTGTAGTGGAACGTCACCGCCTCGCCTGCGGCGATGTCGCGCACGGCGCGGACCTCGCGTTGGTGGATCCACGTGTTGGGGTCGCAGCTGTGGTTCATGTACCGCCACGGGCGCCGGCGCACGCGGTCGGTGGCGTTGCGTGCGTCGCTCTGGTCGAGATGCATGTCCTTGGCGATCTGCACCGAGTACTTGGTCGGCACCGGTGTCTCGTGGCCTTCGAGACGGTAGAGCAACGAGCCCTTCGCGATGAGCGTGATGGCGATGAGGCGACGTTCGTGCTGATCGACGAGCACACCGACGAGCGGGGAATCGGTGTGGAGCACGGTGCCCGGGAGGTCATGTTCACTCGGCGCGGGCTTGGCACGCTGTCTGTTGATGGACATGAGCGATAACAATGTGCGATTCGGGCGGATCGCGCTACTGCTTGACGACGCACACAGGGCGGTCGCACGTTAGAGCATGGCCACTGCGAAGAAGAAGCGCGCCGCGAAGAAATCGAAAAAGGCTGCCGCCGCGCACACTCGTGGGCTCGATGCGAGTCGACTCGCCGGCGCGGCGACGCCTGCCGCCGTGCACGCGTTGTCCAAGCGGATCGAAGAGGACGGCGGCGCGGTGCTCGCCACGTACCGCGATCCACTCGGCAGCCGCTGGCAGATCCTCGCCTCGCTGCCGATCGACATCGTGCAACCCACGCCTTACCAGCGCGATCTCTCCGAGACCCACGTCGCCCGGCTCGCCGATGCCATAGATAAACTCGACCGCTTCCTCGACCCGATCGTGGCCGTGCCGGCCGACGAAGGATACTGGTCGCCCAACGGCTATCATCGCCTGGGCGCGATGAAACAGCTGGGCGCCAAGGCGATCGTCGCGATCGTCGTGCCCGAGCCCGAGGTCGCCCATCGTATCCTCGCGCTCAACACCGAGAAGGCGCACAACCTCAGGGAGCGTGCGCTGGAGGTGTCGCGGTTGGCGCAGGCCTTGGCCGGGTTGGATGACCGCGCGGAGAAGTCGTACAGCGAGGAGTTCGAGGAGGCGGCGTTGATCACGCTCGGACTGTGTTACCAGGAGAACGGCCGTTTCTCCGGCGGTGCGTATCACCCGATCCTCAAGCGCTGCGATCAGTTCCTCGGGGCGAAATTGTCGGTCGCGTTGGCAGAGCGGCGCGCACGCGCGGCCAAACTGCTCGAACTGAACGAGTACGTGAACGAGGCGGTGAAGGGACTCAAGGCGAAGGGGCTCGAGAGCCCGTATCTCAAGGCGTTCGTCGTGTCGCGCATCAATCACCTGCGCTTCGTCAAGGAGAAGAACCCCGACTTCGACTCGACGCTCGACAAGATCCTCGGTGCGGCGAAGCGATTCAATCCCGGGAACGTGAAGGCGGATCAGGTGGCGCGGAGCGGGGGGGCGCCGGACGAATAGAGGGGAGAAGGGAGGTGGGAGAGGCGATTGCGTGAGGCCCGAAGCGACCGACGTTGCGCTGGCGGACCGATGTCATCGTCGCGAAGTTTCGTGCGATGAATCCACCGCGCGGGGCACGCAGCAGTCGTGAACTGATGAGCCCGCGCGAAGCGCCGCGGGTCTGGTGGATGGCGCTCGGTGTCGTGGTAGCGACGCTCGTCCTCGCGCTGCTGGCGGACCGCTGGCACACGGGGCTGCGGCGAGTCCAAGCCCAGGCCGCCATTCGAGCGCGCGGCGAATCATACGCGAACACCCTGCGGGGGGCCGTCGAGCGACGTGTCGCGCTGCTCAGCGGACTGCGCTCCTTCGCCGCGTCGCAGCGCTCTCGGGCATCCCTGGATGAGCTCTTCCCGCTGTTCGCTCAGGGCACGCTCTTGGGGACCAACGGCGTTCGAGCCCTGCAGTTCGTCGAGGACGGCCGCATCGTCGCGACATGGCCCCTCGAGGGTAACGAAGCGGTGCTGGGCTATGACCTCTCTCGGGACCCCCGACCGGTGGTGCGCGGCGACGTCGCGCGCGCGCTCGAAAGCGGGGCGGTGACTGTCACCGGCCCGCTCGCCTTGGTGCAGGGTGGTTCCGGGCTTCTCGTCCGGCAGCGGATCGAACCGCGCGCCGACCTGCCGGATCTGGCGGCCATCATCCTCGACGTGCCGGCGCTACTCGCCGAAGCCGGGCTGTCCGATACGCGCTCGGAGCTCTTGTTGAGTGTGCTCGACCGCAGCGGCCGGGAGTTCGGCGGCGACCGCATCCCTTCGGACCTCGCGGCCGAGACGCTCAGCGTGGCCGTGCCCGATGGGGATTGGCGACTGCTCGTCGCCCCTGCCCGTGGATGGGCGCCGCTGACCGCCGCCGCATTGCTGACGTTCCGGATCGGCGCCGCGGCCGTGGTGATGACGGCCGGACTGCTCACGCTGGTACTCTTTGGCCGCACGGCGCGACTCGAACGTGAAGTGGAGGCGGCCGACTCGCAGCTCGACCTTGCGCTGCGCGCCGGTCGGATGGGTGTCTGGGAATGGGATATCCCGTCGCAGCGTGCGATGTGGAATCCGGCGGCGACCGAGCTGTTCGGTTTCGATTTCGCCGACTATGAGCAGCCGGTCAAGGAGCTGCTGTCTCGGGTCCATCCGGACGATCAACCCATGCTGCGTCAGATCATGCGCGAGTCGGTGCGCGGCGAACGCCTTGACCATGTCATGGAGTACCGCATCTCACACGGCCAGGACCAGTATCGCTGGCTGCTCTCCATCGGCGAAACGACGCAAGACGCCCAGGGCCGGCCG
>JBJXGK010000114.1:0-2562 GCA_046153705.1 Gemmatimonadaceae bacterium
CGCGGGTGATGGCGGGCGAGGAGGCGTCGGTGTCGGTGCTCGCGTCGCGGTACGACATGTCGTTCGCGGCGGTGCAGAAGCATGTCGCGGCGTTGGAGGAGGCCGGACTCGTGACCAAAATCGCACACGGTCGCGAGCGCATCGTGCGCGCCAACCCGGAACAACTCGCGCGTGCGCGTGCGCTCCTGCTCCAACTCGAACACCTCTGGGTCGAGCGCTTCAGTCAGCTCGACGCCATCCTCGCCGAACCCCGTCGTCCCAAGAGGTAGTCATGCCGATCACTTCCGTCACGTCCGATCCCGCTGCGTTCACGCTCACCGTCGTCGCCGACTACCCCGTCCCGGTGGAGCGTCTCTGGGATGCCTACGCCGATCCGCGTCAGCTCGAGCGCTTCTGGGGGCCGGTGGAGTGGCCGGCGAAGTTCACTCGGCACGACATGGCCGAGGGCGGCTACTCGCACTACCACATGACGGGTCCGGATGGCACCATGTCCCGCGGCTGGTTCCGCTTCCTTGCGGTTGAGCCGAACAAGCGCTTCGAGGTCGAAGACGGCTTCGCCGACGAGACCGGCGCACCGAACACCCAAATGCCGAGCATGCGCATGGTGTTCACGTTCGAGAAGACCACGAACGGATCGCGCATGACGAACGTCACGCAGTTCCCGAGCCTCGAGTCGATGGAACAGCTCGTGAAGATGGGCATGATGGAAGGCATGAAGTCCGCGATGGGGCAGATCGACGCCTTGCTCGCCGATCTCAAGTCGTTCGCTAGCGATCGCACGACCGAAGCGCAGCTCCTCTCCGATACGCAGGTGCGCGTGAGCCGTGTGGTGCGCGGCACCGTGGAGCAGGTGTGGCGTGCGCATCATGATGCCGCCCTCATGCAGCGATGGCTGCTCGGCCCCGACGGCTGGACGATGCCGGTCTGTCAGGTCGCAACGAAGGTCGGCGACATCTACCGTTACGAATGGGAAGCCAATGACAAGTCGCAGCGTTTCGGGTTCGAGGGCGAACTGCTGGAGAGCGCCGCGCCCTATCGTGCCATGACCTCGGAGCGCATGATCGGCATGGACGGCCCCGGGACGCGCAACGAACTCACGTTGGTGGCGGTGAAGGGAGGCACGCTCATCAGCATCCTCATCACGTATCCGACGAAGGAGATGCGCGACATGATCCTCGGCACGGGCATGACGACAGGCATGGAGACCAGCTACATGCGACTGGAGCGGGAGCTCGCGGCGGCCTGATCGCGCGCGAGTCGTCGCGGTCGGATATTATTGGTGACTCTTACCACGACGCGCATGAAGATCTACTCCTGGAACGTCAACGGCCTCCGCGCCGTCATAAAAAAGGGCGACTTCGCGAAGTTCATCAAGAAGCACAAGCCGCATATCCTCTGCCTGCAGGAGACCAAGGCCGAGCGTGAGCAGGTGGTGGTGGACCTCCCGGACTACGAGGAGTACTGGAACTCGGCGACCACCAAGGGCTACTCCGGCACGGCGATTTTCACGCGCCAGAAGCCGATCGCGGTGACCAACGGATTCTCCAAAGCCGTCGCGAAAAAGTATCCGCAGGTGGATCGGGTCGGGAACGACGCGGCGGACGAGGGCCGTGTGATCACAGCGGAGTACGCGAAGTTCTATGTGGTCACGGTGTACACGCCCAACGCCAAGGACGACCTCAGCAGACTCCCACTGCGCGAGAAGCAGTGGGATCCGGCGTTCCTCGCGCACTGCAAGGCGCTCGAGAAGAAGAAGCCGGTGATCTTCTGCGGCGACCTGAATGTCGCGCACACGGAGCTGGACCTCGCGAACCCCAAGCCGAACGTGGGCAATAAGGGGTTCACCGATGAGGAGCGTGCGGGCTTCCAGGCGTTCGTCGACGCGGGGTTCGTCGACACGTTCCGACTCTTTCAGAAGGGGAACGGGCACTACTCCTGGTGGAGCCAGCGGGCCAACTGCCGCGCGCGGAACATCGGTTGGCGGATCGACTACGTGCTGGTCTCGAAAGCACTTGCCAAGCAGGTCAAGGCGGCCGCGATCCACGCGGACGTGATGGGCAGCGACCACTGCCCGGTGAGCATCACGCTCAAGTAAACCGTCTCCCGGGTGCCTCGGCGTCGCGCCTCCGGGCGACCGCCATCCGGTCGGCTGGCGTTTCCGACCGTCCGCAACGTTTGCCGGGCCCCGTCCGTTACCCCCATACTATAGATGCGCCGCTCCCGGCGCGGTCTTGGCGTGCAGGCGCCCCGCCCTCCCGATCCACCCGATGGCCTTCCTGCGACTACGGCCGTCCCGCACGGAGTACCTCGTGAGAGCTTCCCGCACGCTCTTGGGCATCGGTCTGCTCCTCGCCGGCGCACTGCCGGCCGATGGACTCGACGCCCAGCAATCCTCGCGCCTTGAGCCGGTCACCGGTCTGCGCGACAACGGCACAGGCTATCACGCTTTGGTCGGGGCACGCGTCGTGACCGGCCCTGGGCAGGTGATGGACAGCGCGACCGTCGTCATCCGGAACGGTCTCATCGCTGCCGTTGGAAAGAACCTGCGCGCGCCGGCCGGCG
>JBJXGK010000129.1:0-9772 GCA_046153705.1 Gemmatimonadaceae bacterium
CCGTCAACGGGACGGAAAATGGAAGGGGAATTGTGTGGGGGGGCCGCCAGCGGTATAGCGTTTACTCTGCGACTCATGTCACCTGACCCCTGACTCCTGAGGCCTGACACCTACTTCCGGGCATCCCCCTCGCTCTATGGGGAGTGAACGACGATTTCACCCGAGCGAGCCGCCCACCATGGACCTAAACAAATTCACCCAGAAATCGCAGGAAGCGCTCTCCGAAGCCCAGTCGCGCGCTGTATCATTCGGACACACAGAGGTGGACGGGGAACATCTCCTCATCGCCCTCATCGAGCAGGTCGATGGGCTCATTCCGCGCCTGTTGCGGAAGATGGACGTGCAGGTCGATGCGCTCCGTTCAGGGATCGAGTCGGAGCTAACCAGGCGCACCCGCGTCTCGGGTCCCGGAGTCGAAGCCGGCAAGATCGCCATCACGCAGCGGCTGGCGAAACTGCTGACCGCAGCGGAGAAGGGGGCGCAGCGCCTGAAGGACGAGTATGTCTCGGTCGAGCACCTGTTCATGGCGCTGGCCGACGAGGGGAGTTCCTCCCCCGCCGGGCGGATGCTCAAGCAGGCTGGGGTGACGGCGGACAAGCTGCTCAAGACGCTCGTCGAGGTGCGCGGCAACCAGCGCGTTCAGTCGGCGAACCCCGAGGCGACCTACGAGGCGCTGGATCGCTACGGGCGCGACCTCGTGAAGATGGCGCGCGACGGGAAGCTCGATCCCGTCATCGGGCGCGACGACGAAATCCGCCGCGTCGTCCGCATCCTTTCACGCAAGACGAAGAACAACCCGGTGCTCATCGGCGAGCCCGGCGTCGGCAAGACGGCCATCGCCGAAGGCCTCGCCCAGCGCATCGTGAACGGCGATGTGCCCGAATCGCTGCGCAACAAGCAGCTCGTCTCACTCGACCTGGGCGCCCTGATCGCCGGCGCCAAGTTCCGCGGTGAGTTCGAGGAGCGATTGAAGGCAGTGCTCAAGGAGATCACCGCCGGGGAGGGGCAGTTCGTCGTTTTCATCGACGAGATGCACACCCTGGTCGGCGCGGGCAAGGCCGAAGGCTCGATGGATGCGGGGAACATGCTCAAGCCCATGCTCGCGCGTGGCGAGCTGCGCGTGGTCGGTGCGACCACCCTCGACGAGTACCGCAAGCACGTCGAGAAGGATCCTGCGCTCGAGCGCCGCTTCCAACCCGTCTACGTGGGTGAGCCCACCGTCGAGAACACCATCGCGATCCTGCGCGGCCTCAAGGAGCGCTACGAGTCGCACCATGGCGTGCGCATCACCGACGGTGCCGTCGTGGCGGCCGCCACGCTCTCCAACCGCTACATCGGCGATCGTTTCCTGCCCGACAAGGCCATCGACCTCATGGACGAGGCCGCTTCGCGCCTGCGCATCGAGATCGACTCGCTGCCGCAGGAGATCGACGAGGTCGAGCGCCGCATCGTGCAACTCGAGATCGAGCGTCAGGCCCTCGCCAAGGAGAAGGACAAGGCCACCGTCGAGCGGCGCAGCGCGATCGAACAACAGCTCGCCGAGCTCCGCGAGAAGTCGGGCGGCATGAAGGCGCAGTGGCAGCTCGAGAAGGATGCCCTGGGCAGCGTCGGCAAACTGAAGCAGCAGATCGAGGAGGCCCGCCACGAAGCCGAACGCGCCACGCGCTCCGGCGACTTGGGCAAAGCGGCCGAGATCCAGTACGGCAAGGTCCCGCAACTCGAGGGTGAGCTCAAGAAGGTCGAAGAACGCCTGTCGTCGCAGAAGACGGGCGGCGCCCAGTTCCTCAAGGAAGAAGTCACGGCCGACGATATCGCCGAGATCGTCGCGCGCTGGACCGGCATCCCGGTCACGCGCATGCTCGAGTCCGAGCGGGATCGACTGGCCAAGCTCGATCAGGAGCTCGCAAAGCGCGTCGTCGGGCAGACGGAGGCGGTGACCGCCGTCGCCAACGCCGTGCGTCGCTCGCGCGCCGGTCTGCAGGACCCCAATCGTCCCATCGGCTCATTCATCTTCCTTGGCCCAACGGGTGTCGGCAAGACGGAGACGGCGCGCGCCCTCGCGCACTTCCTGTTCGATGACGAGCACGCGATGGTGCGCATCGACATGTCCGAGTACATGGAGAAGCACGCCGTCGCTCGCCTCGTCGGTGCGCCGCCGGGCTACGTCGGTTTCGAGGAAGGCGGTCAGCTCACGGAGGCCATCCGTCGCCGGCCCTACAGCGTGCTGCTGTTCGATGAGATCGAGAAGGCGCATCCCGATGTCTTCAACATCCTGCTGCAGATCCTCGACGACGGTCGGCTCACCGACTCACAGGGCCGCACGGTGGACTTCCGCAACACGGTGATCATCATGACGAGCAACGTCGGCTCGTCATGGATCCTCGAGACCGGCACCAGTGACTGGGCACTCGTGGAGACACAGGTCACCGGCGCGTTGCGGAGCCAGTTCAAGCCGGAGTTCCTCAACCGCGTCGACGACATCATCATCTTCCGCCCCCTGGCGCAGGAGCAGATCGGCGCGATCGTCGCGCTGCAGCTCAAGCGACTCGATGCACTGCTCGCCGAGAAGAAGATCACCCTCACAGTCGACGACAGCGCCAAGGCGCTCATCGCGACCGAAGGTTACGAGCCGGCGTTCGGCGCGCGGCCGCTCAAGCGGGCGATCCAGCGGTACCTGCAGAACCCGCTGGCGATCGCGCTGCTCGAAGGGAAGTTCAAGGATGGCGACGCGATCATCGCACGTGCGGCAGGAGATCATATCGAGTTCGTCACCGCGTGAGAGGCCTCCTCCTGCTCGTGCTGCTCGCCGGCTGCACGCCGGCGGACGGGGCGTCGGTCATGCCGCCGCCCCGCCCGGATCCGGGTACGCCGCTGCCACTGGATGTGAGCGGCTGGGTCAGCAGCGGCGACGGCACAGTCCCCCTCGTCCTCATCGCACCGCACGGCGGAGACCTCGCGCCGACGGAGTTGCCCGATCGGGACTGCGCGGGGTGCGAAACGACCAACGACGCCAACACGCAGGCCTTGGCCATTGAGATCTCGGCGGCGTTCGAGCGACGCGTCGGGAAGCGCCCCTTCGTGATCATCAATCGGCTGCACCGCCGGAAGTTCGACGCGAATCGCGATCAGGGTGAGGCCACCGACGACTATGCGCCGCTCTTCCCGCTGTGGACGCTCTTCCATGAACGGATCGACTCTGCCAAAGCCCGCGCACTCCGGCTTCACTCACGCGCGCTGGTGATCGACCTCCACGGACACGCGCACGCGGTGCCGCGGCTCGAACTCGGGTATCTGCTCTCGGCGGCGAACCTCCGACTGCCCGACGTCCAGCTGCGTCCGTTGCTCTTCGCGAGCAGCGTCGCCGGGCTCGATGCGACCTCGGCAGCAGGCGACAGCGGCGTTGCGCTGCTGAGAGGGCCACGTGCACTGGGGACACGACTCGCGCTGCTAGGCTATCCGGCCGTGCCGTCCGCCACCGATCCCGCGCCGCTTCCGGGGGAGAGCTACTTCAGCGGCGGACACAACACCGCCCGCCATGGATCCCTCGCCGGCGGTCGCGTGGACGCGGTGCAACTCGAATGTCACTTCACCGGCGTGCGCGATACCGCCGCGGCTCGGACCGCGTTCGCCGAGGCATTGGTGACGGCGCTGCTCGCGTTCCTCGACGAGCACTACGACTGGAGCCCCACATGACTGCGCCCATCACCTTCGCGAACCGCGAAGCGGAAGATGCCTGGTGGATGGGCGAGGCTCTCAAGGAAGCCGAGAAGGCGGCGCGCGCGGGCGAAGTGCCCGTGGGCGCCGTCGTCGTCCACAATGGGGCGGTCGTTTCTCGAGGTGGGAATGCGATGGTCGGCGGGAAGGACGCGACGCAACACGCCGAGATGCGCGTACTCAAGGCCGCCGCGTATGCCATCGGCGACACTCGGCTGACCACCGCGACCCTCTACGTCACGCTCGAACCCTGCGCGATGTGCGCGGGCGCTGTCGTGCTCACTCGCGTGGGTCGTGTGGTGTTCGGCGCATGGGATGACAAGGCGGGGATGTCGGGCTCGGTGGGCGATCTCCTGCGCCACCCGAAGCTCAATCACCGCTGCGAGGTGCGGGGCGGGGTGCGTGAGGCGGAATCCGCCGCGCTACTGACGAAGTTCTTCCGCGATCGCCGTCAGATCTGACTCGCGCGGCGGTCGCCGAGCCGACACTCCGTGCGCTACGCCTTGCAACTGGCCTTCGAGACGCGCGCGCGCACTTCAGTCGCGTTCTTCGTTCGGGTCGCTTCGTCCGGTGCCCGGAAGATGATCAGGTACGCACCGTCGGCCATCACTTCGCGTCGTACGCGCTCATAGCCGAGCGCGCCGAGTTCGCAGGCGAGGAGCCGCGGCGGCGTGCCATGCTGGTCGGTCGGACCGTCGAGATCGAGCACCGCCAGACGCCCACCCGCACGGAATGCGGGGGCAAGGCGATGCAACAACGCGAACGGCTCGGTGATCTCGTGATACATGTGGATCATGAGTGCGACGTCGATCGAGCCTGCCGGGATCGCCGGGTCGCCGGCCGTCCCTTCGATGACACGCACGTTCTTCCAGCCGGCGGATTCCACCCGGTCACGCAACAACTCGAGGTACCGCGGTTCGATGTCCTCACCGAACACCAGACCTGAGGGGCCCACCCGCTCGGCGAGCCGCTGCACGTAGTAGCCGTCGCCGGCGCCGATGTCGGCCACCCGCATACCGGGCCCGATCCGCAGCGCCTTCATGACCTGTTCGGCCTCACCGAAGGCGTCGCGCCGGTCCTCCGCCACCCAGCGCGGCGCCACGATGCGCGAGACCGGCCGATCAGGGCGGGGGAAAGAGTCTGTCGCTGTCGCCTGTGCGCCCAACGAGGGCGAGGCGAGGAAGAGCCCGACGAGGAACGGAGCGCCGAGGCGCGTGAAGTCGCGGACAGAGGATGCGAATGTCATGGCGTTTCAAGCGATCACCGAGGTGTTTTCGTTCCCTTCACCCGTTGACCCTCCGCCTTCAGCCCTCTAATTTTCGCCTTCTGCACCTCTGGACAGATGGCCGAGTGGTTGAAGGCACCGGTCTCGAAAACCGGCATACCGGCAACGGTATCGTGAGTTCGAATCTCACTCTGTCCGTGTAGCACCCGACGCGCTGGGTTCGCCCGGCGCGTCGTCGTTTGCGGAGGCGTCGCCGACGCCTTCCCAGGGACGGGTGGCCGAGTGGTTTAAGGCGCACGCCTGGAAAGTGTGTGTACGTTAATAGCGTACCGTGGGTTCGAATCCCACCCCGTCCGTCGAGCGGCAGGTCTCCTGGAGGAGGCCTGCCGTTTCGCGTTTGCGGCTCGTTCGTCACACGCGCGTGACCCACCCGGCAAACCTTTCGCTCGTGGGTGGTGTCAGAAGGTGTGAACGCAGGAGTGAACTCATGGAAGATATTGTGACCAGAATCTCAGACAATCAGGTGCAGCTGTTCGACGACCAGGGGCGCCTCATCGGCGTGATCCGTCGTCCCATGGACCGCGAGGTCTTCGGGCCCGGACGCGAAAAGGTGTACCTCGCACGTCGCGAGCAGGCCGTGCGGAACTCGCAGGCCGCCTGATTCGGCCGCGGCGGATGGGAGCCCAGCGCTCCCGTTCGATGCCTCGCCGTCGCATATTTGGGGCGTGCCTGACGCCCCAACCGTAGTCCTCAACGCGCGCGCCGTCGCGCGGACGATCTCTCGCATGGCCGATGAGATCCTCGAACTCAACGACGGCACCGACGACCTCATCCTCGTCGGCATCCAGCGCCGCGGTGTGCAGATCGCCGACCGCATCGGTGACGTCATCAAGGAACGCGAAGGCGTGGAGATCCCGCGCGGCGCGCTCGACATCACGCTCTACCGCGATGACCTCCAGAGCGTGGGCCCGCGTCCCGTCGTAGGCAAGACGCATCTGCCGGTCGCGCTGGAGGGCAAGGTCGTCGTGATCGTCGACGATGTCCTCTTCACCGGCCGCACCATCCGCGCGGCGCTCGATGAACTCGCGGACTTCGGTCGCCCGGCGCGGATCCAGCTCGCGGTGCTCGTCGACCGTGGAGGACGTGAGCTCCCCATCCACGCCGATGTGGTCGGCAAGAAGCTCGAGGTCGGGAAGGGCGGCCGCGTCGACGTCCTCGTGCCAGCGCTCGACGGGCGCGACGAAGTCGTCGTCATCGAAGGCAAGCGAGGCGGCTCGGCGTGACCGTCCTCGGCAAGGATCTCATCGGGCTCCGCGGCCTCACGCGGGAGCAGATCACCACGATCCTCGACGTCGCCGAGCCGCTGAAGGAAATCTCCGAGCGGACGATCAAGAAGGTCCCCACGCTCCGCGGCATGACCGTGGTGAACCTGTTCTTCGAAGCGTCCACGCGCACCCGGATCTCGTTTGAGTTCGCCGAGAAACGCATGTCGGCCGACACGGTCAACGTGGCGGCGTCGGCGTCCAGTATCACCAAGGGTGAGACCTTGGTCGACACTGCCCGCAACCTCGAAGCGATGCGGATCGACATGGTCGTCGTGCGGCACCCCGGCTCGGGTGCCGCGCGGTTCCTCGCCGAACGAATCGAGTCGAACGTGATCAGCGCCGGCGACGGCACCTGCGAGCATCCCACACAGGGTCTTCTCGACCTGCTCACGTTGCGCGACCGTTTCGGCACGCTCGAGGGGAAGCGCGTCTGCATCGTCGGCGACGTGTTGCATTCACGGGTCGCTCGCTCGAACATCTGGGGCCTCAAGGCGATGGGTGCCGAGGTCGCGGTCTGCGGTCCGCGTTCGTTGCTGCCCGGTGCGATCCGGGAGTTCGGCGTCGAGGTGTTCGATCGCGTCGAGGCGGCCATCGAGTGGGCCGACGCCCTGAACGTCCTTCGGCTGCAGCTCGAACGCATGGAGCTCGGCTACATCCCGTCGTTGCGTGAGTACAATCGCGTCTTCGGCGTGTCCCGCGCGCGCCTCGAACGGGCGCCGCGCGACCTGATCATCCTCCATCCCGGTCCAATGAACCGCGGCGTTGAAATCGACTCCGATGTGGCCGACGGGCCGCACTCCGTGATCCTCCATCAAGTCACCAACGGCGTCGCCGTGCGGATGGCCGTGCTCTATCTGCTCGCCGGACAGAAGGCGAGCCTCGCCGACGCTGCCAAGGGAGGCGCCTCGTGACCCGTCCGTTGCTGCTCACCGGTGGCCGCCTCGTCGATCCCTCACAGGGGCTCGATGCGGTCGGCGACCTGCTGCTCGTCGATGGAAAGGTGCAGTCGATCGGGGGCACGATCGCCGGCCCGGACGGCGCCGAACGCGTCGACTGCAAGGGGCTCGTCGTCGCGCCCGGCATGATCGACGTGCATGTGCACCTGCGTGAGCCGGGCCGCGAGGACGTGGAGACGGTCGCCACCGGCGCACACGCCGCCGTCGCCGGCGGCTTCACTGGTGTCTGCGCCATGCCGAACACCAAGCCGGTCACGGACAATCAGGCCACCGTGGGCTTCGTGAAGCGGCAGGGTGAGGCGGCCGGCTTCGCCCGCGTGTATCCGTACGGCGCGATCTCCCTCGGACAGCAAGGCGAGACGCTGGCCGAGTTCGGCGAGATGGTCGCCGCCGGTGCCGTGGCGGTCAGCGACGACGGCAAGCCGGTCGAGAACTCGCATCTCATGCGCACCGCGCTCGAATATGCGCAGACCTTCGGGATCCCGGTCGTCGAGCACTGCGAAGTGATGGCGCTCGCGCACGGCGGCTCGATGCACGAAGGCATCGTGTCGGCGCGGCTCGGGCTCAAAGGCATCCCCGGTGAAGCCGAGGAGATCGACGTCATCCGGTGCATCCTGCTCGCGAAGCTCACCGGAGGACACATCCATCTGTGTCACCTCAGCACCAAGGGCTCCGTCGATCTCGTGCGCTGGGGCAAGGATCAGGGCGTGCGCGTGACGGCCGAGGTGTGCAGTCACCACATTTCCCTCACGGAAGAGGCGGTGGAGGGGTACAACACCAACGCCAAGATGAACCCGCCGCTGCGCACCCCGCGCGACGTCGAGGCGTTGCAGCAGGGGCTCAAGGACGGCACCATTGACCTGCTCGTGACCGACCACGCGCCGCATCATTACGACGAGAAGGAGCGCGAGTTCGCCGATGCCCCCAACGGCATCGTGGGACTGGAGACCGCGCTTGGCGTGAATGTCACGTGGTTGCTGGAGCCGGGCATCCTGTCGCTCAACGACTTGGTGAACCGGATGGCCTGCCTGCCGGCGAAGGTCTTCGGGCTCCCGGGCGGTACGTTGGCCAAGGGCAGCCTCGCGGACGTGTCGGTGTTCGACCCGACGCGCGAGTGGACGGTCGACCCCAGTCGGTTCAAGTCGAAGGGCCGGAACACCCCGTACGGCGGCCGGACACTACGCGGGCAGGCCGTCCGTACCATCGTAGGCGGTCGGATCGTCTACGAGCTGGGCGCGTAGGCTGCTCGCCCGTTGCGCGCTGGCTCCGACCGATATCTTTCGGGGTAGGACCTGCACGCCACTCTAGGGATCGCCGATGGGACAGTCCGACCAGGCGCGGATCGCCGCGCTCGACGCCCTCCTCGCGGAGAAGCGAAAACACGAGGGGTATCTCGAGAAGCTCGAGTCGCGCCGTGGTGCGACGCCTGAGCACGTCTTCTCGCGTCTTCGCAACGAATACCTCACCAAACTCACCGACCTGCACGTTCGTGCGTCCACTGAGGCAGAGGCGCTCGGCGAGACGCTGCGTGCGGACGAGGCCGCGGTCGTGGAGATCGAGCAGCGCCTGGCCGCGGCGACGGAGGAGCGCGTCGAGGGTGAGTTGCGCGCCGAAGTGGGCGAGTATGAGCCCGCGGACTGGGCGAAGATGTTGAAGGAGATCTCGGCCCGCATCACGAAGATCGAACGCGAGCGTGACGAGAGGAAGGCGTCGTTCGAACGTGTGCGGGGGCTCTTGCATGAAGCGCGCGGGAGCGAGGCGTTGCGCGCGCTGGTGGCCGAAGAGCTCGAAGCGGTCGCACCGATCCCCGAGCCGGCGTCGGCGTCGGCCCCGGCCCCGGCGGCGCCGGTCGCGCCTCCCGTGGTCGCGCCTCCCGTGGTTGCGCCCGCTGCCCACGCGGCGCCGGAGCTCGCACTCGAGCATCCATCGGCGCCGGCACCGGCTGCCGCTTCCGCCCGGGCACCCCGAGTCTCCGCCGCCATCCCGAATCCGGCCCCGATGCCGAACCTCGCAGCGGACATCGCGGCGGTCATCGAGGCGGCCAGTGCGCCGATGCCGCGGCCGTCCGCGGTGCACACGGCGCCGATCGTCGAGCGTCCGTCCGCGTCGCCGATCATCGAACGCTCGTCGGCAGCCCCGGTGGTGGAGCGTCCGTCTGCCAAGCCGCCGGCGCCGATGAGCGCCGGACCGTCGTTCGACGAACTGGCGTTCTTGAACTCGGTAGTGGGTCGCAGTTCGACACCGGTCAACACGGACCCGCCGCCACCGCCGCGTCCCTCGCGACCGGTGCAGCAACCGACCTCCGCCGGCCCAGGCGCGCCCATCGTGCCGCGGGTCTCCAATCAGCCCGGCGCGTCCCTCGACGCTGACCCGGATTCTGGACCGCTCGGACGCCCGACACCGCGCACGTCGCAGGCCATCAAGACGCTCAAGTGCCAGGAGTGTGGCACGCTGAACTACCCGACCGAGTGGTACTGCGAACGCTGCGGCGGGGAGTTGGCCGCGCTCTGAGGTCCGGTCCGGAATGGTGCACAGCAAGAAGGGCGCCCGCC